>NZ_QOVX01000009.1:0-233091 GCF_008365395.1 Neorhizobium sp. P12A | reverse complement strand
GCGCAGCCAGGCGAAGGCAGCAGCCTCCCAGGAAAGCGGACGGCTGGCGAAGGAGATCACTCCTGTCACCATCCCGCAGCGCAAGGGCGATCCCATTGTTGTCGGCAAGGATGAGCATCCGCGCGCAACCACCATGGAAGCGCTGGCCAAGCTCGGCACCCCCTTCAAGAAGGAAGGCGGAACCGTGACGGCAGGCAACGCTTCCGGCGTCAACGATGGCGCGGCCGCCTTGATCGTCGCGTCTGAAGCTGCGGCCAAGAAGTATGGCCTGACGCCGATCGCCCGCATTCTCGGCGGCGCTGCCGCAGGCGTTCCGCCGCGGATCATGGGCATCGGCCCGATCCCGGCATCACGCAAGCTGATGGCTAGGCTCGGAATGACCCAGGAGCAGTTCGACGTCATCGAACTCAACGAGGCCTTCGCCTCGCAGGGCCTCGCGGTTCTGCGCGAACTCGGGATTGCCGATGACGATGCCCGCGTCAATCGCAACGGCGGCGCCATCGCGCTCGGTCATCCGCTTGGCATGTCCGGCGCTCGGATCACCGGCACGGCTGCTCTGGAACTCAAGGAAACCGGTGGCCGCTATTCGCTGTCGACCATGTGCATCGGCGTCGGCCAGGGCATCGCCATCGCGCTCGAGCGGGTCTAAAATATCGCTCAGGAAGCTCCAGGAGCCGGCGTCTCGATGGCGCCGGCTCTATTTTCTGTGGGCGCATGCATCACCTTAAGTCCCTTGTCCAAAGGGTGGGCTTGTCGCCCTATCTATTTGAATTTGCCACCGCAAGGAACTTTCGCGAAGGATTGACGTTGTCAATCCGCGGCGTGGCATGGTGAATACAAACTGCTTCTGCCTGCTGGAAGCGGCCGCACAAACGGCTCGTTGCAGCGGAGAACCGGGCGTGTCCGTTTGCGCAAAGTCATATCGGATCGAACCAGGCGGCGAGGCGCATTCCATGAGTTTTTCATTCTCGGAACTGGACTTCCTGAAGCCGGAACTCGGCGCGGAATTTACGGGTGACGGCACGCATTTTGCCGTCTTCTCCGCGCATGCGGAGCAGGTTGAGCTTTGTCTTTTCTCCGAGGATGGAAAAGAGGAGGTCGCGCGCCTTCCGCTTCCGAAGCGAGAAGGCGACATTTGGTCCGGTTACATTGCCGGGATCAGCCCCGGAACCATCTATGGCTATCGTGCACACGGGCCATATGATCCGAAGGCCGGACATCGCTTCAACCCGAACAAGCTGCTGCTTGATCCCTATGCCAAGCAAATCGTCGGCGACCTTGTCTGGGATGATGCCCTGTTCGGCTATACGATCGGCGGAAAGGGTGGTGATCTGTCCTTCGACAAGCGTGACAGCGCTCCCTTCATGGTCAAGGGCGTCGTCCAGAATCCGCAGTTCGATTGGGATGGCGACAAGGCGATCCGCAGGACATGGACGGATACCGTCATTTACGAAGCCCATGTGCGCGGCATGACGATGACGCATCCTGATGTCCCCGACAAGCTCAGGGGCACATTCCTTGGCATGTGCAGCGAGCCGATTATCGCTCATCTGACTAAGCTTGGCATTTCGGCAGTCGAGCTGCTGCCGATCCAGTACTTCCTCGACGACCGCTATCTGCTCGAGAAGGATTTGCGCAATTATTGGGGCTATCAGACGCTCGGTTTCTTCGCGCCGCATTCCCGATATATGTCGGGCAGCAAGATCACCGAATTCAAGACCATGGTGAAGACCTTCCATGCCGCCGGCATCGAGGTCATCATGGATGTCGTCTATAATCATACCGCCGAGGGTTCCGAGCGTGGCCCAACGCTCTCCTTCCGTGGTCTCGACAATCTCAGCTATTATCGCCTGTCGCCCGACGAACCCAGACACACCTTCGACACCACGGGCACAGGCAATACGCTGAACGTTGCGCATCCGATGGTGCTGCGCATGGTGCTCGACAGCTTGCGCTACTGGGTCGGCGTCATGCACATCGACGGCTTCCGCTTCGACCTCGCCAGCACGCTCGGCCGGGAATATATGGATTTCGACCGTGAAGGTGGCTTTTTCGACGCAATCCGGCAGGACCCCATCCTGGCCGGCGTAAAGTTGATTGCCGAGCCGTGGGATGTCGGTGAAGGCGGTTATCAGGTCGGTGGATTTCCGCATCCTTTCCGCGAATGGAATGACAAGTTTCGCGATGGCGTCAGGCGCTTCTGGAAGGGTGACGACGGTCTGGTGTCGAAGCTTGCTTCTCGCATCACTGGATCTGCTCGGCAGTTCAATCATTCCGACCGCGGCGTGACCACGTCGATCAATCTGCTCAGCGCTCATGATGGCTTCACGTTGATGGATACGGTTTCCTACAACGACAAGCACAACGAGGCGAACGGCGAGGACAACCGGGACGGCCATTCCGATAATCACTCCGACAATATGGGTGCCGAAGGCGCCACCGATAATGATGAGATCATCAAGGCGCGCGCCCGCCGTCGCCGCAACATGATGGCGACGCTGATGCTTAGCCAAGGCGTTCCGATGATCCTCGGCGGCGATGAGGTCGGTAATAGTCAGGGCGGCAACAACAACGCCTATTGTCAGGATAACGAGATCGGGTGGACGGATTGGACCGGCTTGAACGATCCCTTCGTCGACTTCTGCAGCAAGGCGATCGCTTTTCGCAAAGCGCATCCCGTCCTTCACCAGGAGCGCTTCCTGACAGGTGAGACGGATGAGAATGGCCGCGTCGAGATCGCCTGGTACAAGCCTGACGGCAATTTCATGGATGATGGTGCATGGCAGGACGGCGGTCTTCGTGTGCTCGGCGTCTATCTCGGCAAGAGCATCCATGCTGCCGAGACTGACACCATGGACGATCTGTTTCTGGTGTTCAATTCCGGTGGCGATTGCGAATTCACGCTTCCTTCGGTGAACGATATCAAGCATTGGCAGCGGATTGCCGATACCGGTGCGGAGGAGGCTTTCTCCATCCATCCGGTTGATGGCGCGGCCATGGTCTACGGTGCCAGCGTCGCAATTTTCGCACCACGAACGAAGGAGAGCGCTCCGCCGGAGGGCAAGAAGCCGGAGCGTCGCCGCTGGTTTCACTTTGCAAGACTGGTCAGGAGACACTGATGGGATTTGGCATCGACGACAGCCTCATCTTCGATCTCGGGCTGGTCTATGTCAGCGACAGCGAGCCCGGCATCAGGCGATACCGCAAGGGCAGGGGTTTCTGTTACAGATTACCGGACGGCAGCCTGCTCGGCGAGGAGGCGCGTCGACAGAGGATCGCTGCGCTCGGCCTGCCGCCGGCCTACAACGATGTCTGGATCTGCTTGCAGGAGAACGGCCATCTGCAGGCGACGGGTTTCGATGCGCGGGGACGCAAGCAGTATCGCTACCATAAGGATTGGCAATCCTTCCGGAGCGTGGAGAAATTCGATCAGCTCGTGGATTTTGCCCGGGCGCTGCCCCAGATCCGTCGCACCGTCATTCGTCATCTGGATGCGGGTCCGGAAGACATCAACGGCATATTGGCGGCTTTGACGACCTTACTTGATGAGGCGCATCTGCGCGTGGGTAACCGAACCTATCTTGAGCAGAACGGCACATACGGTGCGACGACGTTGCTGAAGAAGCACCTCAAAATATCGGACGGCAAAATGGAACTCCGATTTGTCGCCAAGGGCGGCAAACGCGTCCAGCGCAGTCTCAAGCATCCGCGGTTGCAGAAGGTGCTGGAGGAAATCGCCGACCTGCCAGGCCGCCAGCTGTTTGTCTGGAAGGATGAGAACGGCGAGCTGAGGCCGATCGATTCAGGCCGGCTCAATGCATATCTGGCGGAGATTTCTGGCATTACGGTCTCTGCCAAGACCTTCAGAACCTGGGGTGGCTCTCTCGCCGCTTTCGGTGCCGCTCGCCGCGCCATCGAGGCGGGCAGGCGGCCAACGGTCAAGGAGATGTCGGAGGCTGCGGCGGAGGTGCTACACAATACGCCTGCGATCGCCCGCTCAAGCTATATCCACCCTGGAATCATAGCGCTTGCCGACAAGGAGCGAGCATTGACAGAAAGCGATCTGCAAAGCCTTCACGAGCCGCTCAGAGGACTGCGCGCCGAGGAAAACAGGCTTCTGGATTTTCTCGTCAGAGCCGGCGAGGAGGCTGGCAAAACTCAGCCGCTGAAAAAGGCCTCGTAGGTCAAACCGGTTATTTTACAAACGGGATCAACGCCGGCGTCGATGCACGGTAATCGTCGTAGGCTGCGCCAAAGGTTTCCGTCATCCAGCGCTCCTCGACGCTGACGCGCCGCAAGAAGGAAAAGAGGACCAGTGCAACAGCGATGATAGCGGCCGAATTCCCGCGAGCAATGGCCGAGCCGACGATCGCAAGCAGAAGACCGGAATAGATCGGATGACGCACGATGGAATAGGGGCCCGTGCGCACGAGATCATGATCCTGCTTGACGGTTATGACGCCACTCCAATTGCGGCCGATATGGTAGCGCGCCCATATCGCAAAACAGAGGCCGACGACGACAAGAGCGGCGCCCAGGATAAAGATCCCAAGCGTCCCGGGAAAAAGCCGAGCAGTCAGAAAATCCGGCCAGATCGGCGGCGATACCAGCAGAAATGCCGCAAGCCAGAGCGGCAGCGTATTCGACAGCCGAGACAACGGGTCTTCATGACGAACGGTCTGCTTGACGCGCCAGGCTGCGAGAAACCAGATCAAAGCCCAGATTACCCAGCAGACCGGAATGAACAAAGCCAAAGCCAGATGCATGCACACTCCTATTATCGACCATGAGCTTCAATAGCCGCTTTCCGGGGCCGTTTCATGAATGGAAGACTTGCCTTTAGCGAAAAACATCGCTGATCGATGTCAAATGCCGGCCAAAGAAATCACCCAGATAATAAGTGCCGAAGCTCCAGACCCCAGCCCATATCGCCGCGCCTGCTATGTTGGCCATTGCGAAATAGCGCCAGGGCATGGCGGCGGAGCCAGCCACCAGTCCATTGAGCTGGCGCAGGATGACGACGAAACGAGCCCCGACAACGATGATTGGCCCACGTCGCTTGAAAAGGTCTTGCAGTTTCTCGAGCCGCTCCGGCGTTAACTTGACAAGTGGCCCGTAACGCTGGAGCAGCGGTTGGCCGCCGAAATGCCCGATCGCGTAGCCGGTGCTGTCTCCGAGAACCGCGGCAACCCATACGACCAGGAAGACGTCGATGATGGAAAAATCGCCCCTTATCGCCAGGACAGAGGCACCGATCGTTGCGCTTTCGCCAGGTAGCGGCGCGCCAAAGGATTCGAAATAGAGAATAATGAAAAGGGCAATCAGCCCGTAGTCGCGCACGAAGGCTTCGATCAGCAGGGTCGTCTCGTGCAGGAAGGTCACTCTTGCTATCCGATCATCAGAGTTAACGGAGTGACCCGCGTTCCGCCACTAGCTGTGGTTTGAGCGGGACAAATATAGCAGAAGAAGAATCCTCAATATGTCAACTGACCGTCGAACCATGCCGGATATGATCCGGCATGGTTGTGAGCATCGTCGGGCGCTTATTCAGCCGGAACGATCTTGCCGTCTTCCCACTTGTAGAGCGAGAAGCTCTGCGAGGTGAGGTCGCCGGTTTCGCCGTAGGTCACTTTGCCGATTGCGGTCGCGACCGGTTCGCCGGACTTCAAGGCAGCGGCGACGGCCATGGCGTCATCCGCGTTGCCGACCTTCTCGATACCGGCCTTGATCACTTCGACGGCAGCATAGGCGTTCAGCGTGAAGGCTTCAGGCGGAATGTTGCGGTCCTGCAGGGCCTTGGCTGCTGCCTGCGAGTCCGGGTTCTTCAGCGCGTCCGAAGCATTTGTGAACACGGTGCCAGCTGCGGCGCTCGTGCCGATCGTCCAGAACTCGGTGTTCGAGAGACCGTCGCCGCCGATCAGCGTGATATTGGCCGACAGGTCATGCAGCTGACGAACGAGCAAGCCGCCTTCCGGGTGGTAGCCGCCGAAGTAGACGACATCGACATTCGCTGCCTTCAGGCGCGTGGTGAGAGCGCTGAAGTCCTTGTCGCCGGGGGTGATTGCGTCGTTGAGAACTTCGGTCACGCCGCCCTTGTTCAGGGTTGCCTTGAAGGCGTCGGCCAGGCCCTTGCCATAGGCGCCCTTGTCGTTAACGATCGCGACCTTCTTGCCGGGGAACTGCTTCAATACGTAGTTTGCGGCAACCTCGGCCTGCTGGTCGTCACGGCCGCAGGTGCGCAGCACGTTCGGCAGGCCACGCTTCGTCAGGTCCGGCGCGGTGGCCGTCGGCGTCACCATCAGGATGCCGTTTTCGGCAAGCGCGTCGGAAACCGGAATGGCGACGCCCGAAGTAACCGGTCCTACGACGTAGTGAATGTTCTCGCCGGCAAGCTGGTTGGCTGCGGAAACACCCTGCTTGGGTTCGCCGGCATCGTCTGCCAGCTTGAGGACGATTTTCTGGCCGAGAATGCCGCCCTTCTTGTTGATCTCGTCAACTGCAGTTTGCGCGCCGTTCTTGACCTGCTCGCCATAGGCGGCAACCGGTCCGGTCAGCGGAGCAACAAGGCCGATCGTGATGTCGGCATGCGCCATTGGAGCCAGCGCCATCGCGGCGGCGAAGGTTAGGCCGCTGAGTGTTTTCAGAGTCATGTCTTCTCTCCTTGGATGGTTCGGCAGAACCCTTGTAAACACCCGCAACGTCCTCGGGCGCACGCTGCCGCGTACACTTTCGGTAAAAGCAGACTTGGGGCCCCTCCGAAGAACCTTTGGGTTATTTTTTGATCTCAAAGGCCTTCTGCAGACATTTTCTTTAGAAAACCGGCCGCGATTCCGCAACAAAATAACATTTTTTGCGCGATTTTGCCGCCGCGGCAGAACTTGCCGATCCGGCGCTTGAATCTACACCCAAGCAACCGGACGGCCGAATGAAATTTCTTCCTTTCCGTCAATGTCATAGAAACTTGTGACAACAGTCATGCGGGTGAAACACTCCGCCTTCAAACAGCGCCCTCACAGCGGGGCCTTACGCGGAAAACGTTCCCCTCCTGCCGTCCGGATGCCTGAGCGCAATCGCAAGCAGCATCCCGTCTTCGGCGGAGGTCGTTCCCGACGTCTGATCCCGATTTTGCAAGATGATTTTGGTTCGACGGCGCGCATGCCGGCGAACGCCTGTCCGTTATCGCTCCGATCCGCAGGCGCTGGCCGGTGCGACCATAGAAACAAAGGAGATACCCATGGTCAATATTACCCGCCGCAGCGCGCTCGGCATGGCGACAGCCGCTGCCGGCTCGCTGATCCTGCCGCGCTTCTCGATTGCCCAATCCGACACCCGCCCGTCCATTACGATCGCGGTTCAGAAGATCTCCAACACCAATACGCTCGACCCGCTGCGTGAGCAGTCGAATGTCGGCCAGCGCATCTTCAATTCCTCGCTCTGGGAAAACCTGATCGGCATCAACTGGCTCGGCGGTCTCGTTACCCGTCCGGAGCTTGCAACGGAATGGCGCCGTATCGACGACCAGACGGTCGAGCTGAAGCTGCGCCAGGGCGTCAAGTTCCACAATGGCGACGAGATGACTGCCGAGGACGTCGCCTTCACGTTCAGCAAGCAGCGCATGTTCGGCGAGACCCAGCCGAGCACGGGCAAGACGATCTACATAAACGACACGAATCCGCTGCGCAACGAAGGCAAGGATCTGCCGCCTGAAGTTCCGGCGACCGCCCGCCGTTTCTGGCCGGCACTGCGCGGCGTCGAGGTTGTCGACAAGTACACCGTTCGCTTCGTCAACGGCTCGCCGGATGTCACCATCGAAGGCCGCCTGTCGACGGTTGCCAGCGCCATCGCCAGCCGCCGCGGCTGGGAAGACTCCAAGAGCTATCTCTCTTGGGCCCGCGCGCCGATCACGACGGGTCCGTACCGCGTCGTTGATTTCAAGCCGGACACCTATCTCGTCTATGAAGCCCATGACGATTACTGGGGTGGCCGCCCGCCGCTGAAGCAGATCCGCTTTGTCGAAGTTCCGGAAGTCGCATCGCGCGTCAACGGCCTGCTTTCGGGCGAATATCAGTTTGCCTGCGACATCCCGCCGGACCAGATCAGCGGCATCGAGAAGAACGCTGCTTTCGAGGTTCAGGGAGGTACGATCACCAATCACCGCCTGACCGTATTCGACAAGAACCACCCGCAGCTCGCCAACCCGCTGGTTCGTCGCGCCTTCAGCCATGCCATCGACCGGCAGGCGATCGTCGATTCACTTTGGGCCGGCCGCACCGTCGTTCCCGCCGGCCTGCAGTGGGACTTCTATGGCGACATGTTCGTCAAGGGTTGGACCGTGCCGGAATATAACCCGGACATGGCGCGCCAGCTCCTGAAGGAAGCCAACTACAAGGGCGATTCGATCCCCTACCGCCTGCTCGACAACTACTACACCAACCAGACGCCGACGGCGCAGGTTCTCGTGGAGATGTGGAACCAGGTCGGCCTGAACGTCGAGATCGCCATGAAGGAAAACTGGCAGGCGATCCTCGAAAAAGGTCCGACGCGCGGCGTGCGCGACTGGTCGAACTCGGCAGCCTTCAACGATCCGGTCTCTTCCATCGTTGCTCAGCACGGCCCGAACGGTCAGCAGCAGCAGGTCGGTGAGTGGACGAACCCAGAGATGAATACGCTCTCGACGTTCCTCGAGACCAGCACGGACCGCGTCAAGCGTCATGACGCCTTCG
This sequence comes from Neorhizobium sp. P12A, assembly GCF_008365395.1. NCBI lineage: Bacteria > Pseudomonadati > Pseudomonadota > Alphaproteobacteria > Hyphomicrobiales > Rhizobiaceae > Neorhizobium > Neorhizobium sp. P12A. Next base: position 224,368 of record NZ_QOVX01000009.1, on the reverse strand, counting down.
CCCGCATGCTGCAAATCTGCGAACGCGAAGACCCCGCCTATACGGTCCTGCACCAGAACGCCGTCTTCACCGCCAAGGCGAAGTCGATCAAGTGGAAAGCTGCATCGGCATTCGCCATGGAATTCCGCCAAGGCAACTGGGCCTAAGGAAACAGGCGGGCCGGGAGCAATTCCGGCCCGTTCCCTCATGGCGGGCGCGACCGCATGGTTGCTGCGCCGCCCATACAATAATACCAAGGAGGCAGAAATGCCGTTGGTGGAAATCTCCAATCTGACTGTCGCCTTCAGCGGCACACGAGTTCTGCACGGTATCGATCTTTCGATCGAGAAGGGTGAAGCCGTCGGCTTGGTCGGTGAGTCAGGCTGCGGCAAGTCGGTGACATGGCTGGCAGCGCTTGGCCTTCTGCCGGGTAAGGCGACGATATCGGGCGACGTCTGCATCGGAGACCAGCAGCTTGTCGGCGCTTCCCGCACGACGCTGGAAGGCGTGCGCGGTGGTCGCATCGCGATGATCTTCCAGGATCCGTCCAGTTCGCTCAATCCTGTCATCCGCGCCGGCCGACAGATCGCCGAGGCCGTCGAACTGCATCGCGGCCTGACGGGCAAGGCGGCACGCGACGAGACCATCCGGCTGATGGAACTGGTCGGCATTCCCGATGCTCCACGCCGTTTCGATAATTTTCCGCATGAATTCTCCGGCGGTCAGAACCAGCGCCTGATGATTGCCATGGCGCTTGCCGGCAATCCGGATCTCCTGGTGGCGGACGAGCCGACGACGGCGCTCGACGCGACCATCCAGGCACAGATCCTCGATCTCCTGATTTCCATCAGAGCAGAGACCGGCATGGCGATCGTCTTCATCAGCCATGATCTCGGCGCCGTCTCGCAAATCTGCGAGCGCGTCAATGTCATGTATGCGGGCCGCATCGTCGAGCAATGTTCGACGGAGGCGTTGTTCCAGTCGCCAAGGCACCCCTATACGCGCGGCCTGTTCGATGCGATTGCGCAAATCGATGGCGGCCGTGAGCGTCTTGTGCCAATTCCAGGAACGGTGCCGCAGCCCGGCAGGCTGCCCGGTGGTTGTGCCTTTGCGCCGCGCTGCACCCATGCGTCGGAACTCTGTCACAACACCATCCCGCAGCTGGTGGGCGATCGCGACCGGCGAGCAACGGCCTGCTTTCATCCGATCGGGATGTCAGGCGCGAACCTGCGCGTCGTTTCCTCCGTTCAGGGAGCGACGGTGGCATGAGCAATCTGATAGAAGCCAGCGATCTGGTCAAAACCTACGCCTCGCGCCGCAGCCTGTTTGGCAAGCCCTCCATGGTGCGCGCCGTCGACGGCGTGTCGCTTTCGGTCGCGCCGGCAACGACGCTTGGAATCGTCGGCGAATCCGGTTCGGGCAAATCGACGATGGGGCGTCTGCTGCTCGGTCTCGAAACGCCGACGGAAGGGAGCGTACAGTTCGATGGCCAGGCCATGCCGCCGCTGGAAACAGCTGCATGGCGCAAGCACCGTGCCCGCATGCAACTGGTTTTTCAGGATCCGCTGGCAGCACTCGACCGTCGCTTGCCGATCGGCCAGCAGATCGGAGAGCCGCTTGCGGTTCACGGCATAGGCACCGATGCCGAGCGGCGTGAGCGCGTGAGCTCCTTGCTGGCTGCCGTCGGCTTGCGCCGCGATCAGGAATCCAGCTACCCCCATCAGCTTTCCGGCGGTCAGCGCCAGCGCGTGGTGATCGCCCGCGCCATTGCCAGCGATCCGCAGCTTCTCGTCTGCGACGAACCGGTTTCAGCGCTCGATGTCTCCATTCAGGCGCAGGTGGTCAATCTCCTGCGCGACCTGCAGGAGACGCGCGGCATCGCCATGGTCTTCATCAGCCATGACCTGAAAGTTGTGCGAAATGTCGCCGATCGCGTTGCCGTGATGTATCTCGGCCGCATCGTCGAGGAAGCTTCGTCGGAGGATATATTCCGCGAGCCTCTGCATCCCTATACCAGGGCGCTGGTCTCGAGCGTTCCGGTGCCGGGAGCGGCTCTGCGCGACCGCGTCATCCTTCAGGGCGAACCGCCCAATCCGGCGGCCCGACCATCAGGCTGTGCCTTTCATCCGCGCTGCAGCGTCGCGGTGGCGCGCTGCCGAATCGAGGTTCCGCTTCTTAAGCCTGTGGACGAAGGCCGCAAGGCCGCCTGCCATCTGCTCGATACGCAAACAGACGACACTCTTTCGGGCCGGTGATCATGCTTCGCTTCCTTCTCTTCAAGGCACTTCGCGCGATCGTGACCATCATCCTGGTGGTGACCTTTGCTTTCGTCGTCCTGCGGATGTCCGGCGATCCGGCCGTCATCATTCTGGGGCCTGATGCGCCGCCGGATGCCATCGCCGCCTTTCGCCACGCATGGGGGCTGGATCAGCCGCTATGGGATCAGTATCTGCGCTATTTCGCGGCGATCGCCCGAGGCGATCTCGGCGTCTCGATGCGCGACGGACAGTCGGCGATCAAGCTCGTCATGGAGCGCATCCCGGCAACGCTGGAGCTGACGGTTCCGGCCTTGATCCTCGAATTGCTGATCGGCATCTCCGCGGGTGTCTATGCCGCCCTGCATCGGGAAAGCCTTGTGGACCGTTCAGTCATGACTGGTGCTGTCATTGGCTTCACCATGCCAAGCTTCGTGCTCGGGCTGGTGCTCGTGCTGATTTTCTCGGTGACGCTCGACTGGCTGCCGTCGGGCGGCCAGGATAGTTGGGTACATGCCATTCTTCCCGTCGCGACGATGACGGTTGGTGGTGTCGGTATTTTGGCCCGCGTCTCGCGCAGCGCCATGATCGAAATTCTCGGCCAACCCTATATTCGCACGGCAAGCGCGAAGGGCATGCCGTGGCAGAAGGTCGTCTGGCGGCATGCGCTGCCGAATGCCGCCATCCCTATCGTCACGATTGCTGGTTTCATGGTCGGGTCGCTGATCGCCGGCGCCGTTGTTGTTGAATCACTGTTCTCGTGGCCCGGGGTCGGCCGGCTTCTGGTCGTCGCGGTATCGAACCGCGACCTCGCCGTGGTCCAGTGCATCCTGCTGATGGTCGCGGCGACCATGGTCCTCTCCAATTTCGCCGTCGATATTCTCTACGGCTATCTCGACCCTCGTTTGCGCAACAGCGAAGCCAAAGCCTGAGTAAGGAAAGACCATGGCTGATATCTCCCTCCCATCCGGCGTGGCTTCGAGCGAAAAGAAAAAACGCAAGCGCTTTTCGCTCTTCGTTGCTGCCGGGCTGCTCTGGATTGCCGCAATGATCCTCATAGCCCTGACGGCGGATTGGATCAGACCGTTCAACATCACGGCCTTCGATCTCAAGAACAGGCTGGCGCTGCCGGGCAACCCGGTCCATCTGCTCGGCACCGACGAGCTCGGCCGGGATGTTCTTTCCCGCCTTATCGATTCAATCCGCATCTCCCTGGTGATCGCCTTCGGCGCGACGCTGATCTCGGCCTTCTTCGGCACTCTGCTCGGTTTTCTTGCTGCCTATTTCCGCGGGATCGTCGAACATTTCGTCCTGATGCTCGCCGACTTCCAAGCGGCGATGCCATTCCTGATCATGTCGCTTGCGGTGCTTGCCTTTTTCGGTAGCTCGTTGCCGCTCCTGATATGTCTGATGGGTTTTTATGGGTGGGAGAGGTACACGCGCATCGCACGCGGTCTTGCGATATCGGCGAGCAAGCAGGGATATGCCGCTGCTGTAACGCAGATCGGTGCCAGCCCGACGCGGGTCTATCTCAAGCACATCCTGCCGAATATTGCGTCGACGCTAATTGTCTCGATGACGCTCACGTTTCCGGAGATCATCCTGACGGAAAGCAGCCTGTCATTTCTCGGACTCGGCGTGCAGCCGCCGATGACCAGCCTTGGCAACATGGTCGGTTATGGGCGGGAATATATTACCCGGGCGCCCTGGATCATGCTGACGCCATCCTTCGTCATCATGCTGACCACGCTGTCGATCAGCATCGTCGGCGACTGGCTCCGCGACAAGCTGGACCCGACGCTTTCCTGACGTACCGCGTCTCAGTGCATCCCGCCGCCTTCGCCGCCCTTCAGGTCGATGTTGCGTAGAATGAGCGCGAGCGGGATTGCAACGGCTGATATGAGGGTGAGCGTATAAAAGACGTCGATATAGGCCAGATAGCTCGCCTGTGTCTGGACCTGCTGACCGATCCAGGCCGTCGCCCGCGACCCTGCGTCAACGGTCGTCGCGCCCTTTTGCGCGAAATAACGCGTCATCGCCTGCATCGTCTGGTGATAAGCCGGATCGGACGGGACGACATGCTCGACAAGCCGGCTTTGGTGCCATTGCTGGCGATGGGCAAGGACATTGGATGCGATTGAGACGCCGATCGAGCCTCCGATATTGCGGGCGGCGTTGATCATGGCCGAGGCCTGGTCCGTCTGGTCCTTGCGCAGGCCGTCGTAGGAGGCTGCGGTGATCGCAATGAAGATCAGCGGCAGTCCCAATCCGATATAGACGCGCGACCAGACGAAGAAAGCGAAATTCAGATCGGCATAAAGCCGGGTCAATCCCCACATCGATCCCGCGATGATCGCAGCTCCGACAGCAATCATGTATTTAGGCTGCACGATGGACGTCAGGCGTCCCGCGACAAACATCATCGCCATCGTCACGATGCCGCCGGGCGAGAGGGAAAGGCCGGCCCAGGTGGCGGTGTAGCCGAAATTCTGCTGTAGCACCTCAGGCAGAAATTGCGTTGTGGCGATCAGAATTGCCCCGGTCGCCAGCATCACGATGAAACACGAACCGAACTGCCGGCTGGCAAGCAGGCGGACATCCAGAATAGGGTTGGTTTTCGTCAGCAGCCATATGATAGCCAGAATGAGAGCCGCCACGCATATGGCCGTCGTAACGACGATGAAGTTCGATCCGAACCAATCTTCGGTCTGGCCGCGGTCTAACACCAGTTCCAGGGAGCCGAGAAAGGTCGCTACCAGCGCGAAGCCAATGATATCGAAGCGAGTGCCTTTTTTTCGCATCTCCGCGCGTTCCTTGCGCAGCGATTCCGGCTCTCGAACGAGGAAATAGGCCAGTGCAAAAGACAGGACGCCAACCGGGCCATTGATCAAGAAGCACCAATGCCAGGAGAAATTGTCGGAGAGATAGCCGCCAAGCGTCGGTCCAACGACGGGGGCGACCACGACTGCGACACCGAACATCGCAAAGGCCTGTCCGCGTTTTGCTGGTGGAAAGGAGTCCGCGAGAATGGATTGCGATATAGGCACCATGCCGCCACCGGCGAAGCCCTGGATCATCCGGAAGATCAGCAGGCTTTGAAGATTCCAGGCCAGGCCACACAGGATCGAGGTTACGGTAAAGGTGGCGAGGCAAAGGAGATAGAAGCGCCGGCGGCCATAGCGCTTTGCAATGAAGCTGCTGGCGACCAAAACAATCGCATTCGAAACGAGATAGGTGGTCACCACCCAGGATGCTTCGTCCGAGCTGACAGCAAGTCCGCCCGAAATGTAGCGCAATGCGACATTGGCGATCGTCGTGTCGAGCACTTCCATGAAGGTCGCCGTCGACACCACCATTGCAATGAGCCATGGATTGGGAATGCGCGCCGCGGCGTCGGCACCCTGACCGCCTGCGATATCCGTCATGTCAATTCCTCGGCCGTACCGTCACTGTCGGGACCACGGACATTCCCGGCCCGATAGCGACGTCACTCGGCCAGTGGTCGACAACGATTTTGACAGGCACGCGCTGCGTTACCTTCACATAATTGCCTGTGGCGTTTTCTGCCGGCAGCAGCGAAAAGGCGGTTCCGGACCCCGGTTGGATGGAGTCGATCTTTCCGGTAAGCTTATGATCCGGATAGGCGTCGATCGTCAGATTGACAAGCTGGCCGGGGCGCATATCCGTCAACTGGGTTTCCTTGAAGTTCGCTGTGATCCAGACGTCGTCCGGAACGAACATCGCTATGGCCTGACCTGCATCGAGATATTGGCCCTTCGCGCCGGTCAGCCGCACCACGCGGCCGGGCTGGGCGGCAACGATCGTCGTGTATTTCAGGTTCTGTTGCGCTTCCTCGACCTGGGCCTGGGCCTGGGTCAGGCTGGCAATCGCGCTCGACTTCTGGGTTTTGACGGCCGCTTCATTCTTCAGTGCCGAGGTCACGCTGGCCTGCGTCTGGGCGAGATTTGCCTGATCCTGATGAAGGGTCGAGACCGCCTGTTGCGTGGTCTGAAGGCTACCGGCGCCCGACTTGACCAATTGCTGCTGCCGGTCGGCTTCGTCCTGAGCATATTGGAGGGCTGCCGTTGCCGAGTTTTGCTGTGCCCTTGCCTGCTCGACCGACGCACCTGCCACGGCGATCTGGGCATCGGCATTCTCGATCGAGGCCTGCGCTGCCTGCGCCTGACCCTGTGCCTGATCGAGCGCGATCTGATAGTCGCGGGGATCGATCTTGAGGATGACGTCGCCAGCCTTGATGTGCTGGTTATCCGTCACGGGTACCTCGGCCACATAACCGGATACTTTTGCCGCAACGGAGAAACTTCTCGCGTCGACAAATGCGTCGTCGGTGGACTCGTAAGGATGGAAATAGATCAGCCAGACGATGTAGCCAATGATGATGAGGGCAATAATGGCAATGATGGCAAGCACGAGCCCGAAAGGGTGCCGACGGATGAAAGATGGCTTCTTCTCCTGATCGGCATCACCAGCGTTTCCGCCTGTCTCCTCTTTCCTGCCTCTGTTGTCGTCGCTTTCTCTGCGCTTGCCGGCATCCTCGGCTTGGCTGGGAGTCTGCTCCCGCTCGTCGTCGGCAACGTTAATCCTATCCTCTGACATACGCTCGAACACTACCTGCTGTTTATCAACAACTCAGGTAGGTGGATCACATCCGGAGGAAGGCAAGCCTAACGTTGGCGGAGGAGAGCCGCGCTGGCGATGCGTTTCTTTCCGCTCAGCTCTGGACGATGCGTCTTGCCGAACGGCTGATCGCCGCCTCGTTTGCCATAACGTCCTGCAGAAAACGATGGAGCAAGGCGTTGAATTCGTCTGGTTTTTCCCAGAATGGTGCGTGACCGGCGCCCTGGATGATCTGAGGCGCGTTGCCGAACAGTAGCGGCACGTTCAGGCCGGCTATATAGCTTGCCCTAACGAATGGATCATCCGATCCTTCGACGAAAGCGATCGGCACGGAGGCCTGTTCCGCCGTTCGTCGCTGATCCGCTCCTTCGCCACGCATCATGCTCTGGGCAAACCTTGCTCTGGCCCTTCCGTCAGCGCGCATGATCAGCTCACGGAATGAAGGTTCGTTCGTCGTTCCGAAACAAAGATGCTCGAAGCGATCGCGGTCGCGCTCCGAAAAATGCGGCTTTGAAGCCAGCAGCATGTCGAAGGACGGGTGAAAGCCGCGCAGCATGCCGATAAGGCCCCGAGGAACCGGCGGCGCGCCGCTGAGCATGAGCCCCGCTATATTCGTGCTCCGGCTTGCCATTTGGATGGCGACGTGGCCGCCAAGCGACCAGCCAAGGACAGCAAGCCTCGGTATGGCGAGTTGCTCGATCACCTCGTCCATGCAATCGGCAAGGCCGGCGATCGAATAGGTTGATAGTGGATTTTCAGCATTGTCGGAATCGCCGTGGCCGGGCAGATCGACGGCGATGAGACGCCATGCGTCCGCAAGCGGGCTTTTCAGCTGCTTTTCAAAGATCTTCCGAGACCACGAGGAGCCATGGATCATGAACACGGGAAAACCCGCTCCTTCCGTATCGCTTATTCTGACGGCGCCGTGGGAGGTGTGGATTGTGCGCTCGACGATATCCATGGGAGGTCGACCCTTTGAGGAAACTCCCGTCAGCTATCGCACACTCATGTCTACAGACCGTGCACAGCTATCGTAAAGGAACGTCTAATTCGTCGCATGAGCCTTGCCTTAATGAGACATGTGTCTAATTCTGGAACACACGCGATGATCGGGTCGCAACCATAGAGAGAGGCATGTCAGAATGGAATTCATGCTCGACCTTGCTGTTTCGGTCGTCAGCTTGCTGGTCGTCGGCTTTTATACCTGGTCGCTGAGGGGGCATTTTTACTCGCCGAAGATGGCGACCGGAGCGAAGCTTATCTCCGCAGTCGTTATCGCGACCACGCTGTTTTTTCTCTATCTCGCCTGGTACGAACACCAGGTTGCCTGGGTTCAGATCACCGGTCTAGTGATAGAAATATGCGCCGCCGCGCTGTTCTGGTGGGCGGTCTCAGCATCGCGCAAGGCGCGTCTGCGCTTTGCGTTCGATCCTGACCATCCTGACAGCATCGTGACGACAGGCCCCTACCGATATCTCAGGCACCCGTTCTATACGTCTTATCTGATGTTCTGGTCGGGATGGGCGATAGCCTCATCGTCGACATGGGCTGTCGTTCCCGTCATCGCCTTTGTGATTATCTATGTGAGCGCGGCTCTCGGCGAGGAGAAGAAATTCTCCAAGTCCCCGCTTGCCCCCGAATATGAAGCCTATCGCCGCAAGACCGGCTTTCTCATACCGCGTTTCGACCAGCGGTAGTCATTTCGGTTTGGATTTCGCCTGGTGTAGAGGTCGGCGGCCGGCTGGCTCCTCGCGCCCGCCGCCGTTGCCCGGTCAATGCATCGTCAGCCTTGCTTCTTTGGCAGCGGCGATGAATTCGGCTCTTGCCTCCTCGGCTGTCTTGCGGCCATCAAGTGCTGCACGGCAGGCGCTGCGTGCCTTTAGGAACCGGAGGCCGCGGATGCTGGGCCACATATCTGTCAGGCAGACCAGCGCTTCGAAGGGGTTCTGCACGACCTTCGAACCTTCCTGGGCGAAGGAAACTTCGACCGGGCTTTTCCATTTGAGATCCTTCATGGGCGTTCTCCATTGTCTCATGTCTGGGCATGAAACGTTGCTGAGATGAGGCGGGTTCCAATCGTTCCGCAACTGCCATTCGGACAGCATATCCGGTGGCAATTCAAAGGGATTGGAAGTCAGTAAGTTCGGATGAAAGAAGTGAGATGATTGCTGCGGCGCCGTTCTCTGTGGCAACGCCTGCTTCTTCGGCAGCGTCCATGAAGGCCGAACGCGCTCCGTCCTCCGCCATATGCTTCTCGGCTACCGCAGCACAGGCGGAGAGTGCGCGTTGGTATCGATATCCATAGGTTGTGGGCCATTTGTCGGCAAGGACTGCCGCCGCCTCGCTGGCATTGCTTACAATCAAGGGACGATTGATATCGGGAAGGTGGATGGTAACGGCGGTAGTCCAGTGTCCGGCATTCATTACTGCAAATCTCGCATGCGTTATAAATCTGCAGGCAAACGCGGTGAGTGCAGGATAGTTCCAATGTGACGTCGTTTTATGCGTCGATTGGAAGCCGGGCCTCCTTCGCCGCGGCAATGAAAGCCTCTCGAGCGGCCGCCGGTTTGCGCCGTCCGTCGAAGACTTGTGCGAACACTTTCAGCGCCTCGTCAAAGGCAGCGCCTTCATGTCGAGGCCATGCGGTAAAAAGGCAATCTGCAGCATCCATCACGTTTCTGACTTCACGCGGCGATTGCTTGCTTCTGAGTTTAACTTTGACGGCTCCATCCCAGGATTTAGCGTCCATGATTCCATACCTCCTATGGGGGTAATGAGGGCAGGAATCTTTTGTTCCGATTTTTATGCCTCGACCGCGGCGGCACTAGGACGCCTGAGGGACCACCGGCCGTGCAGTTTTGCCAGCATGAGATAGATGATCGGCGTGGTGTAAAGCGTCAGGATCTGCGAGACGATCAGGCCGCCAACGATCGTGATGCCAAGAGGCCGGCGCAACTCGGAACCTGGCCCGGTCGCGATGATGAGGGGGATTGCGCCCATCAGCGCCGCCAGCGTCGTCATGAGGATTGGCCGGAAGCGCTTGAGGCAGGCTTCGTAGATCGCATCCTCGGAGGAAAGCCCGCGATCGCGCTCTCCCTGCAAGGCAAAGTCCACCATCATGATGCCGTTCTTCTTGACGATGCCGATCAAGAGAATGATGCCGATAAATGCGATGATCGTCAGCTCCGTGCCGCTGATGAAGAGGGCGAGCAGGGCGCCGAGGCCCGCCGAGGGCAATGTCGAGATAATGGTTAGGGGATGAGCCAGGCTTTCATAGAGAATGCCCAGCACAATATAGACTGCCAGCAATGCCGCCAGCAGCAAAAGAGGCTGGCTCCCGGTGGATTGGCTCACATTCGCAGCGTCACCGGCGAATTCGGCGTGCAGCGAATCCGGCAGGTGCATCCCGAGCACGGCTTTCTGGATGCTGTCGTTGGCGGCTTCCAATGTTGTACCGAGCGCAAGGTTGTAGGAGATTGTCACCGACGGGAACTGGCCCTGATGGTTGACGACAAGCGGCGCCAGCGTCCGGTCGATCGAGGCGACACTGCCCAGGGGGATCTGCGTGCCATCCGCGGCCGGCACATAGAGATGCGAGATATCGCTTGGGTCCCGGGCATAGTTCGGATCGGCCTCCAGAACCACGCGATACTGGTTGCGCTGCGTATAGATGGTCGAGACCTGCCGCTGGGCAAAGGCGTTGTTGAGCGCACTGTCAATGGATTGAATGCTCACCCCGAGGCGCGAGGCTTCGTTGCGATTGATGTTGACGGTCGCCTGCAGCCCGTTCGGTTGCCGGTCGGTCGCGACATCGGTCAGAGCAGGGTCGGCCTGCAACCGTTGCATGACGCGCGGAGCCCACTCCACCAGTTCGTCGTAATTCGCGTCCCAGAGGGTGAATTGATACTGGGATTGAGACGAACGCGCACCGGCGCGGATATCGCCGGGTGAAAACAGGAATGTACTGAGCCCCGGTATGGCGGAAAGGGATTTGCGCATACGCTCGATCACCTGATCGGTCGGGATGCGTTCGTTGATTGGCTTCAGGGAAATCTGCAACTGACCGCGATTGACGGAGCTTGAAAAGCCACCGCCACCGACCGAAGAGCCGATACCCGAAACCGCCGGATCCTCTGCGGCGATCGCGGCCGCCTTGCGCTGCAGTTCCACCATGGCGGGATAGGAAATGTCGGTTGCCGCCTGCGTGCTCCCTTGGATGAAGCCGGTATCATCCTGCGGAATAAAACCCTTCGGCACCTTGACGTAGAGAAAGACCGTCATGGCGATGCAGGCGAAAAGGATCAGGATGGTCAGCACGCGGTGGTGCAGCACAGCCTTCAGCGTGCGGCCATAGAAGTTAGTAGTGGCTTCGAGCGAACCCTCGATGATCCTGCCGAAGAAGCCAGGGCGGGCATGGATATCATGGGCGCGGAGGCGATGGGCGCAGATCATCGGCGTCAGGGTCAGCGACACCAATGTCGAGACCACGATCGTGAAGCCAAGCGTCAGCGAAAAGGTCTGGAAGAAGCGGCCGATGATACCGCCCATGAAGAAGAGCGGGATGAAGGCCGCGAGCAGTGAAAAACTAATGGAGACGACGGTGAACCCGATCTGTTTGGCGCCCTCGAGAGCGGCCGTCATCGGCCTCATGCCTTTCTCGAGATTGGCATAGATGTTCTCGATCATCACGATGGCGTCGTCGACAACGAAGCCGACGGAGACGGCGAGCGCCATCAGCGAGAGATTGTCGATCGAAAGTCCCCAGAGCCACATGGCGGCAAAGGTGCCGGCCAGCGACAGGGGGACGGTCACACCGGCGGCAAAAGTCGGTGTTGCGCGTCGCAGGAAGGCGAAGACGACACCCATGACCAGGAAGATGGTCGCAAGCAGCGTCCATTGCATGTCTGTGACGCTGGCATGGATCGTCGTCGTACGGTCGGAAAGCACGTCGAGATGGATGCCGGCGGGGATGAGCCCTTGCAATTCCGGGATCAGCGCCTTCACGCCGTCGACGGTGGAAATGACGTTGGCGTTTGCTTCCTTGGTGACGTTGAGCAGCACTGCGGGCTTGCCGTTGTACCAGGCGTCGGAGCGGCTGTTGCGGACACCAGGTTCCACCGTCGCGATGTCGGAGAGGCGCACGGCCGTGCCGTCACCGCTATGCACGATGATGCGTCCGTAGTCCTCAGGCGTTCTCAGCTGGCTGTTAAGCGCGATGGAAAAAGCGGCACTGTTGCCGTCGATCGAGCCGGTCGGCCCCATCGTATTGGCGTTGACGATTGCCGTGCGGATGGCATCGAGCGACAGGCCCATGGCCGAAAGCCGATCGGGATCGAGTCTCACGCGCACCGCAGGCTGATCCGCGCCGCTGACCGACACTTGCCCGACGCCGTCCACTTGGGAGATGCGCTGCACGATGACGGAATCGGCCGCATCGTAGATGGCGCTTGGGGAGACGTTATCCGAGGTCAGCGCTAGGATAATGATCGGGGCGGCGTTGGGATTGACCTTGCGCAGGGACGGAAGGGTCGGGAGATCACCGGGCAGATCGGTCGCCGCCGCGTTGAGCGCCGCCTGGACATCCTGGGCAGCACCGTCGACATTGCGGGAGAGATCGAACTGGATGAAAATACTGCTCGATCCCAGCGAACTGACTGACGTCAATTGAGTCACGCCGGCGATGGTGCCCAGCCGTCGTTCCAATGGGGCTGCCACGCTGGCGGCCATGCTTGCGGGGTCCGCACCCGGCCGGCTTGCCGAGACGACAATCGTCGGCAAGTCCACGGTCGGCAGGCTTGCGACAGGCAGAAAATGGTAGGCGACGAAACCGAGGATCATCAGCCCGATTGCCAGGAGCGTCGTGCCGACAGGCCGCTTGATGAAGGGCTCGGAAATATTCATATGCCACCGCCCAATTCGCTGGCCTCGGGGGCAGCCGCACCCGTCGGGCGACCGACGACGCGGGCGCGTAGCCGCTCAAGAGCGAGATAGATCACGGGGGTCGTATAGAGCGTCAGAAGCTGGCTGAGCACGAGGCCGCCGATGATCGAGATACCGAGCGGAATGCGCAGCTCCGCGCCGGTGCCCTGCGCGAAGGCCAGCGGCAGCGCGCCGAAAAGCGCGGCGAGCGTAGTCATCATGATCGGGCGGAAGCGCAGGATCGACGCCTTGATGATCGCCTCGCGCGGCGGCAGTCCCTCGGTTCGCTCCGCTTCGAGCGCGAAGTCGATCATCATGATCGCATTCTTCTTGACGATACCCATCAGGAGCACGATGCCGATCAGGGCGATGATCGACAGATCCTGCCCGAAGAGCATCAGCGCCAGAAGCGCGCCGACGCCGGCCGAGGGCAGGGTCGACAGGATCGTGATCGGGTGTACCGCGCTCTCGTAGAGCAGGCCGAGCACGATGTAGATCGTTATAACTGCAGCGAGGATCAGCCAAGGCTCGCCCGCAAGCGAGGAGGCGAACTCCTGCGCATCGCCGGAATAGTTCCGCTGAACGGAGCTCGGCATATTGATGTCTTGCTCAGCAGTGCGGATTTCGCTGACGGCATCGCTGAGTGAGGCACCCTTGGCGAGATCGAAGCTCAGCGTGACGGCAGGAAACTGTTCGTCGTGGCTGATGACGAGCGGCGCCGTCGTAAAGGATGCGGTCGAAAATGCGTTGAGCGGCACCTGTGAATCATTGGCGCCGGCAACATAGAGCTTGTCCAGCGATTTCGGATCGGACTGATATTGAGGGGCTGCCTCAAGAATGACGCGGTACTGGTTGACCTGGCCATAGATCGTGGTGATCTGGCGCTGGCCGAAGGCATCGTTCAGCGTATCGCTGACCGCCTGCATGGAAACCCCAAGTCTAGAAGCCGTCTCTCGATCGACATTGACCATAATCCGGCCGCCGCCGGTCTCGACTTCCGAACTGACGTCGATCAGTTTCGGACTTTGCTGCAGGCGCTGTGCCAGTCTATGCGACCAGTCTACCACGGTGGCCGTATCGGTTCCTGTCAGCGTGTATTGATAGGGCGCGCGGGCCACTCGTGTGCTGATACTGATGTCGCGGACGCTCTGGAAAGTGACATGCACGCCCGGAATGTCGGCGACTTCGACGCGTAGCCGATCGATCATTTCATCAGCGGATGCGGTCCGCTGGTTGCGCGGTTTCAACACCAGCGTCAGAGAGCCGGTATTGAGGGTCAGATTGGAGGCGCTGGCTCCGATCACTGAGACGATGCCGCTTATATCGGGATCGGTGCGAAGCCGCTCCGTTACTGCTGCCTGCGTCTGCTTCATGGATTCGAACGACGTCGTCGGCTCGGTCTCGATCACCGCCGTTATCAGGCCGGTGTCCTGTGCCGGCAGAAAGCCCTTCGGAATGACGATATAGAGCGCGATCGTCGCGGCGAGCGTAATCGCCGTCACGATCAGCATCAGCGCGCTTCGATCGACCGCCCAGACGAGACTGCGCTGGTAGCCGGAAACCATCCAGCCCATGGCACGATCCGCACCGGCGAGCAGCCCACCACGACCCTCCTTCGGCTTGCGCAAAATGCGGGCGCACATCATCGGCGTCAACGTCAGCGAGATGATTGCGGACACGACCACAGCGATCGTCAGGGTGAGAGCGAACTCCCGGAACATGCGCCCGACGATGCCGGTCATGAACAGGAGCGGGATGAAGACGGCGACCAGGGAGACGGTCAGCGAAATGATCGTGAACCCGATTTCGCCGGCGCCTTTCAGCGCCGCCTGCATGGGGCTCTCGCCTTCCTCGATATGGCGGGCGATGTTCTCGATCATGACGATCGCATCGTCGACCACGAAACCCGCGCCGATCGTCAGCGCCATCAGCGAAAGATTGTCCAGGCTGAAGCCCGCGAACCACATGATGGCGAAGGTGGCGATCAAGGAGAGCGGCAAGGCGACGCCGGCGATGAAGGTCGCCGTGATCGTGCGCAGGAACAATAGAACGACCAGGATGACGAGCCCGATGCTGATGCCGAGCGTCCATTGCACGTCATGGATGGAAGCCCGGATCGTTTCCGTCCGGTCGTTGACGATATCGAGCGAGACACCGGCCGGAAGCGCCTGTTTCAGCCGCGGCAATTGCGCGAGCACGCTTTCCACGGTTTGAATGACGTTGGCGCCGGGCTGGCGCATCACGTCGATGATGACGGCGGGATCGCCCTGATACCAGGCACCGACACGGTTGTTCTCCAGGCCTTCGACGACGTCGGCGACATCTTTAAGCAGGATCGGCGCATTGTTGCGATAGGCGACGATGACGGATTTGTAGATCTCGGGGTCGACGATCTGGTCGTTGGCAGCCAGCGTGAACGACTGATGCGTTCCGTCCAGGGAGCCTTTGGCGCCGGCCACACTGGCGCTCGAAATGGCGGTGCGAATATCTTCAAGCGCCAAGCCATAGGAGGCAAGACGCGGCAGGTCGGCCTGGATCCGGATAGCGGGACGAACGCCGCCCTGGATGCTGACGTCGCCGACGCCCGACACCTGGCTCAGGCGCTGCGCCATCATCGTATCGGCGAAATCGCTGAGATCGCGGATCGAATAGCTCGACGAGCGCAGTGCTAGCGTGACGATCGGCGTATCGGCCGGATTGACCTTCGAGTAGGTCGGCGGGTAGGGCAACGTCTTGGGGAGGGTGGAGCCCGCTGCATTGATCGCCGCCTGGACGTCCTGCGCAGCGCCATCTATGTCACGGCCGAGATCGAATTGCAGCGTGATCTGGCTGATGCCGAAGGCGCTCGACGAGGTCATCGAGGCAAGCGACGGAATCTGGCCGAGCGGACGTTCCAGCGGCGCCGTGACAAGTGCCGCCATCGTATCGGGGTCGGCGCCCGGCAACTGTGTCGTCACGCGGATCGTCGGGAAGTCCACCTGTGGCAGCGGCGCAATCGGCAGGAAGAGGAAGCCGAGTGTGCCGCCGAGCAGGGTCGCCACGGCGAGCAGCGAGGTGGCGATCGGACGGTTTATGAAGAGTGACGAGACACTCATTGCGGTTGCGCACTCGGAATGGCTGATGTTGTGTCGGGAGACGTGGCGGCGGTTCCGTCGCTACCTCTACGGTGGCCGCCGCCCTCGCCATTGCCTTTGCCGCCTCCCTGCTCGCCATTGTGCCGGCGGTGTGGTTGTTGGCCGTTGTTATCGGCAGCGGGTTGCTGGGCGTTCGGTGTGCCCTCAGTCGCCGGTGCGGAAACTTCGACCTTGGCGCCGTCCTGCAGGCGGGCAAAGCCCGTGGTGACCACCTGGTCGCCCGGGACCACGCCGTCAGCGATCACGGCCTGGACATCGTCCTGCTGGCCAACTTTGACCGGCTTCATGGAGACGGTCTGATCCTGCTGTACGATATAGACGAAGGTGCCGTTCGGTCCGCGCTGCACGGAAGCCGTGGGAACCACCGTGACGCCCTTCATCGTCTCGACGAGCAGGCGTGCATTGACGAATGCGCCGGGCCAGAGCGTCAGCTTCTCGTTCGGGAAATTCGCCTTCAGCTTTACCGTTCCGGTCGTCGGATCCACCTGATTGTCGACGACAGTCAATGAACCGCTGTCGATCACCTTGCCATCACCGGAGATCGCCTGCACTGAAAGGGTTCCGGTCGCACTTGCCGCATTGATACGGCCAAGCTGCTGTTGGGGGATGGAGAATAGCACCGAGATCGGCTTGATCTGGGACAGGGTGACGATGCCGGTCGTATCGGTGGAACTGACGAGATTGCCGACGTCGACGTTGCGAATACCGGTGCGCCCGTCAATCGGGGCTTCGATTGTCGTATAGTCGAGCGTTGCCTGGGCGCTTTCGATCGCGGCCTGATCGGACTGGACCTGTGCCTGATACTGGGCGACAAGCGAGCGTTGCGTATCGGCCTGCTGTTGCGTGCCCGAAGCAGTCTGGACCATCCGCTCGTAACGCTCGAGATCAAGCTGCGCGTTCCTCAGCAGCGCCTCGTCCTGCGCCTTCTTGGCAACCGCCTGGTCTCTTTGGGCCTTGTAGACAGCGTCGTCGATCCGGGCGATCACGTCGCCCTTCTTGATGTCCTGACCTTCCACGAAGTCGATCTCAACGATCTTGCCGTTTACCTGAGGGCGCACGGTGACCGTGTTGAGCGCCTTTACGGCGCCGACGCCATCGACATAGACGGGAACGTCGGCGGCCTTCGCCTCGGAGACGAGGACGGGTGTCGGGCCTTGTCCCTGTCCAAAGGCGCGCCGCCCCGCGCCACCACGCCTTTGGCCGCCCTGCTGACCAGCCTGCTGACCCGCCGAACCATGGGCTCCTGCGGAGGAGTTCTGCGCCGTCAGGCGATCATATTCGCCTTTGAGACGGTCACGCTCCACATATGCACCGACGCCCAACGCACCGACTACCGCAACCAGCAAAAAGACCCGAAAAGGGCGTGCCATTCAAATACCTTTCTTAGCCGCCCCCGAAAGAGCCATAGTGACACGACTTTAACTTGCGTCGGGTCACTAAGGAATTTGGGTAGGGCATTAAATTTTGTCCACGTCCGAGGCCTGAAATGGCTTTGATATCAATAATCGGGCATGTCTATGACGCTCCGATGCGACTTGAGCAACGCGAGCGACAATGAAACAAACAATTTCGTGTTTGAGGTGAAATTTTCGGAGGAGATTGTTCAGGGATACGGAGCGGCCGCTCGATTTGTATGACAACGAACTCGACTTTGACGGCATTCGGATACCTTGAAACAAACAGTCGAGTCGGACTGTTCGTTTCCATTCTCGCCCAGATCTGGATTTGCCTCATAGCCGGCTTTTCACAACGAAGGAGACACCCATGGCAACTGTAAAATTGCTGACCGATGCAGAGGCGAATGCCGTTCCAGCGGTGAAGGACGTGTTCGACGACATCCGGGCGACGCGTAAGTCGGATTTCATCAATAATTTCTGGCGCGGACTTGCCAACGATCCGGCTCTTCTGAGGCGGAGTTGGGACGGGCTCAAGGCTGTCATGGCGGTTGAAGGTACGCTCGATCCGTTAGTGCGCGAGATGATCTATATTGCGGTCTCCTCTGCCAACGGTTGCGCCTACTGCGTTCACTCCCATACGGCAGCTGCCAAGGCGAGGGGTATGACTGAGGCGCAACATGCAGAATTGCTTGCCGTCATAGGGCTGGCCGGCCAAACGAATCATCTGGCGACTGCCATGCAGATACCGGTCGATGCCGAATTCGATATCCGCTGATATCCGACACGCCGGGGGAGATAGGTCGCCGCGGGACCAGCAATTCAAGTGGCTGTCGAATCCTCGTCCATGGCCTGATACCAAGATCGCCGATAGTCGGCCAAGCTGGGAAGGTCGATCCCGGCCGCTGGGCCGATGGCGGTATTGTGGCTTGGCCGGACGCCGGTTAACAGCGCTGCCCCCTGGCTTGTGCCGGTAGAGCCGGGGAGCGCAATCACGTCTGCTGACGTCAGGGATGAAAGCGCTGCCTGATAGGCGCTGTTGAGCGCGAAAGGACCCTCGATGAAGATCGGGCCTCTAGCGCCGATCAAGGCGAGGCAGGCCTGCGTCATCAGCGCAAGATATAGGCTGACCGCAGCCTGGCGCTCTGCCGGCGTCGCCTCCGCGTCACTGAGCCAGCGCATGTGCTTGCCGGGGAAGGGGCCAGACCCGTCAGCGACGTTCGGCAGAAGCATCATGCCTTTTCGAATGACCCTATCAAGCGCTTCGCCGATTGATGCCTGATCGTCGACACTGCCGATTTCTGCCGACAACATCTCGAATTCCCGGCCGCCCATGAAGCGAGAGGAGGGAACGGCGCGGCCATAGGCGTCGACATTGGCGAGCGCGTCGCGTGTCGGGTCGAGATGGGCGAGATCGCCGCCAACGGCAAAGCAGATGACCCATGTGCCGGTCGAAACGACGGCAAATGGCGCCTCGTTGTCGATCAGGTGCGGCAGAAGCGAAGCGTTGGAATCGTGAATGCCGCAATAGACCGGAACGGGTTGCTTCAAGCCGATCCGGTCGGCGGTTTCGGGAAGAACCGGCCCGAGTGCATCGAAGGCAGAGCGTACCGGCGCCATCAGATCGCGTATCGCGAGCCTGTCGAGGAGGGAAGAATAGTTGCCGGCTCCGGGGTTCCAAAGATCCGTGTGGCAACCGAGCGACGTCAATTCGTTGGCGGCAACGCCCGTTAGCCGGTATGCCCAGTATTGCGGATAGGTCAGGATTGTTCGCACATTGGCGAACTGCTCCGGAAAGGCGGTCTTCTGATAGTGGATCTGCGCCCCGACGTTGAGTCCACCAGACAGCCGGGGTGAGAAAGTCTCCGAGAAGGGCGCGCGCAGCCGATCATAGGCCGCGGATATTTCGGCCGGGTAGGCATGCTCATAGTCGAGAACCGGCAGGGCGAGCTCCCCCGCCTCATCGAGCAACACTGCCGAAGCGCCGTGCGTGGTGATCGAGATCGCGTCAAAGCCCGGCGTCGTGGAGAATGACTTCAGGGATTCGATCATGAAGGCCCACAGCGCATCGATTTCGTAGTGGGGATGAAGGCCGCTCTTCAAAACGGTGTTCGTCGTGCGTCGTGCGGCAATCTCGGCGCCGGTTTCCGCATCCAGGATGACGACCTTGGCGTTGGTCTTGCCGATATCGAGAACGGCGATGCGGCGAAAGGAGGCTGCGTCGGTCATGGCATATGAAAGACGGAAACGAGATCGCTTTGGACGGGCGAGTTGTCTGGATTGGTCGCCATGATGTCCGCCATATGTGCCCACCACCGTTTCATGACCGGATGATCGGGCAGGCTTGCCATCGTGTGATCGACGGGTCGGGTCAACACGCCGAAAAGCGTGTTCGTCTCGCGGTCGAGATGGATCGAATAGTCGCGGACGCCTGCATCATGCAGTAGTGCAACCAGCTCGGGCCAGATCTCGTCATGGCGCTTGCGGTACTCGGCTTCCATGCCCGGATTGAGCCGCATCTTGAAAGCGTGCCGTTCCATTTGCGCAGTCATTTCGAACTCATAAGTTTGATGCGGCGCGCGATGATCGGGATGGCGATGGTGATGATCAGCAGCAGGCCGATGAAGATCGACATGACGATCCCTGGCACGTTCAGCAGGCCGAGCCCGAAGGTGACGAGGCCCATGACGAAGGCGGCAATGACGACACCGCCGATCGTACCCGAACCGCCGAGGATCGAGACGCCGCCAAGAACGACCATGGTCACGACCTCAAGCTCCCAGCCCTGCGCGATCGAGGGGCGGGTCGAGCCGAGGCGCGAGGTAAGGCAGACAGCAGCAACGCCGCTCATGACGCCCGTCAGAAGGAAGAGGATGAACTTCACCCGCTCGACCGGGATGCCGGAGAAGCGCGCGGCAAACTCGTTGTTGCCGATCGTATAGACCTGCCGGCCGAAATTTGTCGCGTGCAGCAGGATGGCAAAGAGGATCGCCAGCACGATGAATAGCACGAACTCGAAGGAGAACACCCAAACGACATAGCCCTGGCCGAAATAGGCAAAATCATCGGGATAGCCACCATAGGCCTGATCGCCGAGGACGATATAGCAGATGCCGCGGAACAGGCTCATAGTGCCGATGGTGACGACGATGGAGGGCAGTTTCAGCGCCGAGACGAGAAAGCCGTTGAAGAGACCGCAGAGCAGGCCGACAAAAATACCGATCGCGACCAGGCCGGCCGTGTCGACGCCATATTGTGCCGCAGCACCCATCGCAGTCGACGCGAGTGCAATAATCGCGGCCACGGAGAGGTCGATCTCGCCTGCGATGATCAGCAGCGTCATTGCAAAGGCAATCATTGCCTTTTCGGTGAAATTGAAGGTCGCGTCCGAGAGATTGTAGGCGTCGAGGAAATAGGGCGACGCGATTGAATTGAAGATGAAGATCAGGATGGCGACGCCGAGCAGCAGGATCTCCCAGCTCGACATGATCCGCTTCAGCGGTGTTCCGAGGCGGTCGGGGATTGTGCGTTTTTCCGTGGCTTGCGAAACGGTGCTCATGCTGCCACCTTCCTTTCGTCGATTTCCTTGGCGGCCTGGTCACGCAGGATGATGCGACCGCGGTTGCGTTCGCGCCTTGCATTGAAGACGACCGCAAGGATAATCACCGTCCCTGATATCGCCATCTGGGTGAAAGGTGAGATGCCGATGACCGGCAATGCATTTTTGATGACGCCGAGAAACAGCGCGCCGAGAACGGTGCCAGCGACCGAGCCGACGCCGCCGGCAATCGAGATGCCGCCGATGACGCAGGCTGCAACGCTGTCGAGTTCAAATCCGTTGGCGATGTCGACATAGGCCACCGCATAGCGGGCAACCCAGAGATAGCCGCTGAGCCCTGCCAGCGCGCCCGAGAGGACGAAAGCGAGGAAGCGCGTCCAGCCGACATCGATGCCGGCATAGACGGCGGCAACCGGATTGCCGCCAGCCGCATAGGTCGCACGCCCGAAGGATGTGTACTTCAGCACGACATAGACCAGCAACACGATGACAATGGCGATCCAGCCGAGAACTGGAAGGCCGAGGATCGGCTGGCGGGTCGCATTGAGGAAGATGGGGGTCATCTGGTGCGCATTCACCCAGGCGCCGCCCGAAAGCACGAAGGCCATGCCGCGATAGATGGTGAGCGTTCCCAGCGTCACGACGATCGGAGGAATTTCCAGCGCCCAGACGAGGTAGCCGTTGATCACTCCGAGAAGTGCGCCGATCGCGATAGCAGCCAGGATCAATGCGACAAGAGGGATGCCGGGATAGGCGGCATTCAGCATGGCGACCGCCATGCCGGTGAAGGCAAGATTGGCGGCAACCGAAAGATCGATCGACTTGGTGAGGATGACCGTCATCTGCGCGAGCGCCAGAATGATCAGGATCGCGGTATCGTTGAAGATGTTGCTGAGGTTTTCAGGCGTCGCGAAGCCGGTTGCGCGGGTCGAAAAGCCGGCGATCAGAACGACGATGATGGAAAAGAGCAGCGTTTCGCGTTTTTTCAGTATTTTTGGCATCGGCAGCTCCTATGCGTTGCCCGTTGCAGCGCGCACCAGCGTTTCCGGCGTCAGCCCAGCGCGCTCGAAGATGCCGGCAGAAAGGCCTTCCTTCATGACAAGCACACGGTCCGACATGCCCAGGATTTCCGGCAGTTCCGACGAGACCATGATAATGGAGAGCCCGTCTGCCGCCAGCTCGCTGATGAAGGCGTGGACAGCAGCCTTCGAGCCGATGTCGATGCCCTTCGTCGGCTCGTCGAGAATGATGACCTTTGGCTGGGTCGCCAGCCATTTGCCGATCACGACCTTCTGCTGGTTGCCGCCTGAGAGCGTCCCGACAGGAACGGACAGTGCCGCCGCGCGCAGATCCAGCCGCTCGGCATATTTCCGAGCGAGCGCGAATTCCTCTGCGGCTTTCAGGAAACCCTTGCGAGATGTGCGGCCAAGCGATGGCAGAGACATGTTTTGATAGATGGGCATCGGCAGCGCCAGCCCGTGCCGCTGGCGTTCCTCCGGTACGTAGACGATGCCTGACCGGATCGCGTCGAGCGGCGAGTGAATGGTGATCTCCTCGCCATTCAACGCGAGACGTCCGGAAAGCGGCTTGGTGACGCCGAAGAGCGATTGGCAGAGCTCGGAACGGCCGGCGCCGATCAAGCCATAGACGCCGAGAATTTCGCCGCGGCGAAGCCCGAAGGAAATGTCGCGAAATTCGGTACGGTGGCAGTAATTCTGGACATTGAGAACGGTATCGCCGATCTGGACGGCAATCTTCGGGAAGGCATCCTTAACGTCACGCCCGACCATCATGCGGACGATTTCGTCCTGTGGCGTCTCTTTCAGTCGCCCGTTGCCGACGGCGCGGCCATCACGGAAGACGACGAAATTGTCCGCGATCTCATAGAGTTCGTCGAACTTGTGACTGATGAAAAGGATGGCTTTTCCGCGCGCCTTCAGGCCTTCGACGATGCGAAAGAGATCGTCGATCTCCTTGCGTGAGAGAGCGGCCGTCGGCTCATCCATGATGACGATGCGGGCTTCGATCGACAGGGCGCGGGCAATGGCCACAAGATGTCGCTGCGCGATAGAAAGATCCTTCAGGCGGATCGTCGGGTCAATGTTGCTTTCCAGCGAATGCAGCAGCTCTTTCGAACGATTGTTCATCAGCTTCCAGTCGATCGTGCGGAAGCGCGTGCGCGGCGCGTGGCCCAGGAAGATATTCTCGGCAACCGTCAACTCGTCAAAAAGCACCGTCTCCTGATGGATGGCAGTTACGCCGGCGTCGATCGCGGCTTGGGCATTCGAAAAATGCACCGGTTTGCCATCGACGAGAATCTCGCCCTCGTTCGGGCGGTAGATGCCCGTCAGAATCTTGACGAGCGTGGATTTGCCGGCGCCGTTTTCGCCGATCAGTGCCGTCACCTTGCCCGGATAGAGGCTGATGCTGACGCCATCCAGAGCCTTGACGCCCGGAAAGATCTGCGAAATGCCGCGCATCTCCAGAATAGCTGTCGGTGCGGCTGATGCTTTATCCGCGATCGGACGTTGAAGGACGCTGGTCATGAAGCTTTTACCGGAAATCGATTGCCAGTCCCGGCGGTTTGGAGACCGCCGGGTGGTGCGTTCAAACGCTCCTAGGATCAGAAGACCTTGGAGAACTGGTCGATGTTCGAGGCATTGTAGACAAAGGGATCGGACATGGCGGCTTCGCCCTTGTCGTCAACCTTGATCTTGCCCATGCGGCCGGCATTGATTTCGCTGCCCGGCTTGCCGTCGGTCTCGCCCTTGACGAGGCGATAGGCGATCTGCGTTGCAGAATAGCCAAGATCGATCGGATTCCAGATGGCGAATTCCTTCGTCGCGCCGGACTTGATCGCACCGGCCATTTCAGACGGCAGGCCGAGACCGGTCACGTAGACCTGGCCGATCTTGCCTGCGTCCTTGACGGCCTGCGATGCAGCGAGAACGCCGACGGTGGTCGGAGCGACGATGACCTTGACTTCAGGGTGCGAGGTCAGGAGGCCCTGGGCTTCGCGATAGCTCTTGTCCGAGAGGTCGTCGCCATAGACCGTCGTGACGAGGTTGAGGCCCGGAAAATCCTTCAGCTGCTTCTTCATTTCGCCGATCCAGATGTTCTGGTTCGTCGAGGTGGTGGTTGCCGAAAGGATTGCGAAGTCACCCTTGCCGCCATCCAGATGGTCGGCTGCCAGCTTCAGGCACATCTTGCCAATCAACTCGTTAGAGGATGGGTTGAGCTGAAGGATGCGGCCATCCTTGTTGACGCCGGAATCGAAGGAGATGACCTTGATGCCGCGCTGCTTTGCCTTCTTCAGAGCCGGAATGACGGCGTCCGGATCGTTGGCGGAAATCTCGATCGCGTCGACGCCCTGGGCGATCAGCGAATTGATGACTTCGATCTGGCCTTCGGCCGTGGTCGTCGTCGGGCCGGTGTAGATTACTTCTACGCCGCCGAGTTCCTTGGCGGCTTCCTGCGCGCCCTTATTGGCAGCTTCAAAGAAGCCGTTGCCTAGGGACTTCACCACCAGACCGATCTTGATGTCCTTGGCGCTTGCCGAGCCAGCGACCATAATGGCGGCCAGCGCCACGCCGATCGCGAGTTTCTTTGCAATATTCATAATTCATCCTCCCACGTTGATAAGACTGCTCCCACCCCTTCCGTCCCCATTCAGGCGACCGAAGAGGAATCCTCCGTCCCCGATTGCGGCGTCACGCTCGAAACGACGAGCGAGACACCTGCATCTTCGATCATTCTGACGGCTTCTTGAGAAATTCCGTCATCGGTAATGATCGTCGAAACGCGATCGAGCGAACACAGTATGAGGCTCGATCGGCGATGGAACTTGCTGGAATCGACCATGACAACCAGCTCGTCCGCCTGGTGCATGAGCTTTTGCTCGCTCTGGATGACCAGTGCGTCCGATTCCATGATGCCGAGCGGGCCCACGCCCTGTGCGCCGATAAACATCCGCCGCGCATAGAAATTGCGGATGGTGTCGTTATCGAACGGCGACAGGATCAGGCTCTGCTCGCGATAGATCGCGCCACCCGGGATCGTTACCGAATTCTTCGAATGCTTCACCAGATGTTCGGCAATCGCAAATGAGTTGGTCATGACCTGCAGCCGGTGGGCCGCCATGAAATGCACCATCTGGAACGTCGTCGTGCCGCCGTTGATGATGATGGCATCGCCGGGCTCGCAGAGATCGACGGCCTGACGCGCGATTGCGCGCTTTTTATCGATGTTGACTGCTTCCGACACTCTGAAGGGTCGGGCTGCCAGATTTCCAAGCTGAGGAGGGTGCACGGCTTCCGCGCCGCCGCGAACGCGCCTGATCTTTCCCTGCACATGCAGAGCTGCAATATCGCGCCGGATCGTCGCCTCGGAAGCCTCGGTCAATTCGGATATATCCTGAATCGTGACCACGGACTTTTCCTGTACGGCGCTTAGTATGATGCGATGGCGTTCCCGTTCGTGCATCGGCTCCTCCCTGCGTCGCTTATTTCTCATATATGACAAAGTGTCAATCAAAAACGATCATAAATTTTCATATTGCGCTGCACAATTATCGATTTTGATCGTTTTCGATTGACAACGCAGCTTTCCATGAGCGATACCGTCAACGAAATAGACGCGGCGAGGCCTGCGTTTGCAAAAGATTTTGCTATGGGAGGATGACATGGCGGCTGAGGTTCGGCTTCTCGAAAACCGTTGGGATGATAAGCATGCGGCCGGCCTGGATGAGCCCGGCAAGCTGCTCTATCGCTCGAATCTGCTCGGCGCAGACAAGCGCATCACCAACTACGGCGGCGGTAACACCTCTGCGAAGGTAATGGAAACCGACCCGCTGACCGGCGGCAAAGTGAAGGTACTCTGGGTGAAGGGCTCGGGCGGCGACGTCGGAACGATCAAGCTCGACGGCTTTGCGACGCTTTATCAGGACAAGCTCGATTCGCTCAAAAGCATCTATCGCGGTGTCGAGGATGAAGATCGCATGGTCGGCTTCCTGCCGCACTGCACGTTCAACCTCAATGCCCGCGCCGCATCGATCGACACGCCGCTGCATGGTTTCGTACCATTCACACATGTCGACCACATGCATCCGGATGCGATCATCGCGATTGCGGCGTCCAAGAATTCCAAGGAATTGACGAAGCAGATTTTTGGCGATGAAATCGGCTGGCTGCCCTGGCGCCGCCCCGGCTTCCAGCTCGGCCTCGATCTCGAAGCTTTCGTCAAGGATCATCCTGATGCAAAGGGCGTCGTGCTGGAAAGCCACGGCCTGTTCACCTGGGCCAACGACGCGAAGGCCTGCTACGAACTGACGCTTCAGATCATCAACAAGGCGATCAAGTGGTTTGCCGAGCAAACTTCGGGCAAGACCATCTTCGGTGGCGCCGTGACCGAAAGCCTTCCGCTGGCCGAGCGGCGCGCGATTGCCGCCCGCCTGATGCCCGAGGTTCGTGGCCGCATAGGCAAGGCGGAACGCAAGCTTGGCCATTTCGATGATCAAGACGCGGTGCTCGAATTCGTCAATTCGAAGAGCCTGCGTCCGCTCGGTGCGCTCGGCACCAGCTGCCCCGACCATTTCCTGCGCACCAAGATCCGCCCGCTGATCGTGGATTTCGATCCCGCCAAACCGGATGTCGATGCGGTGGTTGCAAGCCTCGACAAGGCGCTTGAAGACTATCGTGCCGATTACGCGCGCTATTACAACGACTGCAAGCATGACAATTCGCCGGCGATGCGTGACGCGAATCCCGTCATCTTCCTCGTTCCTGGTGTCGGCATGCTCTCCTTCGCACGCGACAAGGCAACGGCTCGTATCGCCAGCGAATTCTACGTCAACGCCATCAACGTCATGCGCGGCGCTTCGACCGTCTCCGAATATCAGGGCCTGCCGGAGCAGGAAGCCTTCGACATCGAATACTGGCTGCTCGAAGAGGCCAAGCTGCAGCGCATGCCGAAGCCGAAGAGCATGGCGGGCAAGGTTGCCTTCGTCACCGGCGGCGCCGGCGGCATTGGCCGCGCGACTGCGGCCCGGCTGGTTGGCGAGGGCGCTTGCGTCGTGCTTGCTGATATCGACGCTGCAGCGCTGGAAACCACGCACGCCGATTTCGTCAAGAGCTACGGCGCCGATGCAGTGCGCAGCGTCAAGCTCGATGTGACCAAGGAAGATGCGGTCATCTCATCTTTCGCCGAGTCCTGCGTCGAATTCGGCGGCATCGACATTCTGGTCTCGAATGCAGGAATCGCATCCTCGGCACCGATCGAAACGACCGAACTGTCGATGTGGAACCGCAACATCGACATTCTGGCGACCGGCTATTTCCTCGTCTCCCGCGAAGCTTTCCGTCTCTTCCGCAGGCAGGCGCTCGGCGGCAACGTCGTCTTCGTCGCCTCCAAGAACGGCCTTGCCTCCTCGCCGAACGCGGCTGCCTATTGCACGGCCAAGGCGGCTGAGATCCATCTCGCCCGCTGCCTCGCGCTCGAGGGTGCTGATGCCGGTATCCGCGTCAACACCGTCAATCCGGATGCCGTTCTGCGCGGCTCGAAGATCTGGAACGGCGAATGGCGAGAACAACGGGCGGCCTCATCCAAGATCGAGGTGGACGAGCTGGAAGAACATTACCGCAAGCGTTCGATGCTGAAGCTCAACGTCTTCCCTGAGGATATTGCAGAAGCGATCTACTTCCTGGCTTCGGACCTGTCGGCCAAGTCGACTGGCAATATCATCAACGTCGACGCCGGCAACGCGCAGAGCTTTACGCGGTAGTTTCGCGCAAGGGGTTGCCCCTCACCCTAACCCTCTCCCCGCTTGCGCGGAGAAGGTGCCGGCAGGCGGATGAGGGGCATCGCCGCAGCAGGAAAAGAATGGGAGGAAACCGATGGCCGAATTACGAATTGCTGCCGACCTTGTCGTAGCCGAAAATGACAAGCGCGCCGCTGCGCTGAAATCAGACTATGAAGCGTTGGGTGCCAATTTTGCGCGCCGCGGCATCGATATCGAGGCAGTCACCAGGAAAGTCGAAGATTTCTTCGTGGCGGTGCCTTCCTGGGGCGTCGGCACGGGCGGTACGCGATTTGCCCGTTTTCCCGGCACGGGCGAGCCGCGCGGCATCTTTGATAAACTTGACGACTGCGCCGTCATCAACCAGCTGACACGGGCGACGCCGAACGTCTCTCTGCATATCCCCTGGGACAAGGCGGATGCCAAGGAGTTGAGGGCAAAGGGCAATGCGCTCGGCCTTGGCTTCGACGCGATGAATTCGAACACTTTTTCGGATGCGCCGGGGCAGACACACTCTTATAAGTATGGTTCGCTCAGCCACACGGATGCCGCCACCCGCGCTCAAGCTGTCGAGCACAATCTCGAATGCATCGAGATTGGCAAGGCGATCGGCTCGAAGGCGCTGACGGTCTGGGTTGGCGACGGCTCGAACTTCCCCGGCCAGAGCCATTTCACAAAGGCTTTCGAGCGTTACCTCGCATCCATGGCCGATATTTACGAGGCGCTGCCGGATGATTGGAAGATCTTCACCGAACACAAGATGTACGAGCCGGCCTTCTACTCGACCGTGGTGCAGGATTGGGGCACCAACTATCTGATCGCCCAGACGCTTGGCCCGAAGGCATTCTGCCTCGTCGATCTAGGACATCATGCGCCGAACACCAATATCGAGATGATCGTCGCCCGCCTGATCCAGTTCGGCAAACTCGGCGGCTTCCACTTCAACGATTCCAAATACGGCGATGATGACCTCGATGCGGGTGTGATCGAGCCCTATCGCCTGTTCCTCGTCTTCAACGAGCTGCTGGATGCCGAACAGCGCGGCGTCAACGACTTCAATCCGGCGCACATGATCGACCAGTCGCACAATGTCACCGATCCGATCGAAAGCCTGATCAACAGCGCCAACGAAATCCGCCGCGCCTATGCGCAGGCGCTGATCGTCGACCGCAAGGCCTTGTCCGGCTATCAGGATGAGAACGACGCCATGATGGCGTCGGAAACGCTGAAGCGTGCCTACCGCACCGACGTCGAGCCCATCCTTGCGGAAGCGCGTCGCCGTGCAAACGGGGCGATCGATCCGATCGCAGCATATCGCGCCAGCGGCTATCGCAAGAAGGTTGCTGCGGAGCGTCCAGCATCCGCTGCTGGTGGCGGTGGTATCGTCTGAGAGAGACGTTCAATGGAACCGGCCGCTGCCTCCCGCGCTATCAACAGGAAAGGGCGCAGCGGCCGATGGATTCTTAGGGCTTCACGGTGAAGCTGTAGTTTCCATTGGTCTTGTGGCCATCAGTCGAAAGCGCATGCCATTTGACGGTGTAGACGCCGGCGGGAAGTGTACCCGAGACAGGCACGACCAGCATTGTATCGTCAGCGGCGCTAAGCTTGGCGTCACCCGTCTGTACTTCTTTCCCGTCTGGGCCGGTTACGGCTATCCCGGTGAATTTGATGTTCAATCCTTCCGAGAATTTGAGATCCAGCTCAGCCGGCGATGCCTTTACGGTGCCGTCCATTGCCGGCGTCGCGGATTGAAGATGGGCATGCGCCAGTGCCTGACCGGCAGCGGCGACGCTCAAGACGGATGCGACGCTGAATATACGGATGAATTTCGACATGGGTATTCCCTTGTGTTCGTGGACACGGAGGTCCGTTTGTATGGCGGTCGGCAGCCGGCTCATGAATATTCAGGCACCGCCGGCCGAAATGGGCTGAGATCAAGGGCGATCGGACCGAACAACGGTCGAGTGCCTTGTGTGCTGTCGTTTAGGAGAGATGTGGCTTTGCCCTTCCTGCGGAGAGGACAGCCGATCGTTCCTCGCGTCTTTAGCTTTGCCGGATGTGTTCAGGCGGTCGATGCGCTGCACCGTGCGGGCCGACAGCATCGCCTGGACATCCAGGGAATTCCAAAGAGGCTTACGGAACTAGCTCAGGTAAAATGGCGGCGCTCGGGGCGCCGTGCTGGGAGAAAGGATCCGCCGTTGCGCGACCCGAATGAAGGGTCGCATGGGTGCAATGGCCGCCGGTCGCATCCTCTCGCCGAGATTGTCGACCGGTGACGGCAGAAGCACGGAGGCGCTGATGCGGCAGGCTTCGCAGCCCTGCGCGTGAATGTGCTTGCCGCTATCCTTTTGGCTGTCATCACTTTCGCTGACGCAAAGAACGGGGAGCGTGCCATCGGGCAGGGCATAGGCCGCAACGTTGAAGGGGGTGTTCTCGGCCATCCCCGCTGGCTGATGGCCGAATCCGACGAACAGAAGTGCGAGCGCGCAGAGTATGCGCACCACCCAATGTCCCGTTTTGATCGGCCTATGCAAGCAGCTCTGTCCCCCGAAATCGTTCTGCTCTGGTAATCGTCGAAGCGCAAACACGCAATGCGGCAATATGGCCGGACTTTACATCCAATGAAGCCATGTCAGTCGAGGTGTGTCCCGATAAAAAACACTTATAGCGTGACTGCCGGCCCGACTCATTGCATAAGCGGGAACAGCCTTCACCGATTAGAGCCGAGCCCATGACGCCCAAATCCGAACGCGAGAAGATGGCAGCCGGAGAATGGTATTCCTGCCAGGATCCTGAACTTCGACCGCTGCAGCGTCGCGCCCGTGAGGCGGTGCACCAGCACAATAGTATGCCGCCGGCAGAGCGCGGCAGCATGGCGCCGGCGCTGAAGGCACTCTTTTCCGAAGTCGCCGAGGGGAGTTTTATCGAGGCGCCGTTCCATTGCGCCTATGGTATGAACATCATCCTCGGGGAGAATGTATACCTCAACGCCGGCTGCGCCATCCTCGATACGGCGCCCGTGCGGATCGGCGCTTCGACGATGCTTGGGCCCGGCGTGCAAATCTATTGCGCACAGCACCACAAGGATCCGGCGCTCAGAAAAGCCGGGCTTGAGATCGGCCTGCCGGTCACGATCGGCGAAAACGTCTGGATTGGCGGCGGCGCAATTATCCTGCCCGGTGTGACGATCGGGGACGATGCAATCGTAGGCGCAGGCGCGGTTGTCACTAAGGATGTGCCGAAAGGGGCTACGGTCATCGGCAATCCCGCGCGGCCGATATCCGTCAAATCATAATTCCGGACAGCAAAAAGGGCCGCTGCTGGCGGCCCTCCATGAGCTTTGGTCTTGTGAAAGACCCGGACTGCACATAGCAACCCGTAGGAAGGTTGGCTTAGAGCGAGGGCTGCCTCGCAATCATTACCTTAACTCCCATGTCCTTCACGAGCACCGAAATCTCATTAGACATTGGATCACCTTCCTTTCGTTACGTTTCAGATGATTCAAACATAGGCCGATTCTCCTGACATGCAAGCGTTTGGCGGGATTATCCGTCGATGCCGGGGTGGCGTGTCGCTATATCTCATTGTTTTCATCTTGATTCCTGACGGCGTTGATCGTTAGCTGCGCTTATCGATTTGGCGTGGGAAGCGCCGCTCTGGGAGGAGCAAGATGAGCCTTTACGACAGTCTCGACCAACGCTTTTCGGCGCTGATTCACGGATCCGCCAGGCTGGAGCAATTGTGGACCGGCGGACGCTGGACCGAAGGCCCGGTCTATGTTCCCTCTGCCCGCCACGTCATATGGTCCGACATTCCGAACAATCGCATTCTGCGCTATGACGAAGTGACCGGGTCGGCGGGCGTCTTCGAAAGCCCCTGCGGTCATCACAACGGCCACACAATCGATGCCGAAGGCCGCATCATCGCTTGCGAACATGGCAACCGCCGAGTGAGCCGACTGGAGCACGATGGGCAGTGGAAAACACTGGCTGACCGCTTCGAGGGCAAGCGCCTGAATTCTCCGAACGATGTAGTGGTCAAGTCCGACGGCTCGATCTGGTTTTCCGATCCGACCTACGGGATAGACAGCGATTACGAAGGATTTGCCGCCAGCTCGGAAATCGGCGCTTCGAATGTCTACAGGCTCGATCCTGCCGACGGATCGCTGTCCATCGTGGCGACCGATCTGGTCAAGCCGAATGGCCTGGCATTCTCTCCCGATGAAAGCATCCTTTATGTCTCCGACACCGGCGCGACGCATGTGCCGGGTCATCCGGCCGCCATGCGCGCCTACCCGGTGTCTGGAAATGGATCCAGCCTTGGCGAAGGGCGGAATTTCGCCATCTGCGATGTCGGCCTGTTCGATGGCTTCAGGGTCGATCGGTACGGCAACATCTTCACCTCAAGCGGCGATTCCGTGCGTGTCTATGCCCCGGACGGCACATTGATCGGGCGGATCCTGACGCCCGAAGGTGTCTCGAACGTCTGCTTCGGTGGCCCAAGGCGAAACCGGCTCTTCATCACCGCAACAACCTCGCTTTACGCCATCTATGTCAGTACAGGTCCTGCCGGCTTCGTGCCGCCGACTGTTTGAGGTTAAGCGCGCGAAAAGCCTCAATTCGCGCGTGACGCCACCCAGTTGTGCCAGTCGCCCGGGCTGCCATTGAAGACATTGAGGTCGATATGGCCATCGACGCCGTGCGAAACACCGGAGCCGGAATACTGCCAGAACAGCCACTTTCGTCCCGGATAGACCTTGGACGGATGGGCGGCGACCGAGCGGAGCCAGAAGGGATAGTTGAGCAGTTCGCCACGCAGGTTGTCGCGATAGAAGTCCGGGGCCGTGTAGACAATGGGTCGTTGGCCGTAATGCTTCTCCAGCTTGTCCAGGAAGACCTGCATCTTTTCCAGGACTCGCGCACGCGAGATGCGCTGGCTGCAACTCGACTCGCTGTTCCATTCAACGTCGATGACAGGAGGAAGGGCACCCGCCTCCTTCGGCACGTTGCGGATGAACCAGTCGGCCTGTTCGCCGGCCGTTCGGCACCAGTAGAAGAAATGATAGGCGCCACGCTTCAGGCCGGCCTCCTTGGCCTTTCGCCAATTTTCCTTGAACATCGGGTCGAGATGATCGCCGCCATCGGTGGCCTTGATATAGACGAAATTCGCGCCCTGGCTTTGTAGCTTTGCCCAGTCGATATCGCCCTGCCAGCGCGAAACGTCGACGCCGTGAACGGCAAGCTTCTTTGGCGAGTAGGAACCGAAGTTGATCGGTTTGGCGTCTCGGAACTGGCGGCTGTAAATCCGCGCTCGGATTCCTGGCGGTGCCTCGATGGCGGGACTGGTCTGCATGATCAGTGCGACCGGCCTCTCCGACGGAACGGGTAAGCCAGGTGTCTCAATGGCGTCAGGGAATGGCTGCGCTTCCGGAGCTGGCCCTGTCCAGGCCAACTCTTTGGGCGGCCGTGCCGCAGTGGAGGCTCCCTTGCCGACGTCGACCGTAGGCACCGGCACTGGGAGGCGGACGGAGCCGGTCGTTTCCGGTGACGGGTGCTCGCTCACGGCGACTTCCGGGCCTGATTTGGCGGTGCATCCTGCCATGACCAGGGACACAAGGAGCATTGCCGGCAAGATGATTGGACGCATGAAAACCCGTACGCAAAACAACGGCCGACGGACGAATCCCTGCCGCGGAAAAACACAGAGAGCAAACGCTAACGGAGAATTACCAAAAAAGGCTGAATCCAATCTTTACGATGCAGTGGACGCGGCGTTGGGGCCAAAAAATGGATAATGGACACTGTCGATCTTCGGAAAGCGTCAGCCCGTTCATCCTCAACGCAAATTGATGAGGCTTATGCACGCTTGCGCTTGCCGAAC
Organism: Neorhizobium sp. P12A; assembly: GCF_008365395.1. Classification (NCBI taxonomy): domain Bacteria; kingdom Pseudomonadati; phylum Pseudomonadota; class Alphaproteobacteria; order Hyphomicrobiales; family Rhizobiaceae; genus Neorhizobium; species Neorhizobium sp. P12A. Next base: position 190,817 of record NZ_QOVX01000009.1, on the reverse strand, counting down.
CAGCCGGTTCCGATAACTATGATATTTCAAGCCAATCGCGCTTCGCTTGGTCCTGCCTGTCGGGATCAATTTCCCTCCTGCAAGCTCGGTGTCATGCCGCGACAAACATACCCTGAAAGGCTCGGCTGATGAATGCTTCAGACTTGATGGCGCTGAACAGTGCGAGGCGCGCTCGCAAAGCCGTGGTACAGGTGACTGACCTTGCGAGTGGAAAGAGCGATCTCCTCCTGGAAGGCGAGTTGGTGGATGGTAGTCTCGGCGAGGCCGTCGCCGACAGATTTCGATCCGGAAAATCGGGCGTGGTGGAGGCCGACAGTCGATCGTTTTTCGTGAACGCCTATCTGCCTCCCGTCCGAATTGTGGTCATCGGAGCGGTACATATCAGCCAGGTGCTGGCGAATATGTCGGCGCTTGCCGGATTCGATATTCGTATCATCGATCCACGCACCGCTTTTGCCACACCGGAGCGCTTCGCCGGCGTCGATCTCGTTGCGGATTGGCCGGTTGACGTTCTCAGCGATCAACCGCTCGACCGGTACACGGCGCTCGTTGCTGTTACGCATGATCCGAAGATAGATGACTACCCGATCGGCCAGGCATTGCGGGCCGGCTGCTTCTACGTCGGAGCGCTTGGTAGCCGCAAGACCCATGCTGCTCGTCTCGAACGTCTGAAGAAAGCGGGGCTCGATGACCTCGAACTGGCAAGAATCCGTGCTCCCATAGGATTGGCGATCAAGGCGGCAAATCCGGCAGAGATTGCGGTCGCAATCCTTGCCGAGATCATCCAGTCGCTGCGCACACGAGAGCACATCTTGCCGGGCAGGAGCGAGCCATGATGGCCTCTGGTGTTCCGCAATCAAGCGATGAGGTCGGCAAGCCGCCGATATCTGTGGCCGTCGTGCTGCTTGCTGCGGGAAGGGCGAGCCGTATGGGTGAGGGCGGACCGCACAAGCTGCTTGCGGAGTTCGATGGCGTGCCTCTCGTCCGGCGTTCCGCAGAGGCTGCGGTCGGGAGCGGAGCAGATTCTGTGATCGCGGTGACGGGCTATAGGGCAGACGAGATCGTCGGGGCTCTTTCCGGACTGAGGGCTGTTTTTGCTCATAACGCCGATTTCGCCTCGGGCATGGCGAGTTCACTGATTGCAGGTTTTTCATGTGTCGAGGCCCGTCAGGCGGACGGAATCCTCGTCATGCTGGCCGATATGCCCGGCATTACGACGGAGGATTTGCGGTTGCTGTTGGCTGCGTTCCGCGGTGCGGGCGGCAATGCAATTGTCCGTGCCGTCTCGCGGGGTAAGCGCGGCAATCCGGTCATTCTGCCCCGCGCGGTTTACGGCGAGGTTATGCGGCTTAGAGGGGATGTCGGCGCGCGGCATATCATAGAGGGCTCGGGAATCCCGATTATCGATGTCGATATAGGCGAGGCAGCCCACCTCGATGTCGATACGCCAGAGGCGGTCGTTGCTGCTGGTGGCGTTCTGAAAGCCTGATCACGAGCTTGGAAGCGATGCATGGCCAGCGCGACATGCGATCTGGCTGAAGAAGGGAAAGGAAATGCGATGCAATTGGATTTGAACGGCAAGATCGCCCTCGTCACAGGTGGTTCAAAGGGTATCGGACTTGCCTGCGCCCGCTCTCTCGCGTCTGAGGGCGCACGCATCGTTATCTCATCGCGCTCGCAAGCAAATATCGATACTGCTCTTCAACAAATTCCCGGCGCAATCGGCTTTGCTGCCGATCTGACATCGGACGAGCAGGCCCGTGCGCTCGTTGAGAAGATCGAAGCGGAGATCGGTAGCCTGGACATCGTGATCAATAGCGCCGGCGCTGCCCGACGTACTCCGCCGGCGGAGCTGACACCAGCTGCCTGGCGGGCGGCGATGGATGCCAAGTACTTCTCCTATATCAACGTGATCGATCCGGTGGTGAAGCGAATGGCCGACCGACGCGACGGCGTGATCGTGAATATTATCGGGTCAGGCGGAAAGGTCGCGTCCCCGACGCATCTTGCCGGCGGCGCTGCCAATGCCGCGCTCATGCTGGCGACGGTTGGCCTAGCCAATGCCTATGCCGATAGCGGCATCAGGATCATCGGGCTGAACCCCGGCACGACCGAGACCGACAGGGTGGCCGAGGGTATAAGGGCTGAAGCAAAGCTTGCCGGGACCACGGAAGAGGAGGCGCTTTCACGGGCGGTCAGTCGCATCCCCCTTGGTCGGATGGCAACGCCTGAAGAAATCGCCAACGTCGTGACGTTCCTGAGTTCGGCCAAGGCAAGTTATGTGACCGGCGTGGTGGTTAGTATGGATGGAGCGCAGGTCCCGATCGTCGTTTGATCCTGACGACCTTCCGCCGGGTGCTTTCAGTCTATTGCGGGATCGACTGCATCATGATTTCGGCTCGGAGCGTCCCGGCCTCCCCTCCGAAATATGTCTTCAGCAGCTTTGGAAAATCGTCGGAAAGATAAAAATCTGTCAAGGCACGATCTACGAGGAGGCGGAAGGCGGAATCGTCTCGCCGTAATGCGATTGCGTAAGGCTCATGCGTGAACAGACGATTACCGATCTCAAGTGCCGTAGGATTGCGAGCGCGACTTGCCAGGCCAATAAGAAGAGCCCGGTCAGCGAAGTATGCGTCGATCCTGTGATCCTCCAGCGCTTTGAGCCCGTCTTCATGGGTCGCGAAGTCAGCAACCCGCGCTTCCGGTATCCCGGTGCCGAGCGCGCCGCGCAGCGTAGTGCCTGTCGTCGTGTCTGCGCGCACTCCAATGCTGCTGTTTGACGTCGGTCGTGCGTCCACCGCGCGTACCGAGGGGCTGTCCAGAAAGAGTATCTGGAGATAGTCCGGCGAGTCCTTCCGCAGGAGGGCGCTTGCGCCCGTCACGAAGATCGGCTGGGAAAAATCGACGGTTTCGCGCCTGGTAAGATTGACGGTCAAGGCGCCACATAAGAGATCGATGCGTCCGCTCTTCACCGCTTCAAAGCCGTCGGCCAGTGTGGTTTCGACGTATTCCCGCTTGATATTGGGAAGGCTGCGTTTGGTTTCGTCACTAATCTTCCGGCAGAGATCGATGGTGTAGCCGCTGGGCGTGCCATCCTTCTTCTTGGAGGAGAACGGCGCCTCGTCTGCTATGTAGCCGATCCGAATAGCCCCTCTTTGCGCGATGAGATCGAGGGTCTGGGCCGCCATGGCCGCATAAGACGAAAAGCAGAGAGCAACGCCGGCTAAAATCAACCGTTTCATGCGTCTGGCCAGGTTGTGCTGCACTGTTCCTGCATCGGCATGATCTTTATCTCCGAGGATCAAGTCGGTGGCGTAGGGTGCGGCAGAGCTTATGAACTGCTTGCCATTTGTCAACGGTCGCCCTTCTTCTCATCTCGGACGCGAAGGGCCTTGGCACGAGAAAAATAATACCCTCCATATACAACTCAAAGAACCGGCTATTCCTCGAACATTTTACCGCTATGCGTCTCGAGCCTGTAACGATGGCCGGGATAGATCAGCCTGGCAATTGAGACGATTTCCTTTCCCGACCATGTCCGCCGCCGGATGGTGAGACACGGCTCGCTTTTGAGGATCGTCAGAAGCTTGCATTCCCAGCCTTGCGGCATCGCCGCCTCGACGACATGTTCAGAGCCGCTTAGCGGTGCCGCTGCCGTCAGGTACGCGTTGGGCGTCAGGGAGGAGAAGTCCTGTTCAAGGTAATCCGGCGCGGCGGACGGATTGACGAAGCGATCTTCGATTTGCACCGGTACGCCATTCTCGCTGTGAACGATAAGCGAGTGAAAAACCGGATCTCCTATGTTCAATGCTAGCCCGTCTGCCACCTCAGGGGATGCGGTTTCCCGCGCAAGAACAATAACAGTCGCCTCGTGGACATGGCCACGCTCGGCTATCTCCTCCGCGATATTGCGTACTTCGAATAGGGCTGAAGAGCCTTTTCGCTCCGCGACGAACGAGCCTACGCCCTGGATGCGGATAAGTTCGCCTTCGCTGGCAAGTTCTCGAAGGGCGCGATTGGCGGTCATCTTGCTGACGCCGAGTTCGACAACGAGTTCGTTTTCGGATGGAACCCGATGCTTCGGAGGCCACTCGCCACTGTGGATCCGATCGAGGATCATTTGCTTGACGCCCGCATAGAGCGGACCATTATCGTTTTCCGTCAGCTCGCGTCTTCGATCGGTGGGGCGTCTCATTGCCTAATCCTTGTGCATGCGCGAAATTGGCCTATAAATCGACTTGCCACTTGCATAACACAAATTTTATCATATGGTACCCTATACAACTTCCCGATCAATCCGGCTAGCCTATGTCGGTGCATGAGCGGCAAGCCGGCAAAGACCGGCGTAAATATTGAAACGGCCATTTCGATCTCAAGAGGAGAACATAGATGAAGATTAAACACGCCCTTCTTTCCGGCGCGCTTGCGCTCTCCGTTCTTGCCGGCCCCGCCGCCCAGGCGAAGGACTGGAAGACCGTGACCATCACGCTCGAGGGCGCCTATGCGCCTTGGAATATGACCAATTCGGACGGCACGCTCGGCGGCTTTGAGCCGGAACTCGCCAAGGTTCTTTGCGAACGCGCGAAGCTCGATTGCAAGCTCGTAGCGTCCGATTGGGACGGCATGATCCCGGCGCTGAACGCCGGTAAGTTCGACGTGATCATGGACGCACTGTCGATCACCGACGAGCGCAAGCAGGTCATCGACTTCACCGTTCCCTATGCCGCGACGCCGGCCGCCTTCGCGACCGCCAAGGATAGTCCGCTGGCAAACGCTGCCGGCACCGGCGCGACGGTTACCATGACGCCCGGCCAGACTGGCGTTAAGGAAATCGCGGCGCTGAAGGAAGCCTTCAAGGGCAAGACCATCGGCATCCAGGCGGCAACCGTCTATGCGAAGTTCATCTACGACAACTTCGGTGATGTCGCCACGATCCGTGAATACAAGACCGGCGCAGACCGCGACCTCGACCTGCAGAACGGTCGTATCGACCTCGGCTTCGACGACGCCGTCTATTTCCAGACTGCTTTCGACGCCGCCAACGGCGCTCTCGTCTTTACCGGCCCGCAGGTTGCAGGCTCGATCTGGGGCGTTGGCGAAGGCCTCGGCGTGCGCAAGGCCGACACAGACCTTCGCGATATGCTCAGCGCAGCTATCAAGTCGGCGCTGGCGGACGGTACCGTGAAGACCCTGTCGATGAAGTGGTTCAAGACGGACGTTTCGCCGAAGGAATAATCGGTCGCCGGCGCATCGGGATCCGAGGCGCCGGCTTTCGGCTTTGATGCCGCAATTCGCATGTTATGCTTGCATACAAAAGAAAACTGACCACTCGCTGCGGGGAACGAATGCGATGGCGACACTGGAATTGATCGGTTTCGGCTCGACCGGCTGGGGCGCACTGCTGTTGTTGGGTGCGTTGATGACGCTCTGCGTCACCGCAGTCGCGTTGGCGATTGGTGCAGTTTTCGGGACCATCGTCGCTTCGGCCAAGCTCTCGGGCAACATCATTCTCGTAACGCTTGGAAACGTCTATACGACCGTCTTTCGTGGCGTACCGGAACTGCTGATCATCTATCTCATCTATTTCGGCGGATCGACGGCCGTCACCACGATCGGCAAGGCGTTGGGCTACGAAGGCTTTCTCGGCCTGCCGTCCTTTGCTGCTGGCGCACTTGCCGTTGGCATCATCTCGGGCGCCTATCAGGCCGAGGTTTTTCGCGGCGCCTATCTCGCAATCTCGAAAGGCGAGCTTGAAGCCGCTTCCGCGATCGGGATGCACAGGGGGCTGCGTTTTCGGCGTATCATCATGCCGCAGGTGCTCAGGCTCGCCATCCCCGGTATGGGCAACGTCTGGCAGCTCAGCCTGAAGGATTCTGCGCTTGTCTCCGTGACCGGCCTTGCCGAGCTAATGCGCACCAGCCAGGTCGCGGCGGGCTCCACACGACAATATTTCCTGTTCTTCATCGTCGGCGGCGCGCTCTACCTGATCCTCACAAGCCTTTCGGATCGGGTCTTCAATGGCGCCGAGCGCCGCGCCAACCGCAGCATGCCTGCCGCGATGGGCCAGGCCTGAGGATCGATCATGGATTTCGCCTTTCTCAGCCAGACGATGATCACCCTGCTTCAGGCGCTCCCCATGACGCTTGCGCTGTTCATTTGTTCCATCACGATCGGCGGCCTTCTAGCGCTCCTGATCGTTTGGATGCGGGTGGGCGGCAACCCGTTCCTATCGTCGATCGCCAAGGGCTATATCTTCGTCTTCCGCGGATCGCCGCTGCTCATCCAGATGTTTCTGATTTTCTACGGGCTCGCCCAGTTCGGCATCATTCGCTACGGCCCGCTCTGGCCGCTGCTGCGTGAGCCTTTTGTCTGCGCCGTACTGGCGCTGGCGCTCTGCACCGGCGGCTATACGGCAGAGATTTTTCGCGGCGGTATTCGCGCCATCTCTCCGCGCGAGATAGAGGCGGCGCGATCCATCGGCATGTCCGGCTTCCTGCTCGTGCGCCGGATCATCGCGCCGATCGCCTTTCGGCATGCCTTGCCCGCCTATTCGACCGAGATCGTCCTGATGATGAAATCGACGGCGCTTGCAAGCCTTGTCACCGTCTGGGAAGTGACCGGCGTGGCGCAGCGGCTGATCTCACACACCTACCGGACGATGGAGGTCTTTCTCTGTGCGGCCATCATCTATCTCGCTTTGAACTTCATCATCCTGCAGGGCCTGGCCCTGCTCGAATATTCTCTTTCGCGACATCGCCGCGCGGTCCCGCCGGCGCTGAAGGCGTGAGGGAAGACTGAATCTGATTGGAGCTTCCATGCCCGGCGTAACCCGACTTTCGGTCCGCAATATCCGCAAGAGCTTCGGCACCCACGAAGTCCTTCGCGGCATTTCCCTCGATGCAGAGGATGGCGACGTGATCTCGCTTCTCGGCGCTTCGGGCTCGGGAAAATCGACATTCCTTCGCTGCATCAACCTGCTCGAGACCGCCACCGATGGCGAGATCTGGGTCGATGGTGAAGAAATCCGCATGGTGCACAAAAACGGCAGGAGCAAGCCGGCGAGCCAGAAGCAGGTGGATCATATCCGCTCAGAACTCGGCATGGTGTTCCAGCAGTTCAATCTCTGGTCTCATATGACGATCCTGCAGAACGTCATCGAGGGGCCAGTGCATGTCTTGAAGCGGCCGCGCGCCGAGTGCATCGCGGAAGCCGAAAAGCTTTTGCAAAAGGTCGGTATTTTCGAGAAGCGTCACGCCTATCCCGCCCATCTTTCCGGCGGCCAGCAGCAGCGCGCTGCAATCGCCCGCGCACTCGCCATGAAGCCAAAGGTCATGCTGTTCGACGAGCCGACCTCGGCCCTCGATCCCGAATTGGTCGGCGAAGTGCTGCGCGTCATGCGCGCGCTCGCCGAGGAGGGCATGACGATGCTCGTCGTCACCCATGAAATGAGCTTTGCCCGCAACGTCTCCAACCGCGTGGTCTTCATGCGCGAAGGGTTGGTCGAAAGCAGCGGTGCTCCTCAGGAAATGTTTGGCGGTGGCGCCTCGCCGGCCTTCCGGCAATTCATCGGTCATTTCGGAAGCGGTCAATGAGCACTGTCACCATCGATGACCTCGTCACGTGGCGGGACGTGGCGCGCGTCGGCGCAGGAGACGCGCTGGGGCTGTCGCCCGCTGCTTGGGATCGGGTCCAAAATGCAAGCAGGATCGTCGAGCGTATCGTCGAAAGCGGTGTGCGGGCCTATGGTATCAATACCGGCGTTGGTGCTCTTTCCGACACCGTGGTAGACAGGGCCTCTCAGAGCCGCCTGTCGCGCAATATCATTCTAAGCCATGCCTGCGGCGTTGGCCCGCTTCTGGCGCCGCGCGAAGTTCGCGCTATCATCGCGGCACAGATCGTCAATTTTTCGCATGGCCATTCCGGTGTGCGGCCAGAGATCATCCGTCATCTGGCAGCCTTTCTCGAAAAGGACTGTATCCCGGATGTCCCGTCGAAGGGCTCCGCCGGCTATCTGACCCACAATGCCCATACAGCTCTGGTCCTTATTGGTGAAGGAACCGCCCATGTTGGTGGCAGGTCGTTTAATGGCCGCGATGCGCTTGAGGCCATTGGTCTTGAGCCGCTGGTGCTGGGTGCCAAGGAGGGTCTCAGCCTCGTCAACGGTACGGCCTGCGCAACTGGGCTGGCTTGCGTCGCGATTGCACGCGCAGAGCGGCTGCTCGATTGGGCGGATGCTATCGCCGCCCTCACGCTTGAGGCCGTGGGCTGCCAGATGGCGGCCTTCGATGAGGCTGTCCTTGCGCTGCGGCCATCGAAAGGGATTGCAGAGGTCGGCAGGTCGCTTCGCAAGCGGCTCGCAGGCAGCGGGCTTGTGGCTGCCGCCCATGGCAAGCGCACACAGGATGCGCTCAGCCTGCGATCCGTCCCGCATGCACACGGGGCCGCGCGCGACGTGTTCGAAAACAGTGCGGCGGTCGTCAATCAGGAACTCGCCTCCGTCACCGACAATCCCGCGGTGTCAGGCACGCCGGAAAATCCCGTCGTGTCATCGGAGGCACATGCGGTCGCTCCGGCCCTCGCACAGGCGGCCGACAGTCTTGCAATCGCAATCGCGCAGATATCGGCGATGAGCGAACGGCGCATGGACCGGCTCGTCAATCCGCTCGTGAGCAGCTTGCCGCCGTTTCTCGCGAGTGACGCGGGCAGCAATTCCGGCTTCATGATTGCGCAATATACGGCTGCGGCGCTGAGCAACGAGAGCCGCCGGCTTTCGGCTCCGGCCTCGGTGGATGGCGGGCTGACCTCAGGTCTTCAGGAGGATTTTCTGGCGCATCCGACGGCGGCCGCGAACAAGCTTTTGTCCGTTATCGACAATGCCGAATATATCCTCGCGATCGAGCTGATGGCGGCGGCTCAGGCGCACGATTTCCTGACATCGATGGCATTGCGAGCAGACGGCACGGACAGGATTCATCGGGCTGTCCGTGAACGCATACCGCACTACGCCGACGACCGGCCGCTATCGCGTGATATGGAAACGTTGCGCACGGTCTTAAGCGAGACGCCGCCGCCTGCGTTGGACTGAGCGAGGGAGCGGCTGCGTTGTCAGGCGACTGGCTGCCCGATGGCAATCCCCCCACTTGCATGTGCTTCGATCAGGACTGGCCTTCGCCCCCGCCGGCGGCCAGTGCGGCTTTCTGGACAGCCATGTTATGGGACGCCGATGCTGCGGCTGCGCTGGCGGCCTTCTCCTCGCCTCCGACCTGGACGGTGGGCTGGGCGAAGTCTATACCGTTAGTCCTGAAAGCATCACGGATCATCGTATAGGCGCGTCGGCGGACCGCCGACTGATGTCCGGGATGTGCGGTAAAGGCGAAGCTCAGCTCGATCCCGAAGTCGCCGATCTGTTCGACGCCTTTCATCTTGACCGTCTGAATGATGAAGGGTGCCAATTCCGGGTCTGCCATCATCTCGGCCCCCACACCCTTCACCAGCCTCTTCACCTGGGCAATGTCGGTGTCGAAGGGGACGCGGAGCATGAACTTGTCGATAACCCAGTCGCGGCTCATGTTCTGAACCGCTCCCAGGGATCCAAAGGGCACGGTGAAGATGGGGCCACGGTGGTGGCGCAAGCGGACGGAGCGAAGGCTGAAGGATTCGACCGTTCCCTTGTAGCTGCCGCTCTGGATGTATTCGCCGACGCGGAAGGCATCGTCGAGCATGTAGAAGATGCCACTGATGACGTCCTTTACCAGCGTCTGCGATCCGAAACCAATTGCCACACCAAATATGCCGGCACCGGCGATGAGCGGGCCGATCTGAACGCCGAGCTCGGCAAGCACGGTCAGCGCGGTGGCGACGAGCACCAAGACGGCGAGCGCGTTCTTGAAGATCGGCAGCAACGTGGCGATGCGATGCTGGCTTGCAGCCTCCTTGCCTTCGACGGAAGGATCGGCTGAAAATGTTTTGAGTCTTCTGTCTATGAAGGCCTTGGCCATTTGCCAGACAAGATCGGCGATGAGCAGGATGATGATACCCTTCAACAGTCCGTGGACGATTGCGCTCAAGGTTGGATCTTGATGTGCCAGCGATTCTGGATTGAGGTGCCAGACGACGGCCAGCCATCCGACCGCCAGTGCTATGACGCATGCGCGACTGCCACGGACAAAAAGGACGGTTTTGATATCGTCGCCGGGCGACCCGTCTGGCGGGGTGAGGGCTTCTGCCACGGTTTTTCCTACTGCCCTCAAAATGGGAGGCAGTATCAGTATATAGATACCGATCCAGACAAGACCCTTGAGGCTGAGGCACCAGAGCACCCAGATGCCAAGCAGCCAAAGGCTCAATATGCCTTTGGTTGTTCGCGATTGTTTTGACGTCCGCCATATCGCTTCCATTGCGATCAGAAAGAGGATGGCCGAGAAACAGAAGGAGATCGCTTTGGTGACGGCGGGATCGACGCCGAGCGGCGGGCCAAGCTTGGCGGTGGCGGTCGCGAAGGCCAAAACGCCTATGAAGAGCAATACCCGCCGGCGCAGCGGACCGCTATCGACGATGAAGCCCGTGACAACGGAAAGGCAACGATATGCGATGAAGGCGAGCAGATAGGCCAGGAGGGCGGTGCGGGCGAGCGGAGGCCAATCAAAGGCGAAGAAAATCAGCCCAATGACGACCGTGAAAACACCGATCGGAATAAACTCGGACAGGCGGCTTGTGGTGGCGTTGGCCAATTTTCGAGATCGCGAGGCGTAGAGACGGAGAAACAATCGCTCTATGATGATCCCGATTGCGACCATGATAGCGAAAATAATCATGACAGGTGCGTAGCCGTGCGAGATGGCGTCCGCCCTTGTCCGTGCGGACGCGGCGGCGATCTCGGATGGTATTCTCGGAATTGCCGAAACGATCTGGTTGACGCTCGCGCGCGTCTGTTGATCCCAGTCCTGGAGATCGGTGTCGGCCTTGGCGGCCGGCGAGGCCGCGGCGGTCGAAGGTTTCTGGCTGTCCAGCCATGCCTTCATCTCCGGATCCTGCAGCAGACGCACGAGATCGTTGATCTTGGCTTGAGGGGGTGCAGCACTTTGCGCCTGCGCGATCGTCGGGAAAAGAGACAGAAAAAGGACGATCGCCAGCCATCTCATCTCGTCACCTCCGGATCGAGGGTTGATTATTCGTGCCAACCCTAAAGTCGATTGGTATCAAGTCCGCCGGCAAGGACGGCCTCGCGGACTTGTCGGGAGTGCCGATCTGACTGGTGTTGTGATAACTCCGAAGCTTCAGGAGATCGGTGGTCCGGTCGGTATGGTTGTCTTCCCCGAATGCGACCATGTGGGCAGTCGCAAAAGTGATCGATGCGGCGATCGTCACAGAATTTATCTCCCCTCTGCCGGTGCATTATTAGATAGCACGAATTCTACGGCAGCGGGAGTATGTTACGGTAAACGCTGATGTAACGGCGGAAGGCATTTACGCTGCCGTCGATCGGAAATGCCCGTTACGCGGGCATTTCCGGGGGCTGAGCGGACTAAGCCGCCTTTTTGGTGGTAGCGGCCCGCTTCCGCGGAGCTTTCACCGGTGCAGCCTCGAGGGGAACGAGGCGTTGAACCTCGTCTGCGAGCAGCCGCGCATTGTGCTGCGCCTTGTCCAGGTTGCTGACGCCTTGCGGGTTCATCATGGAGATTGTTCCGCCGGCATTGAACATGTCGCGGAACGCTGCACGCTCGATCAGGGCCGTGTCGAGCACGTGGACCTTCTGCCGTGCCAGCATGGCCTTCACGGTCAGCAGCGCTCTTGTCGTGATGATGGAACTGACGCGAGTCAAGACGACGGAGTGTGCGATCCTGATATCGCACTTCGCCTCCAGCTCTTTCAGGATTTCAAGCACCTGCGCACCACCGACGGCATCCATTGCACAACCTTGAACCGGCACGAAAACATGGTCGGACAGGCCGATCGCTTTTGCGAGCAGGGGGCTGAAGCCACCTGGCAGGTCGACGATGATATAGTCCATCTTTTTCTTGAGCGTCTTGATGCTCTGCTCGATAGAGCTTTCATCTATATCCGAAACGACCGTGAAATTTACAGCCGCGGCGGAAAGCCTGCTCCAACGCGAGACCCACTGTTGCGGGTCGGCATCGACGACAGCGACCCGCTTATTTTGGCGTGCGAGTTCGTCTGCTAGAACGAGTGCGACGGTCGTTTTGCCGGCGCCCCCCTTGGTATTTGCAAATGTAATAACTGGCATGTTCACCCTCAGAGACCGTTGACTAGAACCAACCATCGCGGTGAGCAGGTGGAAAACGTCCCCTGCTTTGCAGTCCTCACTTTGATGATCTGCGGATGCTTCAGGAGGAACCTTGCCTGACGCTTGATTATTCTCTCAACGACAGGTTTTACTTCCTAATTTCCCGAGCCGACATCGACGGTCGGATCAAACCGATCTTGATGAGCATTGTTTCGGTCTTGCTTGAGGGGTGTTGTGCGTGCCCGCGTCCGAATCGGGAGCACACGCAACGTCTTAGCCGCCTGCAAAAATCGTAGGGACCGCTATGTCAGATCGGCCTTTGTTGTCGGGTGCTGACGACCGATCATCCGCTCATTTTTCAATCATCGGGATTGATCAGGATCGCCCGCAAATCATTGACGTTCGTTCCGGTCGGGCCGGGAACGAAGAGGTCGTCGATCGCATTGAAGGCGGACCAGGCGTCATTGTTGCGAAGCATCACTGCCGGATCGATGCCTGTCGAGCGCAGGCGTGCGACCGTGCCTGCATCCGCAAAAGCGCCGGCATTATCCTCGCTGCCGTCGATGCCGTCGGTATCGGCGGCCATGGCATGGATGCCGGCATGGCCATCGATGTCAATCGCCAGCGACAGCAGGAATTCCGAGTTGCGTCCGCCCTTGCCCTTGCCGGTCAGCGTCACCGTCGTCTCGCCGCCCGACAGAAGCACGATCGGCTTTGTGAAGGGACGGTCGCGATGAAGGATCTCGCGGGCGATCGCGGCATGCATATGGGCCGCCTCGCGCGCCTCACCCTCGATGGCATCGGAAAGGATCGCCGCTTCGATACCGGCCTTGCGGGCGGTCTCCGCTGCTGCCTCCAGAGAGACTCCGGCAGAAGCGATGACGTGGACTTCGTTGCGCGCAAAACGCGGATCGTCCGTCCGCGGCGCGTCCGCTTCGGCTTTTTCCATGTGAGCCATGACGGCAGCCGGCAGCTCGATCTTGTAGAGGCGGATCAGGTCGAGCGCTTCGCCGCGCGTGCCGACGCCGGGAACGGTCGGGCCGGAAGCAACGAGAGCGGGATCGTCACCTGGAATATCGGACACGACCAGCGATACGACGCGCGCGGGATAGGCCGCCGCGGCAAGCCGGCCGCCCTTGATCGTCGACAGATGCTTCCGGATGACGTTCATGGTGGCGATCGGCGCACCCGAGGCGAGAAGCGCCTTGTTGACAGCGATCTCGTCTTCCAGCGTCAGGTCGCCGGCGGGAGAGGGCAAAAGAGCCGAACCTCCGCCGGAGATCAGCGCAATCACCAGGTCGTCTTCCGTCAGGCCCTCGACAAGCTTCAGCAGGCGGCGCGATGCCACAAGGCCTGCTGCATCGGGAACGGGATGGGAGGCCTCGATGATTTCGATATGCTCGCATTTGGTCGCAAAGCCGTAGCGGGTGACGACCAGCCCTTCGAGCGGCCCGTCCCAGCATTGCTCAAGGGCGGCAGCCATCTGCGCCGACCCTTTGCCCGCGCCGATGACGACAGTGCGACCCTTGGGCTTTGCGGGCAGATTGGCGCGTATGCCTGTCAACGGATTGGCGGCTTCAACAGCGGCATCGAAAAGGGAGGTGAGGAAGGCACGCGCATCGGCAAGGGTCATGATCTCGTCACTCATCTGTGGAAATCAGGCGGATGGGTATACTGACTATCAGCCGTCATTCCCCTTTGGCAACCGGTCATCGCCCTGATGCTGACAATGCGTCACAAGAGACGTCGCCCCTCGGCATCGAAGAACCGCCTGTCCGCGGGTGAGCAGCCAAGGTGAACCGGCTCGCCGGCGGCGATCGGAGCGGATGAGCGGTATTCGACCGTAACCGACTGGCCATCCTCCAGCTGGCAATACAGATATTGCGTTCCTCCGAGATACTCCGAAAAATCCACCTTGGCCGGCAAGGCTTCTGCTCCGCCTGCGCAAAGCGTAAAATGTTCGGGACGGATACCGAATGTCAGCTTGTCGCCCGGCAACAGACTGCCTGCCGTGATTGCAGACGACAGCCGGTTGGCGCCGAGGCGTATTGCCCCATCGCTGTCCCAAGTGGCTTGCAGGAGGTTCATTCGTGGTGAACCGATGAAGCCGGCCACGAAGATATTCGCGGGGTCCTCATAGACTTCCCGTGGCGTTCCGGTCTGCTCGATCCGACCGTCACGCAGGACGACGATCTTGTCAGCCAGCGTCATGGCCTCGGTCTGATCATGCGTCACATAGATCATCGTGTTGCCGAGCTCGCGATGCAGGCGGGCGATCTCGATACGCATCGAGACACGCAGTTCCGCATCCAGGTTCGACAGTGGCTCATCGAAGAGGAAGACATCCGGCTTGCGCACGATGGCGCGGCCGATCGCAACACGTTGGCGCTGGCCGCCGGATAGCTGGCCCGGCCGGCGTTCCAGAAGATGGTCGATCTTCAGGATCGAGGACGCTGCCTTGACGCGCATGCCGATTTCGGCCGCCTGCGTCCGCGCCATCTTGAGGCCGAAGGCGAGATTTTCGCGAACGCTCATGTGTGGGTAGAGCGCGTAGGACTGGAAGACCATGGCGATGCCGCGGTCGGAGGGATCGAGATCAGTGACATTGCGCCCCTTGATCTCGATCTCGCCATCCGTCACGTCTTCAAGACCGGCAATCATGCGAAGCAATGTCGACTTGCCGCAACCGGACGGGCCGACGAAGACGACGAAGGAGCCCTCGGCGATCTCGAGATCGATGCCGTGGATCACCTCAAGGCTGCCGAAATTTTTGCGGATATCGGTCAGCACTACACCGGTATCGGCCATCTTACTCACCGTGACGTTCGCCCGCTCGAACCCAGACGAGCATCTCGCCGGGCTGCCTGTTGTCCCAGAAAGGATAGGGCACGAAGCGCACCGTGGCATCCCTGGTCTTGGGCGGCGTGGTCCGGTAGAGTGCATTGCCCCAGTCCGCCTCGTCGCGCCTGACGGGAAGATCGAGCGCGATGGCCCCGCGCAGCCCTGCGATTTCGCTTGTCGTTGCCCTGGACACGTCGCCTGCGAGTTCGATGCCGTTGAGACCTGCGCCGTTGTCTGTCGCCTCGACGCAATAGACCATTGGGCCGCGCATGAGCGCGGTACGGCCCGCATCCTGGCGCACGAGCGGGTTGGCGAAAAGTGCTCGCGTTTCAAGCGGAATATTGAGATCGACGTTGTCGCCGCTCTTCCATTCACGTTCGATGCGGGCATAGCCGTCGACGCTTATGGACTGGATATCGACGGTTTCGCCGTTGACCTTGAGCGCCGACCCATCCGCCCATTCCGGGATCCGGAGCGAGAGGGCAAAGCGCGCAAGTTTGTCAGTCGTGACATCGAAGCGGATCGCACCGTCCCAGGGATAGTTGGTCTTCTGCGCGAGCTCTACTCTTGCCCCGGCAAGCTCGAAGCGGGCCTTGCTTTCGCCGTAGAGGTGCACCGCGATCTCGTCTTCGGCGATCGCATACATATAGGAGCCGACGGAGGCGAGCAGACGGGCGATGTTCGGCGGGCAGCAGGGGCAATGGTGCCAGACCCAGCGGTGATGCTTGCCGGCGCTTTCGAGCGGGTTCTCATAGAAGAACGTCTTGCCATCGAGCGAAAGTCCGGCCATCGCGCCGTTATAGAGCGCCTGTTCCATGACATCAGCATAGCGCCGGTTCGGGCCGCGGCCGAGCATGCGGTTCGCCCAGAAAACCAGACCGACGGAGGCGCAGGTCTCCGCATAGGCGCTTTCGTTCGGCAAATCGTAATAGTCGGTGAAGCCTTCGTTGGCCGCCGCGGGGCCGATGCCGCCGGTCACATACATCTGCTTCGTCGTCAGGTCGTCCCACAGTGTCTCCAGCGCCGCGGTCAGGCTGTCGTCATTGTACTCAGTGGCGATATCGGCCATGCCGGAATAGAGATACATCGCGCGCACGGCGTGGCCGACGACCTTCTTCTGCTCGCGCACCGGCTGATGCGCCTGTCCATACTGATAGGTCTTCTGGTGGAAGTCGGCCGCGTCACGTCCGTCACGGACGGCTTCCGCGGTGAAGAAATGCGGCTCGGTGCCGCGTTCGTCGATGAAGTATTTCGAGAGATCAAGATACTTCTTCTCGCCGGTTACGCGGGCAAGCTTGATCAGGGCCAACTCGATCTCCTCGTGGCCGCAATAGCCGGCAATCTGGCCCTCGCCACGCCCGAAGATCTTGATCATGTAGTCGGCGTAGCGGCTCATGATATCCAAGAGCTTGCGCTTTCCGGTCGCTTGATAGTAGGCGACGGCGCCCTCGATGAGGTGGCCGGCGCAGTAGAGCTCGTGATGATCGCGCAGATTGGTCCAGCGGCGATCGGGTTGGACACGCTGGAACCAGGCATTCAGATAACCGTCTTCGTCCTGCATCTTCTCGTAGAGGTCGATGATCGCATCGACGCGAGCCTCGAGCTCGGGATTGGCGCGACGATAAAGCGAGTAGGCGACAGTCTCGATCGATTTTCCAAGGTCGCTGTCCCAAAACATCTGGGTCGTGCCGCCCCAGGGCTGAATGGGTATGACGATGCCCGGGCTTGGTTGGCTGACGTCGATCGCCCGCACCATGCCGGCTTCGACACAGCGGTCGAGCAATGTCTTCGCGGTTGAGTCACAGATGGCGTCCTGGCGGTCGCCGAAGAGGCCGTAGAGATCGACGCTGGGAACGGGGAGGGGACGGAACTGGCGGTCTCTCGTGGTGTTTGTCATGGTTTCATCCATTTCTCTTGAAAGTCATTTCACTGCGCCGGCCATCAGCCCGCGCATGTAGTAGCGTTGCAGAAGCAGGAAGACGATGAGGCAAGGGATCGTCATGACAACGACACCGGCTTGGACCGCGCCCCAGTTGATGGCGCCAAGACGCCCGGCGCGCACGGCCGTCATCAAAACGGGCAGTGTGTATTTCTCGTTGCTGGAGAGCAGGACGAGAGCGGCGAGGAACTCGTTCCAGGCGTTCAGAAAGGCGAAGATCGCAACGGTGGCGACGCCCGGCAAGACAAGTGGCAGCAGCACGCGGGCAAGCAGCCTCAGGTCACGCGCGCCATCGATCCGGGCCGCTTCCTCGATCTCCTTCGGCACGGCGTCGAAGGCGTTGCGCATCATGAAGACGGAGAAGGGAAGCTGCAGCGTCACGTAGACGAGCGTCAGCCCCAGCAGCGAATTGTTCAATCCGAGCCTTGCGAGGATGATAAAGAGCGGCGTGAGGATCGACTGAAACGGGATCATCAGCGTTGCGATAATCAGCACGAACAGCATGTTCTTCAGCGGGAACCGGTAGCGGGAGAAGCCATAGCCGGCCAGCAGGCTCACCGCGACGGTCAGGACGACGGTCGCGATCGAGACCACCAGCGAGTTCAGTGTATGGCGCCAGATGCCAGCCCCGAACGTATCCAGCAGCTTATAGGAATCGATGCTGAATCCCGTTGTCGGCCAGGGTGGCAGGGGCGCAAGGCTTGCCTCTGTGCCATGCCGGAAAGACGACAGGAAAGTAATGATGAACGGTGCCGCAAAGAAGATCGATACGACGATTCCGATGACATGATAGGTTGTGTTGGCGCGAAGGGCCTTGCGGGCGCGGCGCTGTTTGGAAAGGCTCATGGCCGTTCCTCCCCGACCCTGAGCAGCCAGAGCTGCGCAACGCTGATGATGACGAGAATGGCGAGCAGCGCGATCGAGAGGGCGGCACCGTAGCCGAGATTGAAGGACACGAATGACTGGATGAAGATGTAGTAGACGACGGAGATCATCCGGTTCTGCGGTCCGCCCGATGTCATGATGTAGAACTGGTCAAAGGCAAGGATCGAACCCGTCACCGAGACGATGAGCGCGAGCGCAATGGTCTTGCGCATCAGCGGCAGCGTCAGATGGCGGAAGCGTTGCCAGCGGCCAGCGCCGTCGATGCGAGCCGCTTCCGTCAGTTCTGATGGAATCGCCTGCAAGCCGGTCAGGAGGATGACCATGGTGAACCCGGCGATCTTCCAGACGACCATGACGATGACGGTCAGGAATGCCGTGTCGAAGCTCGCCAGCAGATTGGGGTTTTTCTCGACCAGGCCGAGCGCCTTCAATGCCGGGCCGATGAAGCCGCTGTCGACGTTGGCGAGCCATACCCAAAGCAGCGATGCGGTGGCGAGGCCGACGACAACGGGCAGGAAGATGATCGTTCGATAGGTGCTGACGAAGCGCCGTTCGCGCTCTACGAAGATCGCGAGCGGAAATGCGATGGCGAAGATCGCGATCGTCACGACGATCGTATAATTGGCGGTGAAGCCCAGGGCGGTCATGAAGCGGTTGTCGTGCAACATACGGGTATAGTTCGCAAAGCCGATCCAGCGCGAGGCGCCCATCAAGGGCCAGTTGTGCAGGCTCATCCAGCCGGTGAAGATGACAGGTATGACGAAAAACACGATCACCAGCGCCATGGCAGGGGCGATGTAGAAAAGCCCGCGCCAACCCGCCTTCCTGCGTCTTCGTCGACGCACAGGCGACGCATCTGTTCGACCGGCAGCGGTCATTTGAACACTCCGCATGATGGATGAGAAATCGACCGGAAGGCTGCCACACCCTCCGGCCACGGCCGGGAGAGACTTATTGGCCGCTGTCTATGATCGACTGCATTTCCGACTGTGCATTGGCAAATGCGCCGTCGACGTCATCGCTGAACATTGCTGCGTTGGTGAAAGTCGCCCAGGGGCCGTTGGCGCTGTTGATCAGGTCGTTGAACTGCAGCGTATAGGGCGTCTTTGCGACCGAAATCGCCTTCAGGCCGACCTGCATTCTGGGATCGAGCCCCTCAAGCACCTTGTCGGCGATATCACCGCGTGTCGGCAGACTGCCGTATTTTGCCATGATCTTCTGGCCGTCCATTGAATAGATATATTCAAGGAAATCCTTCACTGCCGCGATCTTCTTCGTCCCCTTGGTGATGACGAAGTTGTCGCCGCCAGCAAATGAGGACGGCTTGCCGTTGACGCCAGGGATCAGCGTCACGCCGAAATTGATGTCCGGATGCTGCGTCACCAGCGTGCCGATCGCAAAGGCGCCGAGGCTCTGCTGGCCGATCTTGCCGTTGGTGAAGGTCAGGAAGTTTGCGCCGTTGTCGCTGGCAGCGCCGGCAGGCACGAGGTCCTTCTTGATCATGTCGCGATAGTATCCGACCGCCTTTCGCATTTCAGGCGTATCGAGCGTTGCCTTCTTGCCATCATCGGAAAGGATATCCGCGCCGGCACCCCAGATGAGGGGTGTGAAGGTGAAGATCATGCAGCCGCCGCAACCGCCGCCGGAGAAGTAGAAGCCGTAGGTATCATCCCCAAGCTTGCGGATCTTTTCGGCATTGGATTCGATCTCGTCCCAGGTGGTCGGCGCCCTGTCCGGATCGAGACCCGCTTTCTTGTAGAGATCCTTGTTCCAGGCGAATACGGAGGTCTCGACCGAAAGAGGCAGGCCATAGATGTGGCCTTGGTAAGTCCCCAAGCGAACATGCGATGGCGAAAGCGAATTGAAATAGGGCAGGCTCTTTGCCCAGTCCGTCAGGTCTTCAAGCTGGCCGGCAGCGGCAAAGGCCGGTGTATAAATAAGGTCCATCGAAAGCGCATCGGGCGCCTGGCCGCCGGCGATGGCGGTCGCATATTTCTGCACCAGTTCCGAGAAGGGGACTTCCGTCGCCTCCACCTTGTTGTCGTGACTGGCGTTATAGCCCTCGACGACCTTCTTGAAAGAGTCTCCGATGCCGGACCGGACCCACATCTGAATGGTTTCGCCCGCCGAAGCGGCTGATACCAGGCATAAGGTCGCGATGCCGGTCGCGGCCAGTAGACGCTTGATCATGACATTCCTCCCGTTGTGGCGCGTCTCCTTCGCGCCGTTTCCCAATTCCCCTTAGGGGCTTTCATCGGCCCCGCATGATTGCCGCACGACGAGTCGGCACGGCAGTTTCCTGACACCCGGCTCGACCTGACGCCCCTCCGCAAGCGCAAGAACAGTCAGGCCCGCCTGTCGCCCAAGCTCCTTCAACTCCATGTCGACAGTCGTCAGCGGCGGCCTTGTCTGGTCGGCGACGATTTCCCAATTGTCGAAACCGACCACCGACACCTCCTGCGGGACACGAACGCCGCGTTCCCGAAGCGCGTCGATCACCCCGCGGGCGATCTGGTCGTTGCCGCAGAAGATGCCATCCGGCTTATCGTCTTCGCGGCTCCATGTCTTTTCAACGGCCTCATGTCCCCAACTCTCGGACCAAGCGCCGAACATTACAGGCTCACTTTCGCCTGCCACCTTGCAGAAAGCATTGGCACGCTCCCGCACCGAGAAGAATTGCTCCGGGCCGGTAATATGCAACAAACGGCGCCGTCCGCATTTCATCAGCCATTCGGTGGCAAGCGTTGCGCCCTGGGCGTCATCCGACCGAAACGTCACGCTCTCCTGATCTCCCTCGGTGAAGGCGTAGACCACCGGAACGGACAGGTTCGACAGATCGACAGGTAACCGTCTATCCACGCGCTTTCCCGTCGCGATAATCCCGTCGACCTGCTTGTCGAGCATGGCGTCCACGTGGATCTGACCGAGCGCCGGATCATCCTCGATCGCACACAGAAAGACAGACACGCCATGATCGACAAGAGCGTCGGACACCCCGGCCATCAGGGGCAGGGTGAATCGCCCATAGGTATCGTTCGTCAGAAGACCGATCGTGAAACTGCGTTTGCTGAGCAACCCACGCGCCAGCGCATTCGGCCGGAACCCAATTTCGCTCGCAACTCGCTTTACCCGCTCCCGCGTCTCGTCCGCCATGCGGCCAGTGTCGTTGAGTGCCTTCGATGCTGTCGAAATACTGACATCCGCAGCCGCAGCTACGTCGTGGATCGTAATTCGCCCGAGCTTTCCTCCTTTTGTGTTCAGCCTATCCTCCTGAATTTTCGATTGAGAAAACCTTTTCTCATTGTCGCTGTCAAGTGGGAAAAGGTTTTTTCACCTCAAGATCAAAACTATGGTAGGCGACCGGCTTTCGGTGAGGCCGGACGCGCTCGGTAAATCTTTTTTGAACCGGCAGATGACACCAGGAGAGACGCTTGCCGCTGACAAGGGCTGGTTGCGTCTGTTATGTCCCAAGGGAGCAGGCGAGGTCTCGTGATCGCTCGCAGCAGCAAACGCCAGGAGTTTAGGAATGACCGATTCGTCCGAATATACGCCCCCGAAGATCTGGACCTGGAATAAGGAAAGCGGAGGCCGGTTTGCCAATATCAACCGCCCGATCGCTGGACCGACGCATGACAAGGAACTGCCGATCGGCCGTCATCCCCTCCAGCTGTATTCGCTGGGAACGCCGAACGGCGTGAAGGTCACCATCATGCTGGAAGAGCTGCTGGCGCTTGGCCACAACGGTGCGGAATACGACGCGTGGCTGATCAAGATCGGCGATGGCGACCAGTTCGGTAGCGGTTTCGTCGACATCAACCCGAATTCCAAGATACCGGCGCTGATGGACCGCAGCAGCGAAAAGCCGATCCGCGTTTTCGAATCCGGTTCAATCCTGATGTATCTCGCGGAAAAGTTCGGCGAATTCCTGCCGACTGACCCGGCCAAGCGCGCAGAATGCCTGTCTTGGCTGTTCTGGCAGATGGGCAGCGCGCCCTATCTCGGCGGCGGCTTTGGCCATTTCTATGCCTATGCGCCGTCGAAGATCGAATATGCAATCGACCGTTTCGCGATGGAAGTGAAGCGCCAGCTCGATGTGCTCGATCGCCGCCTTGCGGAAAGCGAATATATGGCGGGAGCAGAATACACCATTGCCGACATCGCAATCTGGCCCTGGTATGGCGGTCTCGTGAAGGGATGGCAGTATGGCGCTGCGGAATTCCTGCAGGTCGAAAGCTACGAGAATGTTCAGCGCTGGGCGAATCTGATCGGCGATCGGCCGGCAGTGAAGCGCGGGCGCATGGTCAACCGCGTCTCCGGCGAACCGTCAAGCCAGTTGCATGAACGTCACGACGCCAACGATTTCGATACAAAGACCCAGGACAAGCTGGCGGCAGGGAACTGACCGTTCCCAATCGAATCGAATGGACGGTTGTCGCAAGGGCGATCGTCCATCTAACCGCGCAGCCTGAATAGGGTTGCGCGGCGCCGGTTTGGAATTCCATCCAATCAGCTATTGAGCGGCGCTCAAGCGATCCGCTGCTGGCTTTGCGGATCGAAATATACGGCCTTGTCGAGATTGAATGCCAGGCGCGCATTCTGTCCGGGCGCTATGCGGGCATCGGCTCTTAGGCGGGCGACAACTTCCTTGTTGCCGAGCTTCGTTACCGCGAACGTATCGGAGCCTGCCGGCTCCACAACGTCGATCAGGCAGTCGCTTTCAACGAGCGAACGGGCGTTCTTGTCCGCACCGTCAGTGTCGGTCAGCGCTTCGGGGCGTATGCCGAATATGATCTGCTTCCCGGAATAGGACGACAGGCCCGAGACATGCGTCGCCGGCAATCGTATTGGCTGAGCATCGGGCCGCGGCAGCGAAACATGAAGGTCGTTGCCGGAGCCCTCAACCGTTGCAGTTAGAAGGTTCATGGCGGGCGATCCCATGAAGTCAGCCACAAAGAGATTGGCCGGGTTATTGTATATCTCGGCGGGCGTTCCGAACTGCTGCACTTCCCCGTCGCGCATCACGGCGATCTTGGTGGCGAGGGTCATCGCCTCGATCTGGTCGTGGGTGACATAGACGATGGACGTTCCAGTCGCCGCATGCAGACGCTTGATTTCGATGCGCATGTCTACGCGCAGTTTGGCATCGAGATTGGACAGCGGTTCGTCGAACAGGAACAGTTTGGGATCGCGAACGAGGGCCCGCCCCATCGCCACGCGCTGGCGCTGGCCGCCGGAGAGCTGGCTCGGCTTGCGGTCGAGCAGATGGCTGATCTGCAGCACTTTCGCGACTTTATCGATCGCCTTCTTGCGCTCGTCTGCGGGGACGCCGCGCATCTCCATGCCGAAGGATATGTTTCCCGCGACGGTCATGTTGGGATAGAGCGCATAGCTCTGGAACACCATTGCGATATCGCGCTTGGAGGGATGCAGATCGCCGATGGCGCGGCCGTCGACACGGATCTCGCCTTCGGTGACTGTTTCCAGACCCGCAATGGTATTCAGCAACGTGGATTTGCCGCAACCCGAGGGGCCGACGAGCACGAGAAAGCCGCCCTTCTCCAGCTCGAGATTGATCCCCTTGAGGATTTCCAGGGAGCCGAAGCGCTTCCGAAGACCAGAAATTTCGAGGAAAGCCATGGGTTATCCTTTGACGGCGCCTGCCATCAGTCCGCGCACGAAGTAGCGGCCGGCGACGACATAGACGATAAGAGTGGGCATGGCTGCGATCATCGCCGCTGCCATATTGACGTTGTATTCGACCACGCCGGTCGATGTGTTGACGACGTTGTTCAATGCGACGGTCATGGGCATGGAATCCCCGGTCCCGGCGTAAGCCGAGGCAAAGAGGAAGTCGTTCCAGATGTTGGTGAACTGGTAGATGACCGTCACCACGATGATCGGAACCGAATTCGGAAGCACGATCCGCCGGAAGATCTGGAAGAAGCCTGCGCCGTCCACCTGGGCAGCCTTGATCAGCTCGGTGGGGAAGGCTTCATAGAAATTGCGGAAGAACAGGGTCGTGAAGCCGAGACCATAGACGACATGCACGAAGACGAGATTGACGGTCGGATTGCCGAAGCCGAAAGTGAAACCAGTGGCACCCTGCAGCGTACCACCGAAGCGTCCAAGGCTGCCGAGGATCGTCGCCATCGGCAGCAGCACCGACTGGAAAGGAATGAAGCAGGCAAACAGCATCAGTCCGAACACCAGCGTGTGGCCGCGGAAACGCCATTTGGTCAGCACGTAGCCGTTCAACGCGCCGAGCAATGTGGAGATCAACACTGCGGGAACCACCATCTTGATGGAGTTCCAGAAGTAGCCCTTGATGCCGGCGCAGGTCAGGCCGACGCAGGCCTGGTCCCAGGCCTTGATCCAAGGCTCGATGGTCGCCGATGTCGGCAGCGCCAACATATTGCCGTTCTGGATCTCGTCCATCGTCTTGAATGAGGTCACCAGCATGACGAACAGCGGCATCAGGTAGACGATCGCGAAGAGAAGGAGGAGCCCGTAAATCACGATCCGGTTGAGCAATCTCATTCTGCTGAGGTGACGTCCGGCGTCCGAAGATATGGCGACGCTCATCGTGCTTTCTCCCGAAGCTCGGAATAGAGATAGGGAACGATGATGGCGGTGATCGTCATCAGCATGATGATGGCGCTGGCCGATCCCACTGCCATCTCATTTCGCTTGAAGGTGTATTCGTACATGAAGTTCGAGGGCAGCCATGCCGATCCGCCCGGCCCGCCGCTCGTGAGCGCGACCACCAGGTCGTATGATTTGATCGCCATGTGGGCGAGCACGATAAAGGCCGAAAGGAAGATCGGCCGCAGAAGCGGGATGATGATGCGTCGATAGAGCTGAAACGGGGTTGCGCCATCGATCTGCGCCGCTTTCAAGATCTCCCCATCGATGCCGCGCAAGCCTGCCAGGAACATGGCCATGACGAAGCCGGAAGCCTGCCATACGCCGGCGATGACGACCGTGTAGATCACGAAGTCCTTGTTCTTTATCCAGTCGAAGTGAAAACTGGTCCAGCCCCAGTGATGCAGCGTTTGCTCCAGTCCGAGACCGGGATCGAGAAACCATTTCCAGGCAACGCCGGTCACGATGAAGGACAGCGCCATCGGATAGAGATAGATCGGCCGGAGTACGCCTTCGCCGCGGATCTTCTGATCAAGCAGGATTGCGAGCAGAAGGCCGAGCGCCAGGCAGATGCCGATATAGAGTAGGCCGAAGATGGCCATGTTGGTGATCGAGGTATACCAACTGGACGGAGGATCGCTCTCGAACGTCCAGCCCCAAAGTCTTTGATAGGCGCGTGCGCCCGTCAGCGTGTAGTTGGGGAAAGTCTTGGAGTTGGTGAAGGAGAGATAAGCGGTCCAGACGATGAAGCCGTAGACGAAAAACAGCGTTATCAGAAAGCTGGGCGCGAGCACGATCTTCGGCAGCGCATTCTGCATTCGCGTACGGATGGAATTTCGCTGAGCACGCTCCGGTGTCAGGCTGATTTGGGGGCTTGTAACGGTGCTCATTGATATCATCCCCTCCCAGGGACTTGGTCGCTTGAACTCCCCCGCGTGAAGCGGGGGAGAAGCCGTTCGCAGAGGAGAAGCTTACTTGGCGTCGTCGATTGCCTTGACCAGCTCGGTAACCGCCTGGTCGGATGTCTTGATCTGGCCGTGGACGAACTTGGACACGACGTCCTTGTAGGCATTGGCAACGGCAGGTGGTGCGCCGTAGCCCTGGGCCAGCGAGCCGAAAAGAGTGCCGCCGCTGTTGGCAGCCTTCAGGTCGGCCATGCCCTTCTTGCCGCAAGCGTCGAAAGCGGTGTCAGGCACGTCAGTGCGGGCCGGGACCGATCCCTTTACGACGTTGAATGCCGACTGGAAGCTCTTCGAGAGTGTCGCTGTCGCCAGAGCAACCTGAGCTGCCTTGCGGTCTGCCGGCACGTTGAACATGCCGAACATGTCCGAGTTGTAGATCACGCTGCCTTCGGTGCCCGGGAAGCGGTAGCAAAGGAAGTCCTTATCCGGGGTCTTCTTGGCTGCGACGAATTCGCCCTTGGCCCAATCGCCCATGACCTGGACGAGAGCGTCGCCCTTGATGACCATTGCGGTTGCAAGGTTCCAATCGCGGCCGGAGAAGTTCGGATCGACATACTTGATGATCGTTGCGAGGTTGTCGAAGGACTTCTTCATCGTGTCGGACTTCAGCGAATCCTCATCGAGATCGTTGAAAGCCTTCTTGTAGAATTCCGGTCCACCCGTCGAAAGAACGATCGAGTCGAACATCG
The DNA here is from genome assembly GCF_008365395.1 of Neorhizobium sp. P12A. NCBI lineage: Bacteria > Pseudomonadati > Pseudomonadota > Alphaproteobacteria > Hyphomicrobiales > Rhizobiaceae > Neorhizobium > Neorhizobium sp. P12A. The sequence goes on along the minus strand of NZ_QOVX01000009.1, from coordinate 164,615 downwards.
TGGCTTCCTGCCAGTTCTGGCCGCCGAGCGCGAGCGGAACGACGCCTGCAGCCTTCGCCTTGTCAAGCAACGCGATCAGATCGTCGAAAGTCTTCGGCTGCGTGCCGCCGATCTTGTCCATGACGGCCTTGTTGATCCAAAGCCAGTTGACGGAGTGCACGTTGACCGGTGCGGCAACCCATTTGCCGTCATAGACGGAAAATTTCTGCAGAGCCGCCGGAACGGCCTTGTCCCAGCCTTCCTTCTTGGCGGTCTCGGTCAGGTCGCCCATGACGCCGGCCTGTGCATAGTCGAGAACGGTGTATCCGAGCATCTGCGATGCCGTCGGATAAGTGCCTGCTGCGACCATCGCCTTCAGCGCGGTCATGGCAGCGTCGCCGCCGCCGCCCGCGACAGGCACGTCCTTCCACGCAAAGCCTTCCTTGGCCAGATCGCCCTTGAGCACGTTGAGCGCCGCTGCTTCGCCGCCCGACGTCCACCAGTGAAGCATCTGGACTTCCTTGACGTCAGCCGCATGAGCTGCGCCGCAGCCCGCCGCCATCAGCGCTGCTATTGCCGTTGTTACCATGAACTTGCGCATCGTAATCCTCCCGTTTGCAAGTCGTCCAAGCGAAGGCAATCCTTCGCTCCCCTCAAAGCCGTCCCGCGTTCAGCGGGAAGCAATTCTCCCAGCGCGGCCTCACTCACCGCAAAAATATTTAAAACGTTATAAATTCTCGGAAGTCAAGTCCCCGTCGGCCATTTCAGCGATTCTGTTAAATCATTGATAATATGAAATATTTCTGCAAATAATTTCCGTGATGCCACGGAGATTCGCGTTGGTAAACCACCGCAAACGTTTCTGCAAATGCATTTGCACTTACCGGCCGAACGGCGTACAAAGCGGTTAATTCGATGCTGGCCGAGTATTCCCTTGAAAGACACCCCCGGAAGATCGGCGTCCTCCCCGGCGCCCGTACGCAAAAGCACCAAGCCGACGCTCCGCACGATTTCCGAAATGACTGGGTTTGCTGTTACGACGGTCTCCCGGGCGCTTGGAAACGCTCCGCAGATTTCGGTCGAAACGCGAAAGCGGGTTCATGAGGTCGCAGCCCAGATCGGCTATCTGCCTGACCGCGCCGCGCAACGCCTGAAAACCGGCAAGACGAACGTCATCGGCGTCCTGCTCGATCCGCACGAGGAAATCCTCGGCTACGGCATTTCTCTCATGCATGGATTGGCCAAGGCGCTGAAGGACACACCCTATCATCTCATCATCACGCCCAACTTCATAAATGGCAGCAATGTCGATGCCGTGCGCTATCTTGTGCGCAACGGCATGGCGGACGGGCTGATATTTTCCCGGACCGAGCCTTTTGACCCGCGCGTTCGGCTGCTGCTCGAAACCGGTTTCCCCTTCGTCACCCACGGAAGGACGGAGTTCACGACCGAGCACCCCTATGTTGATTTCGACAATTTCAGTTTCGCTTACGAGGCGACTAAGCGCTTGATTTCGCGTGGTCGGCAAAGGCCGATGATCATTCTCCCCCCGAGAAGACTGACTTTCTCGCAGCACATGCTGCACGGTTTCATGACGGCTGTTCGCGAAGCGGGAGTTGATTACGAAATCCCCGAGGAAATCAATCTGGACTGTCCCGTGGACCAGATCAGAGATTTCATGAGTCGGCGGGCAGCGCAGCCGAATGCGCCTGACGGGTTTGCCTGTGGGGGCGAGGTCTCGGCGCTGGCGACCATAACCGGGATGGGCGACCACGGTCTGACACTGGGCAAGGAATATGATGTCGTTGCCAAGCGCACTTCGAAATTGTTGAGCCAGATCCAGCCCAAGGTCGAGACCATCTACGAAGACCTGACCGATACTGGTGAGCGGATGGGGCGCGTCCTGCTTGCCAGAATTGCGCGTGATGCCACGACCGAAATGCAGGTTTTGCTGAAACCTCAATTCAGCTTTCCGATGTGGGCTGGCGCTGTTTAGCATCGCTTTTGTCCCGATCTGTGATCGATGGCGTCATCCCATTCCGTACACGCTCGCAAGGCTGGTCATCCGACGAGCGGCGAGCTCCGGCCTGTCCAAAACATTGGCTTTGTCGGCCAGCCGGAAAATGTCGGCGTAGTGGAGAATCCCGCGCGCCGATTGCAGGCCGGCAGGCATCGAGAAGTGAGACTGGTGACCATTCAGCCAGGCGAGAAAGACGACGCCGGCCTTGTAGTACTGTGTCGGCGCCTCGAATATCTTTCTCGACAGCGGGACGGTGGGTTCGATCACGGATCGGAATTTTGAAATGTCGCCGTCTGCCAGCAATGCGAGCGCTTTCGACGCTGAGGGCGCCACGGCGTCGAAGATGCCAAGAAGCGCATGGCTATAGCGTTTGCCATCGCCTTCGATCAGTTCGGCGTAGTTGAAATCGTCGCCGGTGAAACAGAGCACGCCTACCGGGAGGTTGTTGCGAAGACGAACTTCCTTCTCGTTGTCGAGAAGCGAGATCTTGATGCCTTCCATTTTGCTTTTGTTCTCGGCGATGATCGAGAGCACACATTCCAGGGCCGGCTCGAACTGCTGGCTGCCCCAATAACCCCTCAGGTTCGGATCGAACATATCGCCCAGCCAGTGCAGAACAACCTTGTCCTTTGCCTGGGAAAGAATGCGTCCGTAAACCTTGCCGTAGTCGTCTGCAGACTTTGCAACTCTGGCAAGCGCGCGGCTGGCCATCATGATCGCGCGACCGCCGTTCTTTTCCACGAATTCGATCTGGGTTTCGTATGCCTTGATGATGTCATCAAGCGATCTGGCGTCCGCTGCGGGAAGGTGGTCCGTTCCTGCTCCGCACGCGAGGTCGGCGCCTTCTATATGCCTTGCCTCGGCGAGCGACCGGCCGATCAGTTCCTGCGCGCCGGCCCAATCAAGGCCCATCCCTCGTTGTGACGTGTCCATTGCTTCGGCAATCCTGAAACCCAGGCTCCAGAGATGGCGGCGAAAAGCGATCGTCGCATCCCAGTCGATCGCCGGGCGGTCCCAGGGATCGGTCTCTGCCTTGGGGTCGGACACGACATGGGCGGCGGCATAGGCGATGCGATTGAAAACCGGCGGTCGGGAAGGTCGCTCTATCGGTGTGCCGACAAGCCGATATTCCTCGACGGAACCGTCGGCAGCGGGAAGATTTACTGTCAGCGTCACGGTGCTCCTCCTCATCGTCGACTGGTGAAATAATTTAGAACGTTCCAAATAGCAAGAGGATTTTTCCAAGCCGATGACCGAGATTTCGGCACATCAGATAGGGAAAGTCATCGATGTTTGTGGATTTAATATAGTTATATCAGTTAGATAATTGTTTCGAAATTTCCAAGAATGCTATTAGCTGTTCTTTTGGGCTGTGAGCTCTTGACTTATATGGAACGTTCCAATTAATTAATAGCCGTAATTGGCGATCACTGAAGGAGGAGGTCCGTGGCGAAGGGGCGCGTTACCGTCGTGGATATTGCGAAGGCTGCCGGCGTATCGAAGTCGACGGTCTCGCTGGTTCTGCAGGGGTCGCCGCTGGTCAACGAGGGCACTCGGGCAAAGGTCACTGCGACAATGCGGGATCTCGGCTATGTCTATAACAGGGGTGCGGCCAGTCTCAGGCAGGCAAACGGCAGGTCGAAGATCATCGGCATTGTCGTGAATGATCTGACCAACAGCTTCTTTGCGGAGCTTGCCGTGGGCGTCGACATGGTCGTTCAGTCTGCGGGGTTCGTCCAGTTTCTTTCCAACACCGGCGAGAGCATCGATCGCCAGCGTGAAGTGATTGCGTCGATGCGGGAGCACGGGATTTCGGGTCTCATCGTTTCGCCGGCACGCGCGACCGAAGCGGCTGATTTCAAACCGCTGGTCGCCGCTGGAATTCCGGTTGTCGTTGCGGTTCGAAACGTGCCGGGAACAAAGGTCTCGTCCATCGTTTCCGACAATCGCGCGGGGACCTATGCTGCGGTCGAGCATCTCGCGTCACTCGGCCATCGACGGATCGCTTTCCTCGGCGGGTTTCCCGATACGGCCGTGTTCGACGAAAGGCTGGATGGCTACCGTGAGGCGCTGTCGGCCGCAGGGCTGGAAAGCCCGTCGGAGCTTGTCATCTCCTCGGCGCCTTCCAGGGCAGGTGGCGTGGACGCGATTGGTCGAGCTCTGTCTATACCGGACAGGCCTACCGCGGCGGTCTGCTTCAACGACGCGGTTGCCTTCGGCGTCTGTGACGGGTTGCGTGCACGCAGAATGGAACCCGGCCGCGATTTCGCGGTCGTCGGGTTTGACGATGTCATCGAGGCAAAGACCGCAGTTCCGGCTCTCACGACGATATCGGTCGATCCGCAGGGCATGGGCAGGCGCGCGGCCCAGCTGCTGCTGAAGCAGATCAATGCCGGCAAGGCCGATGCGGAATCGATCGTCAATTCAGTCCGGCTCGTCATCCGAGAGAGCTGCGGCGCCAAACAGAAGCAGTCGGAGAGGAAGTTGGCGTGACTCTGCGGCGGAACGGCGAGCAGCGCGCGGGGACGGATCAATCTCTCACGAGCGATCCTATGATCTGGAAACGCTGCCGCAGCGGTGCGGCGCTGAAAAGTGAAACGGGAATTTGAGCAAGAGATGAGCAAACACATCACCCCGACCGAAGCGGCAGCCCTGATACCTGATGGCGCGATCGTCTCGGTCTCGTCCTCCAGCGGCCTCGGCTGCCCCGACCTCATGCTCAGCGCAATCGGCGAACGCTTCGACGCGACGGGGCATCCAAGGGACATCACGACGCTTCACCCTATTGCCGCGGGTGATATGAGCGGCATTAGGGGTGTCGATTACATCGCGAAGAAGGGCTTACTAAAGCGCATCCTCGGTGGCTCCTATCCCTCTGGGCCATCGACGTCAGAACCGCCGCTGATCTGGCAGATGATAACGAACAACGAGATCCCGGCCTACAATATCCCGTCGGGCATCATGTTCGACATGCACCGCGAAGCCGCAGCGAAGCGACCGGGCGTGCTGACGAGGATCGGCCTCGATACGTTCGTCGATCCGAAGCGCCAGGGCTGCGCGATGAACGCAGCGGCGGGCGAAGAGCCTGTCGTGAAGCGCGTTTCGTTCGAGGGAGAGGAATGGCTTTATTTCCCCGCGATCATTCCACAGGTGACGATCATACGGGCGACCACTGCCGACGAACGCGGCAATCTTACCTATGAGCACGAGGGCGCCTATCTCGGCGGCCTCGACCAGGCGCTTGCTGCCCGTAACAACGGCGGAATTGTCATTGCCCAGGTCAAGCGCATTACCAAGCAGGGCTCGCTGAAACCGCACGATGTCCGGGTTCCGGGGATGCTGGTTGACTATGTTGTGGTCGACCCTGATCAGAAGCAGACGACGCAAACCCTTTATGATCCTGCGATCTCAGGCGAGATTTTTCGTCCGCTCGAGACCTTCCGGGTGCCCGAATTCAATATTCAGAAGGTGATCGCACGGCGTGTCGCACAGGAATTGCAGGCAAACAGCTGCGTTAACCTGGGCTTCGGCATTTCGGCGAACGTCCCGCGAATCCTGATGGAGGAGGGGCTGCATGGTGCCGTGACATGGGTGATCGAACAGGGTGCTGTGGGCGGCGTTCCACTGCTGGATTTCGCCTTCGGCTGTGCTTCCAATGCTGACGCGTTCATGCCTTCGCCCTATCAGTTCACTTACTTCCAGGGTGCCGGTTTCGACGCGTCGCTGCTCTCCTTCCTCGAGATCGGCCGCGATGGTTCCGTCAACGTATCGAAATTGTCCTTTCGGCCGCATGTGACTGCTGGGGCCGGCGGCTTTGTCGACATTACGGCGCGGGCAAGAAAGATCGTCTTCTCCGGCATGTTCAATGCCGGCGCAAAGCTCGCGATCGCCGACGGCAAGCTGATCGTCGAGAAGGAGGGCAAGCTGAAGAAACTGGTGAACGAGGTCGAGCACGTCACTTTCTCTGGTCGCCGTGCGATCGAGCAAGGCCAGGACATTACCTATGTCACCGAACGTTGCGTCATGAAGCTCACCGGGGATGGCATCACGCTTACGGAAGTAGCGCCGGGTGTCGACCTGCAGACGCAGGTCCTGGATCAGGCGGAATTCCCATTGATCGTAGCCGACAATCTCAAGCTCATGGATGTTAGGCTTTTTGCCGAGGGCCTTATCGGCCTCTCCCTGCCGACTAAGCCCGCGCGTGCTCTGGAGGGAAGTTTCAATGGCTGAGGGAACCGTCCGGGTCGAGATCGAGGATCACATTGCAGTCCTGACCGTCTCGCGGCCCGACAAGCTGAATGCGCTAGACCTCGACATGCTCAAGTCTCTTTCGGCGGCGGCAGACGAAGTCGAAGCCAATCCGGTCGTTCGCGTCGCAATTCTCACCGGCGAGGGAAGAGCCTTTTCGGCCGGCGGAGATATCAAGGCATGGGGCGGAATGGAAGCGCAGGAGTTCGGGCATGCGTGGGTGCGTTATGGGCATCGCGTCTTCGAGCGGCTGGCAACGCTGCGCGTGCCTCTGATTGCCGCACTCAACGGCCATGCCCTCGGTGGTGGCCTTGAACTCGCCGGTCTTGCCGACATCCGGATTGGGGAAGGGCAGATCAAGATCGGATTGCCGGAGACGGGACTCGGAATGGTGCCCGGCTGGTCCGGCACGCAACGTCTGGTGAAGAGGTTCGGTGCCCAGGTCGTCCGCCGCATGGCGCTCGGTGGCGAGGTGTTCACGGCCGAGGAAGCCCGCCTGCTCGGCCTTGTCGACATCGTCTCGCCAACCGGCGGCGCTCTCGAAGCAGCCAGGAACTACGCGAAACGGGTGGCATTGCGAGGACCGGCGGCACTTGAGATCGTAAAGCTCATGATTGCCTCGGCGAGTGGCGAGGATAACGGATCAGCCGTCGAAGCGCTGGGATCGATCCTTGTCGCCAAGACCGCGGACCTTAGGGAAGGCGTTGCCGCATTCAGCGAGAAACGTGCCGCAAATTTCGAGGGAGGATGGTAATGACGGTTCTAGTGAATCCAAGGGCGCTGAGCGACCACAAGGCTCGCCATTTCAAGATGCTGATCGGTGGTGAGTGGGTCTCCGCCAGCGCGGACCCGATTGAACGCGTTGCGCCAAGCCATGGTGTTGTCGTCAGCAGCTTCCAGGCAGGTTCCAAGGCTGATGCGGAACGGGCCATCTCCGCTGCCCGAAACGCCTTTGATAACGGACCCTGGCCGCGCATGACCGGATCGGAGCGCTCCAGAATCCTCTTGAAGGCTGCCGATCTCATTGCCGCCCGATCGGAGGAGTTGGCCTATCTGGATGCGATCGAAGCGGGAAAGCCGATCAGCCAAGTGAAAGGCGAGATCGCCGGCTCCGTCGACATATGGCGCTACGCGGCAGCGCTCGCACGCGACCTCCACGGCGAGAGCTACAATACGCTGGGCGAAGCTACGCTCGGCGTCGTTCTTCGCGAAGCCATCGGCGTCGTCTCCATCATCACCCCATGGAATTTTCCGTTCCTGATTGTCGGCCAGAAGCTTCCCTTTGCCTTGGCAGCGGGCTGTACGACCGTGGTGAAGCCGTCGGAGTTGACGTCCGGATCGACGCTGGTGCTGGGCGAGATCCTGCAGGAGGCGGGGGTTCCTGATGGCGTCGTCAACATCGTGACGGGCACCGGCCCCGAGGTGGGAGCCGTCATAACATCCCACCCGCAGGTGGACATGGTCTCCTTCACCGGCTCTACCGGCGTCGGAAAGCTGACGATGACAAATGCGGCGCAGACATTGAAGAAAGTCTCGCTGGAGCTGGGCGGCAAGAACCCGCAGATCGTCTTCCCAGATGCCGATCTCGAAGCGTTCATCGATGCCGCGGTGTTCGGCGCCTATTTCAATGCCGGCGAGTGCTGCAATGCAGGTTCGCGGCTCATCCTTCACAAGAGCATCGCCAAGGACGTGGTGAGCCGCGTCTCGGAACTGGCGAGGGGTGTCAAGGTTGGTGATCCGCTTGATCCGACGACCCAGGTCGGCGCGATGATCACTCCGCAGCATCTCGAGAAGGTTGCCGCCTACATTGCCGGCGCGAAAGACAAGGGCGTCGAAGTGGCGCATGGCGGGGAAACCCTGGATCTCGGCATGGGTCAGTTCATGGCGCCGACCATCCTATCAGGCGTGATGCCCGATATGGCGGTCGCGCGTGAAGAAGTCTTCGGGCCGGTTCTCTCGGTTCTGACATTCGAGACGACCGCAGAGGCCGTCGAGATCGCAAATTCGGTCGACTACGGCCTTTCTGCAGGTGTCTGGAGCCGTGATTTCGATACCTGCCTGACGATCGGGCGAAAGGTTCGGGCCGGGACTGTCTGGATGAACACCTTCATGGATGGTGCGTCCGAGCTTCCGTTCGGCGGATACAAGCAGTCCGGCCTCGGCCGTGAACTCGGTCGCCATGCGGTTGAGGATTACACCGAGACAAAGACGCTCAATATGCATATCGGCGCCCGCACGGGTTGGTGGATGCCGCAGGCCGCCGACAGCCGCGGATAGAAACAGCACGCCGGGGAGGGCGGCTCGGGGCATACGCTATGTGCCTCGGGCATCGAAGGATATGAGGGCATGGGAGAGATGAGTGAAAAGCCCGTCGCCGTCGTGACCGGCGGTCGACGCGGCATTGGCTTTGGGGTCGCCACAGCGATGGCCAGGGCCGGATACAATATTGCGATCACCGGTGTCGACGACGTTGATGCCGCCGAAGGCGCGGTCGTCAGCATCAAAGAGTTGGGTGCGGAAGTCGTCTATCTCCAGGCCGATATCCGTGCTGTCGAGAAACATGAGGAAACAGCGCATGCCGTGCTTCGCAAATTCGGGCGGATTGACACTCTGGTGAATAATGCCGGCGTGGGAGCCGTTGTGCGGGGAGATTTCCTCGGGCTTGCACCAGAAAATTTCGACATTGTCATGTCGACAAACCTCAGAGGCACGGTCTTCTTCACGCAGGCGGTGGTCAAGGCGATGCTGGTATCGGGTGCTGTGCCGCCGCATCCCCGTTCCGTCATCAACATTACTTCCGTATCTGCCGAGGCCAGTTCGCCGGAGCGCCTGGACTATTGCATAAGCAAGGCAGGCCTTTCAGCGTTTTCGCAGGGGCTTGCGCTGCGATTGGCAGAGTCAGGCATTTCCGTTTTCGAGGTGCGGCCGGGGATCGTTCGCACGGACATGACGGCGGGCGTCGCGTCCAAATACGACGCGCTGATCGAAGGCGGCCTGGTTCCTATGAAACGCTGGGGCGACGCCGAGGATATCGGCAGGATTTGCACAGCGCTTGCCAGCGGCAGCTTTGCTTTTGCGACCGGCACGGTGATCAACGCCGACGGTGGTCTTTCGATACCGCGCTTGTGACAGGGTGGAGACAATGAGATTCGATTACATCATAACGGGTGCGGGTCCTGCAGGCTGCGTTCTGGCCAACAGGTTGAGCGAAGACCCCAATGTCAATGTCCTGTTGCTTGAGGCCGGTGGTCGCGACTGGAATCCGTTGTTCCACATGCCGGCCGGTTTCGCGAAGATGACAAAGGGCCTGGCAAGCTGGGGCTGGGAGACCGTTCCTCAGAAAAATATGAAGGGAAGGGTGCTGCGCTATACCCAGGCCAAGGTCATTGGCGGCGGATCGTCGATCAATGCGCAGCTCTATACACGCGGAAATGCCGTAGATTACGATCTCTGGGCTTCGGAGGACGGCTGCGAAGGCTGGGACTATCGCTCCATACTGCCATACTTCAAGCGCGCCGAGGACAATCAGCGCTTCGCCGACGATTACCATTCCTATGGCGGCCCTCTCGGCGTTTCAATGCCGGTATCCGCGTTGCCGATCTGCGATGCCTATATCCGGGCGGGGCAGGAACTTGGCATCCCTCACAATCACGACTTCAACGGTCGGCAGCAGGCCGGCGTCGGCTTCTATCAGCTGACCCAGCGCAATCGGCGCAGATCATCGGCATCTCTGGCCTACCTTTCTCCGATCAAGGACCGAAAGAACCTCAGGATCAGAACGGGGGCTCGGGTCGCGCGGATCGTGCTCGAAGGAAATCGTGCGACAGGCGTGGAAATTGTCACCGAAAAAGGCTCTGAGATCGTGCGAGCAGAGCGGGAGGTGTTGGTGACATCAGGCGCGATCGGGTCCCCAAAGCTCCTTCTGCAATCGGGAATCGGCCCTGCGGATCATCTGAAATCGGTCGGCGTAAAGGTTCTCCACGATCTCGCCGGCGTCGGCGGAAACCTTCAGGACCATCTCGATCTCTTCGTTATTTCCGAATGCACGGGCGATCACACGTATGACGGTGTCGCAAAGCTTCACCGGACCGTTTGGGCCGGTCTCGAATATATCCTGTTTCGCAGCGGTCCTGTCGCCTCGTCGCTCTTCGAGACCGGCGGCTTCTGGTATGCGGACCCCGATGCACGCTCTCCGGATATCCAGTTCCATCTCGGTCTCGGTTCCGGGATCGAGGCCGGCGTGGAAAAACTGAAAAATGCCGGCGTTACCTTGAATTCCGCCTACCTGCATCCCCGTTCGCGCGGAACGGTGAGGCTGGCTTCATCAGATCCGACGGCTGCACCGCTGATCGATCCCAATTACTGGTCCGATCCGCACGACAGGACGATGTCGATCGAGGGCCTGAAGATCGCGCGGGAGATCATGCAGCAGCAAGCGTTGAAGCCGTTTGTGCTGGCGGAGCGACTCCCAGGTCCGAAGGTTGTCACCGACGAGCAGCTTTTCGATTATGGATGCGCCAATGCAAAGACCGACCATCATCCTGTCGGGACCTGCAAGATGGGTACTGGTCCTGATGCCGTCGTCGGCCTTGATCTGAAGGTGCATGGTCTGGAAGGTCTGCGTGTCTGCGACTCCTCCGTCATGCCACGGGTTCCGTCGTGCAACACCAACGCGCCGACGATCATGGTCGGCGAGAAGGGCGCGGACATCATCCGCGGACTTCCGCCTCTGCCTGCGGCTGTCTTTGCCCATGAGCGCAATGATATGCGTCCGCGGGCACGCGCGGGAATACGCTGAATTTACAAAAAAAGGCCCCAGGACGAAACATCCTGGGGCCCTAGCGTCGCAGCGATCGCGCCCTTAAGCGGCGGAGAAGGGGACCGCTACGAACGACTTGTTTTCGCCGCGTTCGATCAGCAGGAGCACGGACTTTCGGCCCGATTTTGCAGCATCTGCCACAGCGAGTTTAACCTGACGAGCATCCTGAACAGCCTTTCCGTTCACGGACACGATGACGTCACCCGTCTGGATGCCGGCGGCGGCTGCAGTCTTGTCCGGGTTCACCTCGGCGACGACAGCGCCCGTTGCGTTGTCCGGCAGGTTGAGCTGAGCCTTTGCCTCAGCGGTGAGGTCGGCGAGCGCCACGCCAATGCTCGGCCCTGACTGCTTCATGTCACCGCCCTTGGCGTCGGCTGTCTGAAGCTTGCTGTCATCGTTGCCGCCGATCGTAACATTCAGGTCCATAGCCTTACCGTCGCGAACGATGCTCATCTTCTCTTCTGCACCAGGCGACAGGTCAGCCACGAGACGCGACAGATCCTTGGGGCTCTTCACGGCCTCGCTGCCAACGCCGGTGACGATATCGCCTGCCTTCAGGCCGGCATGTGCGGCTGCCGTCCCGTCGGTTACTGCGGCGACAAGCGCGCCTTCGGCCTTGGACAGGCCAACCGCGTCGGCGACATCCTGAGTTACCGGCTGGATCTGGACACCGAGATAGCCATGGTCGATCGAGCCGTTCTTCTGGAGCTTGGCAACGATTGCCTTTGCCTCGTCAGAGGGGATGGCGAAGCCGACACCGACGCTGCCGCCGTTCGGCGAGTAGATCGCGGTGTTGATGCCGACGACATTGCCGTCGCGGTCAACGAGAGGGCCACCGGAGTTGCCATGATTGATCGGGGCGTCGATCTGGATGAAGTCGTCATAGGGACCGCTATGCAGATCGCGGCCACGGGCCGACACGATGCCCGCCGTTACCGTGGTGCCAATACCAAACGGATTGCCGATCGCAAGGATCTGGTCACCGAGCTTCAGTTTCGAGGAGTCGCCCCAGGCGATCGTCGGGAGCTGCTTTCCGGCCTCTACCTTCAGCACCGCGAGATCCGACTTGGCGTCTGCTCCAAGCAGCTTGGCGGGAAGCTCGGTCCCGTCGTCTAGCGTGACCTTGATGTCCTTGCCGTTCTGGATGACGTGGTTGTTCGTTACGATCACGCCATCGGAGCTGAGGATGAAGCCCGAACCGAGGGCTTCGCCGGCCGAATGACGCGGAGAGCTTTGGCCCTGGCCTTGGCCCGGCACCGGAATGCCCTGATTTTCGAAGAACTGCCTGAATTGCTCGTCCATCGGGCTGCCGTTTTCGTCGTCGCTGACATTGGTCGGCTTCAGGGTTGTGGTAATCGTGACCACTGCCGGCTTGTCGGCGTCGACAACCGACGCGAACGAACCGCTGGATGCGACTGGATTGCTGACTTCCGCCGGAGCTGCGAAGGCATCGATTGCGAAGGGCAGGGAAACGGATCCTGCAATGATGGCAGCCCCTACGAGCGCGGCTGTACGACGGTTTCGAAGAATGTTTGACATATTTCTAGTCCCTTGAGAGCGGTGGGCTGGCGGCACAGTTACTCACGATCCAGGAGTTTATACTGCCAGGATTGAAGTTATGTTTTCTGATGTCGAGTATCTATCGTACAAGTGAGGGTGATTTCCTCTTTTGTACGTTTGTTCTGTAACGATCTCTTGAGAATAATATGAATAGATCGAAATCTATTTGCAAATTAAATGTAAGTTATATTCAGATTGCCGAAAATTAAGAAATTACAGATGTTTAATGTTGGGCATACATACCTTTAGGGGAGGTTGCTCGCCGCTCTGAGGCAGCCTTTCGCCGAAGCAGCTTGCGATTTTGAGATCAGTCCGGTTGCTTGCGCACCGATCCCACCTTGGCAATCACTTCATTTGGAATCCGATAGCGCTGGATCACATCGCGGCCATTTCGCAGGCCGCAAATTTCCCTCTGGATGAAGAAGGCCCAAACCGCGTCCGAGGCGTCGTTCACGAGGGCTTCGCGCTGCGCAGCGGTAGACCGGTCCGCATTCCATGCGGCCAAGGCAGCCAGCGCGTTCTCCACCTTTAGTCCATTGCGTCCAAGAGAACTCGCGCGCTCCGACAGGAGTTCGTATTCGAGAACGTTGAATCCACCATCGGCTGAGAACTGCCGGAACGATTGCGGGGGACGAACGGACATAGCTGGATACCTCGGAATTTCTGGCGATGCTAACCGATCATTTCGAGCAGATCGAGAGGCAAGCTTGCCGCAACACCATGGCGGCAATGTAACCTTCGGAAAGAGCATTATCTTTGAAACCGAACGGGACGATGTTATTGATCGCCACAATTGCTGAATAAAGGGGCGCGTTCGTGGAATTGAGGCAGTTACAGCATTTCGTGGCGGTTGCCGAAGAGCAGCACTTTACCCGGGCTGCCCAGCGGGTAAATGTCGTCCAGTCCGCGCTTTCCAGTTCGATCAGGGCGCTGGAGGAGGAACTGGAGGCAAAACTCTTCGTTCGCAGCACGCGACAGGTTCGGCTGACCTCTGTCGGCCGCGCGTTCCTCGACAAGGCGCGTATTGCGCTTGATGCGGTGCGCGATGCCCGCGATGCGGTGACGGCTATACAGGGGCTCAATCGTGGAACGCTGAGTATCGGCACCGTCCAGAGCCTGCCCGCTTTTCTTGATCTGCCGTCTCTGCTTGCCTCGTTTCACGGGCTTTATCCCGGCATCGAGGTGCGGCTCTGCCAAGGCAGTTCGTCGCATCTTCTCGACAAGGTCCGCAGTGGCCGGCTTGACCTTGCCATCGTGCCGCTCTGCGATCCACCGGTCGGCATCGCGACGACCATGATCGCTTGCGAGGCCCTCGTGGCGGTATGTCCGCCCGACCACCCCCTGGCCGGCCGCGAGAATGTTCCCCTCTCGGCTTTTGCCAATGAGCCGTTCGTGGATTTCGAGCCGGCCTGGGGAACGCGCCAGCTCGTGGACCGTGGCTTCAATGAAGCGGGAATCGAGCGGCGAATCGCGTTTGAGGTCAGCGATCTCGACACGCAATTGGAATTGGTCGCTCGTGGTCTCGGCGTTGCTCTTGTTCCCGAAGTTGTGGCGGAAGAGCAGCATCCTTCGCTCGGCATTGCCCGGCTTGCGGAACCGGAAATCTGCTGGGAACTGGTGATTGCCTGCGCGTCCCACGGCGAGGCAGAACAGGCGCCCGCCGATCGGGCGCCCAAGGCGTTTCTGGACCTCTTGCTCGGCGCCGGACGCTTTCAGACGTCCTGACGGCCAAGTGTTACATCAGGTCTTGGGGACGTAGTTGCGCCAGTTGTGCTCTTCCTTGAAGCCCAGCACTTCGCGAATTTTCTTGTTGGCGATGGGGGCTTCGTATTCACCAAGTTCGCGATGAACTGGCGTGTTCGGCGCCCAACGCTTCAGGAAGTCACGCGTCGGTTCGTTGGCGGTGATCGTATCGTTCACGGCATTGAACACCTGATAGCCGAGACCATCCTTCTCCACGCAGAGGTGGACGATCTGGCCGAGGTCCCGGGCGTCGATATAGCTCCAGGCGTTGCGCTTGCGGGATGGCGGGTCCGCGACGAATGCCGGGAAACGATCATATTCATGCGGTTCGATGACGTTGCCGATGCGCAGCGCATAGATATCGGCGCCCGTCCGCATGGCGAAGGCACGAGCCGTCTTTTCGTTGACGACTTTCGAGAGACCGTAACTGTCCATCGGATCGACGTCATAGTCTTCCTCGAGCGGGAAGGTGTGGAAATCCTTATCGCCTTCCGCAAAGCAGACGCCGTAGGTGGTTTCGCTTGAAGCAATTATCACCTTGCGGATGCCAAGCTTCACCGCAGCCTCGATGACGTTGTAGGTAGATGCGACATTGGCCTGGAAAGTCGTGTTGTCGGGCCGGATGAGGATGCGCGGAACGGCAGCAAAATGCACGACGGCGTCTACGGGGGCGGGGCCTTTGCCCGTCTCCAATCCCTTGAAGTCGAAGTGCATGGAGAGTGCGTTGAAGGTCTGGCCGCTGTCTGTCAGGTCGGTGATCAGCGTGTTGACGCCGGGATGGTTCAGCGGAACGAGGTCAAGGTTGAAGACCTCGTGGCCCTTGTCCAGCAGGTAGGGCACGACGTGACGGCCAGCCTTGCCGCTGCCGCCGGTGAAGACGATACGCTTGCTCATGGTCGAAATCTCCCAATGTTATGGTCTGCAACTTGGCCCGTGCGATTGGCGCGAGAACAGTTCGTCAGGGCATCAGCTGGCCACCATTGACCTCCAGCGTCTGGCCGATCATGTAGCCGGAGAGCGCGGACGAAGCCAGGAACAGGTATGCACCGACGCAGTCTTCGGCGGTGCCAAGCCGACCTTGCGGGATCGTTGCGAGCTGGGCGGCAAGCTGCGCCTGGGTCGAATAGCGCTCATGGAAGGGCGTTTCGATAACGCCAGGTGCGACGGCATTGACGCGGATGCCGAAGGGGATCAGTTCCTTTGCCATGCCGCGGGTCACGTTCGCGACAAATGCCTTGGAGGAGCCATAGAGACCGGCTCCGTTGCTCGCGCCGTTGCGGGCAGCAATGGAGGTGGTGTTGATAATGAAGCCACCGCTGACCTTGAGGTGCGGGATCGCTGCTGTCGACGCCGCAATCACCGACCGCGCGTTGAGATCCATGACGGCGTCATAGCTGCCGTCGGTTGCTTCCTGGTAGGGGACGCGCGCAACCATGCCACCGGCATTGTTGATCAGACCCTCGAGATGGCCGAAATGAGCGGCGGTTTCTTCGACCACACGCACCATTTCACCCGAACGCGAGGCATCGCCACGCGTCAGGAAAACCGTGCCGTCGGCGTCGCGGATTTCGGCGGCCAGCTTCTCGGCGGCATCGACGCTCGAATTATAATGCAGGCCGACTAGGGCGCCCTGCGCGGCGAATGCGCGGGCCAGCGCTGCCCCGATGCCGGTCGATGCGCCTGTTATCAGCACCGCCTTGCCGGCGAGATCGGAAATTTTGAGCGATGGTGTCGTCATGTCTTCTCCTGGGGCGTTCCCCTGATGAATGGCCGGCCCGAACCGGGGCCGGAAAATTGGAAAGAGAGAAAGGATTTTCCAATCCATTCTCTCTTTCTGTTTGAATGGCAAGCCGCATATGCAGTATGCGATTGCGCATGCCTCGATTTCAGAACCCGTTGACCTGGATCGGCGTATATGGCGCCTCCAGGGAAGCGATCTCGTCAGCGGAAAGCGTCAGATCCACAGCGGCAATGGCGTCTTCGACATGGCCGAGTTTGCTCGCCCCGATGATGGGAGATGTCACCCCATTCTTTTGCAGCACCCAGGCGAGCGCCACCTGCGCCATGGAAACACTTCTTTTTTTGGCAACGGTCTCGACCGCCGCGACGATCTCCGGGGCCCCACCCGCGGTGTTTTCATACATGGTCTTATTATAGCGGTCCGTGGTGGCGCGCTTGGTTTCAGTGCCCCATGGGCGCGTCAGCTTGCCGCCGCCGAGGGGGCTCCAGGGGAGGATCCCGATGCCCTGGTTCAGGCAGAGCGGCAGCATCTCGCGTTCTTCTTCCCGGTAGACGAGGCTCAACTGATCCTGCATCGAGACGAAGCGGGTCCAGCCGTTACTGTCGGCTGCGTGCTGCAGCTTTGCGAACTGCCACGCCCACATGGAGGAGGCGCCGATATAGCGCGCCTTGCCTGATCGAACGACGTCGTTCAGGGCCTCCATCGTTTCTTCGACCGGGGTGAAAGGATCGAAGCGGTGGATCTGGTAGAGATCGACATAGTCCGTGCCGAGCCGGCGCAGGCTATTGTCGATTTCGCTGAGGATGGCTGCTCGCGAAAGCCCCTGGCCGTTCGGGCCGGGTCGCATGCGGCCGAAGACCTTGGTCGCCAGTACGATCTCTTCACGCGGGGCCAATTCCTTGATGATCTGGCCGGTGATTTCCTCGCTGGTTCCCTGGGCGTAGACATTGGCGGTGTCGAAGAAATTGATGCCGGCATCCCAGGCGCGCCGATACATTGGGCGCGCTTCAGCGAGGCCGAGGACCCAAGGCCGTTCCTCCGTCACTTTGCCGAAGGACATGCAGCCGAAGCAGATGCGGCTGACTTCGAGGCCGGTCTTGCCGAGACGTGTATATTTCATGATTTCTCCTCCCATTCTTCATCGAACATGGTCGCCCGTCGAACGGTCCGGCGACAGTAGCTGCCGCGGCTTTGATCTGTCCAATTGATTGTGTCGATTACATTAATCGATCAGGCCGCTTAATGGGCGATCGCTGATCTTTAGGCAATTATAAAGAAGACCTCGGCCCCTTGCCTATTGGTCCGCCGACCGAGGTCTTTCCCTGCCGTCGACCGAATTTGAGGTGAGGCAACCGGCTTTCTGCAATGTCATCAAATTGCCGTCCAATCGGACCGCACGAAAAGCTTTACGGTGAGTAAATATCCACTGCGCCTGCGTCGAAATATGACACCCGGCTAGAAACGCCTGTCCCCTTCCGAAGTTCCCTGTTGATCGCAAACAGCGGCCCTGCAGGCGATGCAGGGCCGATCATTCCGGCGGATTACGAAGCCCTCACATCCGAAAGACGCTGAAGAAGCATTGCCCACGCGGTAAGTCCGAGGCGAAAATTCGCAAGCCGGAAGAACTCGTTGGGTGCATGATAATCTTCGTCCGATGTCGAAAAGGAGAAGAAGATCGCTTCCCGGCCGAGATGCTTGCGGAAGGAAGCGCCGATCGGAATGGTCGCGCCCATGGCAACACGCAGCGGTGGCTGGCCCAGAAGTTCCGACAGGACGCCTTCGGCGACCTCAAGTGCGGGCAGGTCAGGATCGACGAAGAAAGCCTCGCTGCCGGGGCCATGGCGATGAACATCGAGAGAGAAACCGGCCGGCAAGCGTTCCTGCAGGTGCCGGTTTAGGACCTCCTCGATATGGTCGGGCTTCTGTCCGGCGATCAATCGGCAGGTAATCTTGACGCTGGCATAGGTCGGAATAACAGTCTTCGTGCCTTTCCCCTGATAGCCGCCGGAAATCCCGTTGAATTCCAGCGTCGGCTCCAGCCACTGCCGGATCAACAGGTCGCGGCCGTTGTCGATCGGGTCGGGCTTGGCCGAGCCGATCTCGCGGTAATAGGCATCGGCATCGAATTTTGCGGCTTCGATCGCGGCTATGATGCGGGCATCCGGCGGACTTGTGCCGTCCAGAAAACCCTCGACACTCACGCGCCCGTCGGGGCCATGCATGGATGCGATCAATGCAGCTAATGCTGCGATCGGATTCGGTGCGCTACCGCCATGACGGCCGGAATGCAGATCCTTCGACGCACCCGTTACCGTGACCTCGAAGGCGGCGAGGCCCCGGCTCGCCACCGTCATCGACGGACGATCAGGCCGCCACATGGCGCCATCGGCGGAAATGACCATGTCGCAGGCAAGGAGGTCCCGATATTTCTGGAGAGTACCGTCGAAGTGAGGGCTGCCGGATTCCTCCTCCCCTTCGATCAGGACCTTGAGATTGACCGGCATCCGGCCCTCGGTCTGCATGAAGGCTTCGGCGGCCAGGATCGGGATCAGCAAAGGTCCCTTGTCATCAGATACGCCGCGCGCATAGAGACGACCGTCGCGCTCATCCGGCTCGAAGGCGGGCGTCTTCCATTTGTCGAGCGGATCCGGCGGCTGAACGTCGTAATGTCCGTAGACAAGAAAGGTCGGAAGCGCGGGGTCGCTGATGATCTCGCCATAGACGGCGGGATGTCCCCCGGTTTCCAGCTGCTTGACGCCGGAAAAGCCTGCCTTCGCCAACCGTTCCGCAACGAAATTGGCCGCAGCGGCAATGCCCTCGGCATAGGCGGGGTCGGTGCTGACGCTCGGGATGCGGCAGAAGGCTTTGAGGTCCTCCAGCCCCGCATCGAAATGCTCATCGAGATAGGCCTGAACCTTGCTCATTTGCCACCGTCCACGCTGATGACCTGGCCGGAAATCCAGCCGGCATAATCCGAGGCGAAGAACATAACCATGCCGGCAATGTCTTCAGGCGCGCCGAGGCGCTTCAGCGCGATATTCTGCAGGAGCTTTGCCTGGCCCTCCTGACCCATCGCTTCCCACTGTCGCTCCGTCGTCGGGTTCGAAAGGACAAAGCCGGGCGCGACGTTGTTGACCGTGATGTTCCACGGGCCAAGCTCGTGAGCGAGCTGCCGTGTCAGACCGATCTGCCCGGCCTTGGCGCTGGCATAGGCCTGGATACCCGTGAGCGAAATGCCGAGACCTGCGCCACTCGAGATATTGATAATGCGTCCGGCCTTTTTCTGCTTCATGCCTGGCGCTACCGCCTGGGACATGAAAAAGGCACCGGAAAGATTGACGTCGAAGATGGTCTGCCAATCCTCTTCGGAAATATCCTCGATCGGACGACCCACCTGGCCGCGAACGCCGCCGGCATTGTTGACGAGGACATCGACCGCGCCGGAGGAGGCTTCGATCGCTGCAACCGTCTCCTGCACCGAGGTACGGCTGCCGACGTCTAGAATATGGGCTGTCGTCTTGGCGCCGCAGAGATTGACCGTTTCGAGAAGCCCAGTTTCGTTGACGTCGCAGACGTGCACGTTAGCACCACGCTCGGCAAAGCCCTGCGCGATGGCGCGGCCGAAACCGTGGGCTGCGCCTGTTACGATGACGGTTTTGCCGTCGAAGTCGATATTCATGCCGCAGTCCTCGCAAGCTCGTCGAGATTTGCGAGATCGAGCGGTCGCTTGCCGTCCTCGATCTCATGGATCATTTTCACGACCTGGGCAGCGATAGGTGTCGGTATTCCAAGCGAATGTCCGATTTCGACGACAGGCAGCACCTGCGCGTCCACCTCTGTCCGGCGCTTGCGAATTGCAAGATCGCGCCAGATGCCGGAATGGGATTTCAGCGATTTCCGGTTATGCACGACCATCTCGTCGAAGGAGCGTGCGGTCTCGGAAGCAGGCGCGGTCGGTGCAAAGGCAGCAGGGTCGAAACCGTCAAAAGCCTGCGTTGCGATATTGTTGGCGGCGGCGACCGTGCCGACTTCGTGGGCAAGCCGCGTCAGCACCGGCCGATAGGCCTGGTTGGCGAATACGTCGGCGATGCTGTCGTTGGTGAGGGCGGTGCCAAAGAGCAGGGCGCCGTAGATGAGCTTGCCCCAGAGATAACCCCAGATGTTGTCGGTAAGCACGGCCTTGGGCTCGAACTGGTGCATCAGCGCGTAGATGTCCTCGATGCGGTCAGTCGTCTTGCCATCGAGTTCGCCGACCACAACGGCGCCGTGGCCGCTATAGTGAACGACGCCCGGCTCCAGGTAATCCGCACCGAAATTGACGAAGCAGCCGATGACGCGATGATCGCCAACAATGCGGCCGATCACCGGCTCGTTCAGACCGTTCTGAGCCGACACCACGTAGCCGTCGGATGCCAGATGCTCGACAAGAGCCTGGGCCGCAGCCTCGGTGTGCTGTGCCTTCACGCAAAGGAACATGCGCTCATAGACGCCTTCGAAAGTTTCCGGCGTGAACGCCTTGGCTTTGACGGTGTCCTGGAAGATCGGCCCATCGATCCTCAAACCCTTCGCGTTGATTGCGTCGACATGATCCTTGGCGTTGTCGACGAAGACCACCTCATGGCCGGCCCGAATGAAGGCCGCGCCCAGCGTTCCGCCGATTGCGCCGGCGCCCCAGATGATGATGGGATTGGTCATGCCCAATCTCCTTCGAGAAGCGCGCGGGTTTCCTTGACCGCAACATCCCAGATCGCCAGCATTTCTTCATCCGGACGCTCGTAGTAGCCGCCGAAATTGCCGTCGCCGAGATAGGCCTTCACGGCATCAGGACCCATGACGCGCATGCGCGGAAGGTCGATCATCGGCTTCTGCTGCGTCGGCAGCTTTTCGCCGGGCAGGCGGGTCCAGGGGAAATTCTCCATCCAGGATGCGTGCGAGGCGACCGTGTCGATTTCCTGCACCTTCGCGAAGGTCTTCGGAGAATTCCACCAGTTGTGGAACTTGACGGCACAATCCTGGTTGTCGGCCATCCATTCGATCGCAAGGCTGCCGGCCGGCTGATTGCCGCCGTGGCCGTTGACGATGAGGATGCGGCGGAAGCCCTGGCGCTTTAGTCCGTCGAGGATGTCGCGGACGATGGCGATATAGGTCTCTTGCCGCAGGCTGATCGTGCCGGGGTAGGAGAGGAAATAAGGCGTGATGCCATAGGCGACGACAGGGAAGACCGGGATGCCGAGCGGCTCTGCGGCCTCGGCCGCAACGCGCTCCGAAAGGATGGAATCGACCGACAGCGAAAGCTGCGCATGCTGCTCCGTGCTGCCGAGCGGCAGGATCGCGCGGTCGTCATTCTTCAGGTAGGCCTCGATATGATGCCAGTTTGCTTCGGAAACTCTCACGATATAGTCCTCTCTATTCGCTGTTTTTATTTCTCTGAATTGGCTGCGGCTCGGGCCGCGGGCTTGTCCGATGGTTGCAGCTGCTCCTCCGCTGCCCGGATGATGGGAACGATGACGCGCTCGATATCGGCCGTGTCCGGCGCGTGACGATATTCGATCGCCTGCAGCCCCGGCGGCAGGCGCGAAACGATGTTCTCGGCACCCGACGCATAGATCACGACGCTGGATCGCGCGATGAGCGCATCAAGCCCTGATGTTTCGAGTGTTGCGGCTGAGATTTCGCTCACATGGGGCGCGAAACGCTGGACGCCGCTCTTCATGATCGGCAGGAAATCCGGAAAGCGCGACACAACAGCGATCGACGCAAGGGAATCCAGCGAGGCCAGGGCCAGGCGTGTCTCTTCCGATGGCGTGAAGCTGATGGTGACAACCTTGGTATTGGGAACAAGCCCTGCCACCTCGCGGTGCCGGTTGGCGAAGGTGACGGCGAGATCCGCCGAATTGGCTCGCGCCCTGGCATTTACGTCCCGCTCGATGGCCGAGACGGTCAGGGGCTCGACGGTGACGGACCGTCCAAGCCGCGCTGCGATAAAACGCGCATAGCTTGCCGTCGCTTCCGGAAACAGGCCGATCATGACGATGCGGATGCGCGGGCCGATGCTGTCGCGATAGAAGACGCGGGCGCTGACCAGCGAGACGAGCTCGGCGGGGCGAATGCCGAGCGTGCGGCTTTCGTCGATCAACTGATCGATATGGCGATGCAGGCCGCTCGCATCGGCGCGTCCGGCCAAGCGGGATTGCAGGCTGTCGGTCACGAAGGTCCCGGAGCCCGGTTTGGCATCGATCAGGCCCGCAGCCTTCAGATCGGCATAGACCTGGCTGACCGTCATCGGCGCGACGCCGATCTTCTCCGCAAGCTCGCGTACCGACGGAAGCGTCTCGCCGGGAGTAAGCTCGCCGCAGGCAATTCCATATTCGATGAGGCCGTGGAGCTGCGTGCGCAAGGGCACGGGCAACTCGCGATCGACGAAGAACTCCATGAATCCCGTTCGATTTTAGCTGTTATAGTAGATTATGACAATTAATCGTGCCGCGCAGAAAGCGGCCTGTCAACCGCCCATCTGCTCCCGCAGAAATTAATGAAAAAACGGTTGACAGTAAAAAAATCACATGAAATCGTTATAGTCAACAATAACACTTTATGCGTTCATAAGAGCAAGGGGAATGCAATGAGGACGTTTACCAAAGCAGCTTTCGCGACAGCTCTTTTGCTGAGCACTAGCATTTCGGCTTTCGCCGTCGAGCGCGGTGGCACGCTTACCTACGGTCGCTACGCCGACAGTCTTTTCCTTGAGCCGGTGCTCAACGACGCCAACGTCGATATCTGGGTCCTGTCCAACCTTTACGATACGCTACTCCTGCCGACAGACGACGGCAAGGGCGTTCAGGCCGGCCTTGCAACCGATTGGAAAGTCGCTGACGACGGCCTCAGCGTCACGCTGACGCTGCGCGACGGCATCAAGTTCTCCGATGGCACGCCGATCACGCCGGCCGACGTGGCCTGGTCCCTGAAGCGCGCTTCGAAGCCCGACAACGGCGAATGGACCTTCCTCGTCAGCTCGATCGACGATGTGACGACGCAGGGCGACAAGACCGTCGTTATTAAGCTGAAGCATACCGATCCCGCGATCCTGACGGCGCTGACCGTCTTCAACACCGGCATCATGCCGCAGAAGGCATTCGAGGCGGCGGCTGGCGCAACTGAAGCTGACAAGGCGAAGGCATTCGCCGAGCATCCGATCGGCTCCGGTCCGTTCATGCTGCAGTCGTGGAACCGCGGCTCGGAAATGAAGCTGGTTCGCAACCCCTATTATTGGGGCAAGGGTGAGGACGGCAAGCCGCTGCCCTATCTCGACGGCATCAATTTCGAAGTCATCCCGGATGACGCGACGCGTATCCTGAAGCTGAATTCGGGCGAGCTCGATGGCGCCGAGTTCATCCCCTATTCGCGCGTCGACGAGCTGAAGTCGGCCGGCAACCTGAACATGGAGCTCTATCCCTCGACCCGCGTCCAGGGCATTACGCTCAACGTTCGCCCGCAGCTTGGTGGCAAGGACAATCCGCTGTCAAACGCCAAGGTTCGCCAGGCGATGAACTATGCCACCAACAAGGACGCGATCATCCAGATCGTGACCCATGGTGTCGGCACGCCGATGACCTCCT
This sequence comes from Neorhizobium sp. P12A, assembly GCF_008365395.1. Taxonomy (NCBI): domain Bacteria; kingdom Pseudomonadati; phylum Pseudomonadota; class Alphaproteobacteria; order Hyphomicrobiales; family Rhizobiaceae; genus Neorhizobium; species Neorhizobium sp. P12A. The sequence continues at coordinate 140,889 of NZ_QOVX01000009.1, read as the reverse complement.
TCATGTCGACGGCAACCCCGCTGCATTCCGGCGACAAGCCGCTCTTCCCCTATGATCTCGACAAGGCGAAGGGCTTGATGAAGGAAGCCGGCTTCGAGAAGGGCTTCTCTACGAGCCTGCTCGTCCTTGCCGGCAACCAGGACGAAATCGGCATCGCAACTGCGCTGCAGCAGATGTGGGGCGCGATCGGCATCAAGCTCGACCTGCAGCAGGTCGACAATCCGAGCCGCACCCAGCAATATCGCGATGGTACGTTCACGATGCGTGAATCGGCATGGACCGACGACATCGCCGACCCGAACGAGATCGCCTCCTACTTCGTCTATTCTCCGAACATCCAGGCCCTGCACAGCGGCTGGAAGAGCGAGGAAGCCGACAAGCTCTTCGAGGCTTCGCAGAAGGAGATCGATGCCAAGAAGCGTGCCGATCAATATGCTCGCATCCAGGAGATCTACAATGCCGACGGCCCGTTCCTGCCGCTCTATGAGACCCCTTATCCGGTCGCGCTGAGCAAAAAGGTCCACGGGTTCCTGCAGATCCCGCTCGGCAACAACATCTTCACCAAGACTTGGATCGAGAAGTGATTTCGACTTCAGGCGCGGGCGGGTTCAACCCGCTCGCGCCGAAGTTTGACGTCACAGTGTGTTCGGGAGCGGCGATTTGCCACTTTTCAGTTATGTAATCCGTCGTATCCTGCAGATGATACCGACGATCATTTTCATATTGATCGTCACCTTCGTTCTGATCCGATTGTTGCCGGGCGACCCCGCCAGCGCCATGCTTGGCGACCGCGCGCGTGACGCCGACGTTGCTCGCATCAATGCGCAACTCGGGCTCGACAAGCCGATCATTATTCAATTCTTCTATTTCGTCGGTCGTGTCTTCACCGGCGATCTTGGGGATTCCATCAGCCTGAAAGTGCCTGTCGCAACCCTGATCCTGCAGCGGCTGCCCGTAACCCTGATGCTGATCGGGCTGGCGGCACTGATTGCGCTGGTTTTGTCAGTGCCGCTTGCCTTCATCGCGGCGCTGAAGCGCGAACAGGCGCCGGATGCCGCGATCCGGGGTGTCTTTCAGGTTGGCCTCTCCATGCCGGTCTTTTATATCGGCATCCTGCTGTTGACGCTGTTTGCCGCCAATCTGAAATGGTTTCCCGTCGGCGGCTATGGCGACACCTTTGGTGCAAGGCTCTATCACCTCTTTCTTCCCGCCTTGACGCTTGCCGTCAGTCTCGCGGCGATCCTCATGCGCAACTTGCGCGCAGCCATCATCGGAGTGATCAACGCCGAATATGTTGACTTTGCCCGGGCGAAGGGCCTGCGGACGCGCATCATTCTGTTTCGGCATGTGCTGCGCAATGCACTCATTTCGACGATCACGCTGTTCGGCCTGCAGATCGGTTCGCTGCTCGGCGGCGGCGTGATCACCGAAACGGTGTTTGCCGTCCCAGGCGCCGGGCGCCTGATGATCGACAGCATCTACGGTCGCGACTATCCGGTCCTGCAGGGGCTGACCATTGCACTCGCCGTTCTCGTGTCACTGACCTTCCTGGTGACAGACATCGTTCAGGCCTGGCTGGACCCGAGGATTTCGCGATGAGCATTGCAGTCGTTGAAAAAGCAGCCACCAAGAAGAGGCGGTTCATCCTGAAGGGAATGCCGAGAACGCTGATATCGGGCGGCATCATTCTCTTTCTCAGCCTGATGCTTGCCTTCTTCCCATCGTTCTTTGCGCCCTATGATCCCGTGGCATTCGACTATAATGCGCTTCTGAAGGGACCGAGTTGGGCTCATCCTTTCGGCACGGACAGTTTCGGACGCGATGTCCTGTCCCGTGTGATCCACGCCTATACGATCGATATGCAGATTGCGATCTTTGCCACCCTTGGCCCGTTCATTTTCGGGACGCTCGTCGGTGCCTTCGTCGGCTATGTCGGCGGGGTCGTCGAAGCCATCTTCGGCCGCATTGTGGATGCGGTCCTGACCTTTCCCTTCCTCGTGCTTGTGATCGCGGTTGTGTCGGTGCTCGGTCCCGGGCTTGGAAACATGTATATCGCCGTGGGTGTCGTCGGCTGGGTGTTCTATGCCCGGCTGGTGGCGGCAGAGGTCAAGGTCCAGAAACGGCTTGATTATGCCGATGCCGGTCGCGTCATGGGTTACACACCGGCGCGGATCGTCTTCCGCCACCTGTTGCCGAACGCGATCACGCCCGCCATCGTCTACTGGATGACCGATATGGCGCTTGCGATCCTTCTGGGCTCCAGCCTTGGCTATCTCGGCCTCGGCGCGCAGCCGCCGGCTGCGGAATGGGGTGTCCAGATCGCCGATGGCAAGAACTACATGAATACCGCGTGGTGGATTTCCGTCTTCCCCGGCGTGGCCATCGTCCTGACCGGCCTTGGTTTCAGCTTAGCAGGGGACGGCATTGCTGAATTGTTGAGGGTGCGTCGATGACGGTGGTGGCGAACGAAAAACTCGGCCTCACCGTCCGCGGGCTGACGACCACTTTCGAGACGTCTCGCGGCACTGCGATCGCCGCAGCCGACATCGATTTCGATGTTGCTCCCGGCGAAGTGGTCGGCCTCGTCGGCGAATCCGGCTCGGGCAAGAGCGTGACGCTGCGCTCGATCATGAGACTTATCCGCGAACCGGGCCATGTAAGCGGCCATGTCGAGTGGCGTGGGCGCGATCTTATCGGCATGCCGGATGAACAGCTCCGGCGCATCCGCGGCAGCGAGATCGCGATGATTTTCCAGGAGCCGATGACGGCACTGAACCCGGTCTTGCCGGTCGGGATGCAGATCGAGGAAAATCTCGTCGCTCATACCACGCTGAACCGTCGGGAACGGCGGGCGAGGGCGCTCGAATTGATGAATATCGTCGGCATTCCGGCCGCCGAGCGTCGCCTTGAGGAATATCCGCACCAGTTCTCCGGCGGCATGCGTCAACGCGCGATGATCGCCATTGCGCTTGCCTGTTCGCCGAAATTGCTGCTGGCCGACGAGCCGACAACGGCGCTCGATGTGACCATCCAGGACCAGATCCTGAAATTGCTGCTGGACCTGCGCGATCGCCTGTCGATGAGCGTGGTTCTGGTCACCCATGATCTCGGTGTGGTCGCCGGGACCTGCGATCGCATGGCGGTCATGTATGCCGGCCGTATTGTGGAGAAGGGCACCGTTGCGGAGGTCTTCGCGCAGCCGCGCCATCCCTATACACGCGGATTGCTGGGCTCGGTTCCTCGGGGAAATGCTGCGCGCACGATGCTTTATTCCATCGATGGTACGCCGCCCAGCCTGACGGCGCTGCCGACCGGATGCGCCTTCCATCCGCGCTGCAGCTTTGCGACCGATGAATGTCGCCGGGAACGGCCGCCGCTCGCGGCGGTCGGGGAAGGTCGGATGGTCGCCTGTTTCCACCAGGATCAGGTCGCGGCCGTGGAGGCAATCATATGAGCGTCGCGACCCCGATCATTTCCGTCGACGGCGTCACCAAGCGCTTTGCCGGCCCGGATTCACTTATGCGCAGGCTTTCCGGCAAACCGCCCTTGGCGGTGCATGCCCTGAACGAAGTCAGCCTTGATGTTTACCGCGGCGAGACGCTGGGGATCGTCGGCGAGTCCGGCTGCGGCAAGTCCACGCTGGCGCGTTGCCTTGTTCGCCTGCTTGATCCTGATGGCGGTGTCATCCGCTTCGAGGGGAAGGATATTTCCCATCTGAAGCCGTCGGAACGCCGCCTGTTCAACCGGCGGGTCCAGATGATCTTCCAGGATCCGTATAGCTCGCTCAATCCGCGAATGACGGTCAGCCAGATTCTCGGCGAGGCCCTGTTCGTTCACAAGATGCGGCCGAAGGGCGAAATCCCGAACCGGATAGCGGAACTGCTGGAGCTCGTGCGTCTGCCGCAGGATGCAGCGGGGCGCTACCCCCACGAATTCTCCGGCGGTCAACGCCAGCGTATCGGCATTGCACGAGCGCTTGCCGTCGAGCCCGATGTCATCGTTGCGGATGAGCTTGTGTCGGCGCTCGATGTCTCCGTGCAGGCGCAGGTCGTCAATCTCCTGCTGCAGCTGCAGGAACAGCTGCATCTGACGGTCATCTTCGTTGCCCATGACCTGCGTCTTGTCCGGCATATATCGCATCGCGTCGCCGTCATGTATCTCGGGCAGGTGATGGAGATCAGCACGTCAGAGGCGTTGTTCACCTCACCGCGCCATCCCTATTCCAAGGCGCTTCTGGATGCTGCCCCGGAGCTCGATCCTGCCCATCGCAGCCGTACGGCCGCAACGCGGGGCGAACTGCCCAGCCCGCTAAACCTGCCGCCCGGCTGTCCCTTTGCCGGTCGCTGCCCTCATACCTTCGACCGGTGCCGTGTCGAGCGGCCAATGCTGACGTCGCGCGGGCCTGAGCATCGCGCCGCCTGCCACCTGACGGATTTCGGCGCGGTCGACGCTTCGATTTAATTTCAGAGGATATTTTCATGAGCTTCGCCGCCTTCGAAACCGAAATCGCAAAGGTCAACGATATTCTCTGCGCGGTAAATCTCCTGACCTGGGATTCCCGGACCATGATGCCCGCGGGCGGTGTTGAGGCGCGCGGGAAGCAGATTGCCACCCTTGCCGGACTGGCACGCGATCTGGCGACCGGCGACACGATGCAGCGCGCGATCGAGGGCGCTCGGGGCGAGCTGAAAGGTGTGCCGGCCGCGGACATCCGGATCGTTGCTGTGGAGCAGGCTGCCGATGCGATCGGAACGCTGTCGCGTATCCCGGCATCTCTCGTTGCAGCTGCGGCAGAATTGAAGACCGTTGCCCAGTCTGCCTGGGCCAAGGCGCGCGCCGCGAACGACTTCCAGAGCTTTGCGCTTTTTCTTGAGCGAACGATGGAGATGCAGCGCGAGATTGCCGGCGCAATCGGATATGCCGAACATCCCTATGATGCGCTGGTCGCGACCTACGAGCCCGGAATGAACTGGTCTCGTTTGAGGGAGCTATATGCCGAATTGCAGCGGGCGCTGATCCCTTTGCTCAACGAGGCAAGGCAGGCGAAGGTCCGCAACGAGATCCTCGACCGTGCCTATCCGGTCGAACAGCAGCGCGCCTTTTCAAGCGCGATGGCGACCCGTTTTGGCTATGATTTCGGTCGTGGCCGCCTCGACGACACCGTCCACCCATTCGAGATATCTTTTACCCGCTCCGACGTGCGCATCACCGGCCGCTTTCGCGAAACCTGGCTGCCGGGCGGTCTCTTTGCCGTCTGGCACGAGGCGGGCCACGGCATTTACGAACAGGGAATTGCCGAGCAGTTCAGCCGTTCGGTCTTCACCACGGATTTCGTCAATCTGTATGCCGTGGGTGGCACGAGCTTCGGCACGCATGAATCGCAGTCACGGCTCTGGGAAAACCGGGTGGGCCGCTCGCGGCGCTTCTGGGAATTGCACTTCGGCGATCTCAAGGCAGCGTTCCCCGATCAACTCTCCGATGTCTCCGTCGGCGAGTTCTGGCAGGCGATTAATGCAGCACGTCCAAGCCTGATCCGCGTGGAGGCCGATGAACTGACCTATGACTTCCACATCATGCTGCGCTCCGAGATCGAGGCCGGCTTGATGGCTGGTGACATCCGGGTGGCCGATCTGCCTGATATCTGGCGCGAAAAGATCAAGGCCTATCTTGGGCTGGATGTCTCGACCGACACGCAGGGCGTTCTGCAGGACGTACACTGGTCATCGGGGATGGTCGGATCCTTCCCGACCTACACGATCGGCAACATCATGTCCTCTCAGTTCTTTGCGGCCGCCCGAAAGGAAACGGCGGTGGAGAAGGGGCTTGATGCTGGCGAATACGCGCCGCTGAAATCCTGGTTGAACGAGCATGTTCACCAACATGGCCGGTCGAAAAGCCCGAGCGAAATCCTCATCGCGGCAACCGGCTCCGATCTTTCGGCCACGGCCTATATCGACGATCTCAAGCGAAAGGTCGCCGAACTGACGGCCTGAGGCCGAGGCGGCGACTACGCTCTGCAGCCGCCGAGGAACAGACGGGCGCAGATTTTTGCGCGCGCGCGGATCTCGTCCCGGGTCGGTGATTCCTGCTGACCAAGCATCGTGGCGCGCTGCGGCTCCATGATCATCATGCCGCGCAACATGCCCGTCGCGGTGCGCGGATCCTCGAGCTTGATCAATCCCTTGTCGCACTGGGCCATCAGCCATTTCTCCATGATGGCATTGGTGCCGACGATTGCCGTCTCGTAGAATGTGTTGGCGATTTCCTGAAAGCGATCGGACTCGCCAAGCACCAGCCTGGTTATGCCGATCGTCTCCTGCGACAAGGTCAGTACACCGTAGCTCGTCAGGATACGCCTCAATCCTTCCTCCAGTTCCATTGCCGCCAGGACGCTGTCGTCGAGACAGAGGAGAAACTCGCCGATCTTGCTCGAAATGATGCTTGAAAACAGATCGGTCTTTGCAGGGAACAGACGGTAGAGCGTCTTGGTGGACACGCCGGCGGCCTGGGCGATGGCGCTGATATTCGCGGCCGCATAGCCATTCTCCAGAAACTGCGCCTTGGCGGCTTCAAGAATGACAGCCCTTGTGTCGTCGTCGCAGCGCAATTGCGGGCGGCCTCGGGAGCGTTTCTCAATTATTTGAATTTCGACCATGATGATTTTCCAAATTCCTGTTGACATCCATTTTATAGCGCTTATTTTGGAAAACATCAAGTTTCCAAATATGGAAACCGAATAATTCCGAGCCGCCACCGCATCCCGCGACCGGCCGGTTCAGGAGAGAGACAATGGTCCCGAAACTGCATGCATTGAACAACAACAGTGCCGAAGCGGTCGATGTGAAAGCGGAAGCCCCTGCGCCAGTCGTGCCCGTCATGGAAGCCAGCACGCCAGTGGTTGCCAAGGACGTGGCCGCTCCTGCCGCCGCTGTCGCCGAGACATCAGCCAAAAAGGGTTGGACAAAGAGGATTCTGATGGGTGCCACGGCACTCGTCGTCATTGCCGGCGCCGCCTACGAAGGCAACCAATACTGGACGACCGGCCGTTTCGAGATTTCGACCGACGACGCCTATGTCCAGGCTGACAACAGCTCGATTGCCCCGAAGATATCCGGTTATATCAAGGACGTGCTGGTTGCCGACAACCAGTCCGTCAAGGCCGGCGACATATTGGCGCGCATCGATGACCGTGACTATGCCACCGCATTGGACCAGGCGAAGGCGGATGTCGATGCAGCGCGCGCCGATGTAACCGCCAAGCAGGCATCGCTTGATACGCAGCAGTCACTGATCGCTGCAGCCAGCGCAACCGTCGATGTCGACCGTGCCAACGAGACCTTTGCTGAAGAAAACGACAAGCGCTATGCCAACCTTGCGACGAACGGCGCTGCCGGCGTTCAGATTGCGCAACAAGCTGCTGCGCAGATCATCGCTGCCCGAGCCACCATCGCACGCGACAGTGCCTCACTGACGGCCGCCCAGAAGCAGATAGATATTCTGAAGGCGCAGGTTGCGCAGGCACAGGCGACGCTTGCTCATGATCAGGCGGTCCAGAACCAGGCTGAACTCAATCTGTCCTACGCATCCATCGTCGCCCCTGTCGATGGCGTCGTCGGCAACCGCACGCTACGCGTAGGCCAATATGTCCAGGCGGGCACGCAGCTGATGACCGTTGTACCGACCTCGGCCGTCTACGTGATCGCCAACTACAAGGAAACGCAGCTGACGGACGTTCATGCCGGCCAACCTGTCGATGTGGAAGTCGATATGTTCCCGGGCAAGGTCTACCACGGTCACGTCGATAGTCTGGCGCCCGCCAGCGGCCAGGAATTCGCTCTGCTGCCGCCGGATAACGCGACGGGCAACTTTACCAAGGTTGTTCAGCGCATTCCCGTAAAGATCACCATCGATGCGGACAGCGCCGCCTCAGGCGATCTGCGCCCGGGCATGTCCGTGCAGCCGAGCATCGACACCAAGATTGCCGCAACAGGCAAGGGCAATGGCGCTTGATTGAGCCGAGGTCCAGGAGGACCATGTCATGTCCACTCTTACTGCAAATGCATCGCTAGCCGCTCCGGCCCCCGCATCTTTCCAGCGCGCCAGTACCCGTGATTGGATTGCCGTCCTCGCCGGCATGATCGGCGCTTTCATGGCGATCCTCAATATCCAGATCACCAATGCTTCGCTGCTCGATATCGAAGGCGGCATCGGAACAGGCGTCGACAACGGCGCCTGGATCTCGACCTCCTACCTGATTGGCGAGATCGTGGTCATTCCGCTGACGGCCTATTTCAGCCAGGTCTTCTCGTTCCGGCGTTACATGCTCGCCAACGCGATCCTGTTCCCGATCTTCTCGATCGCCTGTGCCTTCACGCATGATCTCGGCTCGATGATCGTGATGCGCGGCCTCCAGGGTTTTGCAGGCGGCATCCTGATCCCGATGGCCTTCACCATGGTGCTGACGAAGCTGCCCAAACCGCAGCAGCCGACCGGACTTGCGATCTTCGCGCTCTCCGTGACCTTCGCCCCGGCCATCGGCCCGACGATCGGCGGCTATCTGACGGAAAACTACGGTTGGCAGACGATCTTCTTCATCAATGCGGTGCCGAGTGCCATCATGGTTGTCGCGCTGGCTGCGACGCTGGAAAAGCAGCCGATGCAGTTGCATCTGCTGAAGGAAGGCGACTGGGCCGGCATCATCACCATGGCGATCGGGCTCTCCGCCTTCCAAACAGTGCTGGAAGAAGGCAACAAGGACGACTGGTTCGCCTCGCCGTTCATTCTTCGCCTCGCCATCATCGCCGCGGTCTTCCTAACCGCCTTCATCTGGATCGAGCTGAAGGTCGAGAAGCCGCTGGTCAAGCTCAGCCTTTTCAAGCAGCGCAACTTTTCCATCGGCGTGCTGGCAAATGTACTGGTCGGTTTCGCCCTTTTCGGCTCGGTTTATATCCTGCCGCAATATCTCGGCCAGGTGCAGCGCTACAATGCGGAGCAGATCGGCAATGTGCTTGCCTGGACCGGCCTGCCGCAGCTGATCCTGATCCCCGCAATCCCAATGCTGATGAAGCGCTACGATGTACGCTACATCGCCTTCCTCGGCATTGCGATCTTCGCGATTAGCTGCTTCATGAACATCACGCTGTCGCTCGACAATGCCGGTGACCAGTTCTGGGTGCCGAACATCGTCCGCGCCATCGGTCAGGCCATGGTCATTACGCCTGTTACCGCAATTACGACCGGCCTGATTGCCCCGAAGGATGCGGCAGCCGCATCCGGCCTGACGAACATGCTGCGCAACCTCGGCGGCGCCGTCGGTACCGCGACATTGTCCACCGTCCTGACCAAGCGCGAGCAGTTCCACTCGAATATCATCGGCCAGTCAGTGACCGTTGGGCGAGAAGAAGTGCGCGACCGCATCGCCCAGATGACTGCCTATTTCGAGGCGCATGGTATCTCCGACGCCGCTATTGCCAAACAGCAGGCGATCGTCGCGATCGGTAGTGTCGTCAAGCGCCAAGCCCTTATCATGGGGTTCAGCGATACCTTCGCCGTCATCGGTATCCTTCTGGCGATCGCAGCGGTCGCGGTGCTCTTCGCCCAGAAGCCGAAAGCTGGTGCAGGCGCCGGCGCTCATTGAACCGGAATAATGCTCCAAAGGGATCGCGACAGTCTTCTGTCTGTCGCGATCCCTGTCGGTTTTGTCAGGCCAAGCGATCGGGTCGCCTAATCTTCTCCCGGAAACCGCAATTCTTCGATCATTCGGTCAGCGCATAGATCTCGGCTGGGCGGGTGACGCCCTTGAGCGAAAAGGTGCCGACTTTTTCGAACCCGGTTTCAAAATGCGATACAAAAGCCTCCGATGCTAGCAGGCTGCGATCGACGGTGTCGCACAGCTTCTCCATACGGGCCGCTTCGTTGACCGCTTTCCCGATTGCCGTGAAATCGAGGCGCCTGGCTGCGCCAACGTTTCCATAGAAGACCTCGCCTACATGCAGGACAATATCGGCGAGGATTTCCGGCTGCGAGGCGTCCGAGCGTCTCTCGTTGAGCGCCGCGTTGGCTTCCGCTGCCGTCCTGGCTGCCGACAGCGCCCGGCGGCAGGCCTCGGCGGGATTTTCCATGTCAGCCGGAAAAATGGCGAGCAGGCTGTCGCCCATGAATTTCAGGATTTCGCCGCCTTGCTCCTCGACCGGCTGTCCTATCGCCTCGAAATGCTCGTTCAGCCACCCGACGATGTTATCAGGTGCATGATTTTCGTTGAGCGAGGTGAAATTCTTGAGATCGGCGAGCAGGATGGCTGCGTAGATGGCCGATCCCTCGCCACGCCGTGTCTGTCCGCTGAGAATTCGCTCGCTGGTGCGTGTGCCCGTATAGACCGCAAGCATGTCTGTCGCGACTCGGGTCGCGGCGATCCGGTAGCAGGCCAGCGCAAGCGCGGGCAAAAAAATGTCGAGATCGGCAATTTGCTTTTCCGAGAAGCCCGCAGGGCCGTCGCCTGCCAGTGAGAACCCGACACCGGCCAAAGCAGTTCCTCCAGGGTAGGGGGTCAGCTTCAGCAGGTACTCGGTCGCGCCGAGATCGGCCAATTCCTGCAGCATAGCGTAGGATGGGCCATCCTCATCGGGCGGCAGCTTCCACCGGCCATACTGGAGATTGTTCGACAAAAGATACGAAACGGGTGACCTGCGAAACATCTCCTGGCCCGCATCGTCATGCCCTTGAACATGGACCGAAATGCCGGAGGATCGCGACCATGCGACTGCGAAACCCCGTTGCAGCGGATCGATGGATGGCATCGTGATCGAAGCCCGAAGAAGCGGATAGCCAAGCGCCACCAGTTGCTCTGCGACGCCCTGCAGAATATCTTCGATACTGTCAGTGGACAGGCCTTTGCCGACGATCCAGTCGACCAGTTCCTGGAACTCCTGCATTCTGGAAATCCTTGAAGGTTTTGAGCTTTCGAGGAGACAGAATGCCGCCATAAGCGGCCATCGGCAATCGGCGAAGGTGAATCAGCGTTCCCAATGCGAACTCAGGATGATGCTGCACACATCGGCGCGCTGAAAACCGGGATCCCTGAACGCGAGAAAATCGTCATTGAAGGTGCCGAACGTGCTGGCTGGCCGATGCTTCATACCATGATAGAACGCGTCGATGACCTCGTGGCCGAAGTCTTTGCTGCGTGGATAGGCCGCGATCACGGCCTCTCGTTCCTCATCGGTGAAATGCTCATAATTGCGGCCCGCTATATCCATTCCCGCCCCGACCTGAACAAGGGAAATCTCCGGATGCATGTGTTCCGGGATGCCTGGGGTCGTGTGGAGGGCGATGGCAAGCCAGACCCTCTCGACGTCCGCTTCTGATATCCCGTGGCTCCGCAGAAAGTCGCGGGCGGCGTTTGCGCCATCTACTTCGAAACGCAGCTGGCTCTCGTGATAGTGATGCGTCAGGCCGACATCGTGGAACATGGCGGCGGCGTATAGCAGTTCCGGATCAAATTTCTGGCTGTCCCGCTTTCCCGTCAAGGCGCCCCAGAAATAGACGCGCGTGGAATGGTGGAAGAGCAGGTTGCTCTCGGTGTCACGAATGAACTGCGTTATATTGCCTGCCAATTTGCTGTCCGGGATCTTCGCGCCGAAAATGTCGTTATTTGTCATGATCTTATCCTATGCCGTGAAGGTGCGATTTCAAGCGCCGCTGCGCGACTAGAGCTTCACCGAACGGCAAAGCCGTCACGGAAGAGATGCGCCCTGCCGCGGTCAAAAAACAGCACCAAGAATGGCGAATTTCAGTGTACCAGGAATGGTGGCGCTGCCCCGACCCCGATCGGTTCAAGAAACGCCACGACATCAAGGCCCGCATATGTTGCGCCCGCGCACCATTGATGAATTTGCGGTGCAAAGCCTCAAACCAACTGTGCGTTAGCATTTCACAAGACCCCGTCGCAGGTTAAGCTCCGCTGAATATTCGTGGGGAATCAGTGGGGAAACAACATGCAGCGTGCGGTCTTGGCCAGAGCGGCCATCGTGCTCATTGCCCTTATCGGAGCCGGCAGCGTTCACGCCGGCGACGTCGTCGCTCACGCCCCGGATTCCACGCCGGCCGTTACCGAGGTTCCGTGGCTGTTTGGCGACTGGGGCGGAGCTCGCACGCGTCTTAGGGATCGCGGCATCGATTTCCAGTTCGGTTATACCGGCGAATTCGCCTATAACGCGACCGGCGGCGTCGAGAGCAAGAGCGCCTATGCCGATCAGTATACAGGTGGTGTGACGTTAGACCTCGATCGCTTGCTCGGCATCCACGATGCGCAGTTCCAGGTCACTCTCACCCAGCGTACCGGAAACAATCTCAGCGCCGCCGCGCAGCTCGGCACGCTACAGCAGGTGCAGGAAGTCTACGGTCGAGGCCAGACCATTCGTCTCACCCAATTCTGGTACGATCAGAAATTTGCTGACGGATTGATCGACTGGAAGATCGGTCGGGTGACTTTCGGCGAGGATTTCGCCTCGTTTTCCTGTGATTTCCAGAACCTGACATTCTGCGGCTCGGACCCGGGCAACCTTGTCGGCAACTACATTTACAATTGGCCGATAAGCCAGTGGGCCACCCGCGTTAAAGTCAATCTGAATGACTTCGGCTATTTCCAGACGGGCGTCTATGATGCCAACCCCAAATATCTGAGCCTTCAGGATCAGGTCCTGCCGGTATTCTTCAGCGACTCGACCGGCGCCATCATCCCCGTCGAGCTGGGGTGGCTTCCCACCATCGGCAGCAGCAAATTGCCGGGCAGCTACAAGTTTGGTGCATGGTACGACACGTCGACGGCGGATGATGTGGGAGAGGACATAAACGGCGATCCCATCGCCCTGACCGGCCTGCCGGCACGCCAGCACCACGGCCGATATGGCGGCTACATCAATTTCCAGCAACAGGTTACCGACAATCTCAGCCTGTTCCTGAATGTCGTTATGGCGGACAAGCAGACGTCGACAACCGATCGCCAGATCGCCGGCGGCCTAGTCTATACCGGCCTCTTCGAGTCGCGCCCCAAGGACGATATCGGCTTTGCTGCAGGCACGACGCATCTGAACAGCCGTGTGTCTGATTCCGACGATTCGTCCGAGTATGCTTTCGAGTTGTATTATACGTACCGTCCTAGGACCGGTCTGCTCTTTCGCCCTAATCTCCAATATGTCGTCCATCCAGGCGGCACCAGCCAGAACGACGACGTCTTTGCGCTCGGGCTGAAGACCTCGGCGAACTTTTGATAGCCGCTCGACCTCGGGAAATACTCGAAGTCGAGCTGATTTCTGCATGGGTTATTTGCCGTAAGCGCTGGCAATCTGGCCAACGAGCGTGGCCCAGGGCATGTCAAGCGCGCCGTAGACGGCACCCGCTTCCGGCCTTCCGTTATCCCTGAGGATTTCGACCATCATGGTCGCATAGTCAGAAAGGACGACGCCTGCCTGCTGCATCCGCAGCAAACCGGCCTGGCGCTTTGTCTCGCTAAAGGTCCCCGACGCATCGACGGCCACATAGGCGTCCAGACCCCGTGCCACCGCCGTCATGGCAGGGAAGGCAGCGCAGACTTCCAGGGAGATGCCGGCGAAAATAAGCTTCTTGCGGCCGGTCGCCTCGATTGCTTTGGCAACGCGGGCATCGTCATAGGCATTCACCGAAGAACGGTCGATGATCTCGACGCCGGGCAGAGCTTCGACAAGTTCCGGAAAGGTCGGTCCCCACATGCTATCGCGTGCAGTCGTTGTGACGACGATCGGCAGGTTCAGAGCCTTGGCAGCCTTTGCCAAAGCCACGACATTGTGTTTCAGCTCACCGGTGGAATAGTCTCTGACACCGGTCATCAGTCCAATCTGATGGTCGACGAGGATTACAGCAGCATTGTCGGCGGTGAGTGGTTCATAAGCGCGATTGGTCATTTCATTCTCCTGGACAATTGGGTTGCTTTTGCATGCGACAGAGACGATCCGCGGCTCTGTGAAAGCTGCCGTCGGACAGCCTTCGTTGGTGACGAGTAAAAGCTAGCGGCTGGACGATCGGCCCAAAAGTCATCAATATTGAAACCAGCCGTCCGAACAGTTGAACGATGGATATCGATGCTTGATCTGAACGATTTCTTCTTCTTCGTGAATATTGTCGATCGCGGCGGCTTCACGGCCGCAGGCCGGACGCTGCGGATTCCCAAATCGACCCTCAGTCACCGCATTCAGGAGTTGGAGCGCAATCTCGGTGTCCGGCTGCTGAACCGAACATCACGACATTTCGGAATGACGGATGCCGGCCAGGATTTTTACCGGCATGCGGTTGCAATGCTGCGGGAAGCGGAATTGGCGGAAACGACGATCCGGCATCGATTGACCGAGCCAACGGGGACAGTGCGATGCACCGCCGGCGTGGCGACCATGCAGTTTGCAATGTCTGGCATCATCGCTGACTTTCTCTTGCGCTTCCCCAAGGTCAATGTCGTCGCGCATGCCGCGGACCGGACGGTCGACATTGTCGGAGAAAATTTCGACATTGCCGTGCGCGCCCATTCCGAACCGCTTCCCGATTCCAATCTGGTGCAGAGGACGCTTGCCCCGGCGCCCTGGTTCCTCTTTGCCGGATCGGCCTATCTCGACGCCAACGGCATGCCGGAATCGCCGCAGGACCTTCAAAATCATCCGTCCCTTTTCATGATGAGAAGCGATATCGCGCCTGTCTGGCGGCTTCGTCACGCGAGACAGGCGCGAGACGAGATCGTCATGCCACTGGCGCCGAGGTTGCTCGGCGACGACATGATAGGGCTCCAGCAGGCTGCGATCAGCGGCCTCGGCGTGGTGGCGCTGCCGAGCTATGTCTGTCGCCAGGCCGTGCTGTCCGGAACGTTGCGGCGTGTGCTGCCGGATTGGATTGCCGGGGATTCGACGCTTACGGCCCTTATCCCGTACCGCCAGGGACTTCTGCCGTCCGTTCGCGTCTTCCTGGATCATCTGGCCGCCGAGTTTCCCAAGGCAGTGCTCATCTAGATCGTCCATCCTATCGGACGCTATGTCGCAAATTGCGTGACTTCTCGTCTGATGCTTCATTCTCCTAGATTGATCGCCAACACCGATCTTCAGGAGAAATGGCAATGCGCAACGTTCGGATAGAAGAAGAGATCAACGATGCCTCAATTCGATTGGGGGCGGTCGTTGCCGGGAAATCCCACACGATCGGAAACGGGTTCACAGCAAATCATTTCTCCGAGGAGATGTTTGGCGGGCGCATGGATCCGCTGCTGATGGTGGACCACTTCGTCATGACGTCTCCAACGTTCGCGCCGCATCTTCACGCCGGCATCTCGGCGGTCACGGCGATGTTCGAGGATTCGACCGGCGGCTTCGTGAATCGGGACACACTCGGAAGCAACGTAGTCCTGAAGAGCGGGGATCTCTACTGGCTGGCCGCTGCCAGCGGCGCCGTCCACGAAGAGCTGCCGGCGCCCGGAGCCCGGACGCACGCGCTACAGATTTTCGTCAACCTTCCCGCCCGCCTCAAAGGCGAGCCGGCACGCGCGCTCCATGTGCATGCGGAAAAGGTGCCGATCATCGAGGGGCTGGGATATCGAGTGCGTGTCGTTCTCGGCCGTATCGGGAACTTGGTCGGGGCCGAAGGTACGCCGGAGGAGATGACGATGCTCGACGGCTCGCTCGCAAAGGGCGGCCACTTTTCTCACCATCTGCCGGGCGGCAGACAGGCCTGGATCTATACCGTCTCCGGCAAGCTCACCATTCGATGCCTGAGCGAAGTTAGTTCGCTGGAAGCGGGCAAGGCAACCACTCTCAGCGCCGGCGTGGATACCGATATCGTTCTGGAATCCGACGAGCCGACGCACTTCGTCCTTTTGGCCGCAAGGCCGATCCGCGAGCGGTTCGTCAAGCACGGCCCGCTGGTTATGTCCACGGAAGAGGATGTCCGCAAGACGCTCGCCAACTACGCGAGTGGCCGTTTCGGCTCGCTCCCAGCTTGATACCAAACCACCGTCAACCCTTCATCACGGCGCGGGGCGGGAGGCCTGTTGGGCACCGCTGAATATTGCCCGACCGCGGGCATGCAACATGGAGAGTGATCATGTTCAATTTGACAATGTCGGAAAGCACAGCGGCAGAAACGACGCTCGTCGGCGTCTCGGACGGCGAGCGTACGCGTGAATCCGCTCTTCGTGAGAGGTTCGCCAGTTTCTGGGGGCCTGCGACCGGCGATATGAGATCGGTCTACGACGCCTTCATCTCGGCATGCCCCATGGTTGACGGCGTCGTCATCCACGAGGTCGATGCGGAAAGAGTGAACGGCTGGTGGCTTCGCCCGGTCACTGCGAAGCCGGGCGCCGCCATCCTGTATCTCCATGGTGGGGGCTATGTCCTTGGCTCAGCGAAGGCCTATCGCGGTTTCGTCAGCCAGCTTGTCAGCCGCACGCAGGTTTCTGCCTTGGTCATCGACTACCCGCTCGCGCCCGAAGCGACGCTACCGTCCGCTCCGGCTGCTGCCCTGGCCGCGTGGAAATGGCTGACCGACCAGGGATTCGAGCAGATCTCGATCGTCGGCGACTCCGCCGGCGGTGGTCTGACGCTGGTCACTCTTGCAGAGCTAAAGAAACGAAGCCTCGGCGCTTCCCCAGTGGCGGGTGTCGTCTTCTCGCCGTGGACCGACATGACCTTCGCCGGTCCGTCGATGACCGATGCGACAGTGGAAGATCCGCTGATCGGCTACGACTATCTGCAGGATTGCGCACAGAAGTATCTGGGGTCCGTGTCTGCCTCCGATCCACTCGCTTCGCCTTTGCTCGGCGACTTGCATGGGCTGCCTCCGCTCCTGATCCAGGTCGGTACTGACGAGCGCCTGCGCGACGACTCCGTGCGATATGCCGACCGCGCGGCGCGGGCAGGGGTCTCTGTTCAGTTCGAGATCTGGGAGGGCATGCATCACGTCTTCCAACTCGATGTCGCCCATCTCGAAAGCAGCCGCCGTGCGCTCGATAACGCCGCTCGCTTCCTTTCCGATGCCTTTGCGCCCAAGTGAGATCAGCTTCGGAGAGTAATCTCGCGAACCAGATGACAGCTGTTGCATGACCGATTCATGGTAGGGTGCGGCCAACGCTTTGCTTGGTTGGTGACATCAGTGACGGATTCCGAGACGATCATTGTCGGTGCCGGCCCTGCCGGATTGGCATGCGCAGCAGCGCTTCGCACACGTGGCCATTCCTCGCTGATACTCGAAAAAGCCGAAACCCTGGCTGCATCCTGGCATCGACACTACGATCTGCTGCATCTCCACACCCACAGGAGACATTCCGGTCTTCCAGGGCGGCCCATGCCGCGCAGCTTCCCGAAATATCCCTCGCGGCTTCAGGTGATCGAGTATCTCGAGAACTACGCGCGGGCCAATGAAACAAGAATAACCTACGGTGCGGCGGTTACGGCAATTCAGAGGAACGGGGGTTGGATCGTTGACAGCCTTGCCGGACGCTTCGAGGCAATGAATGTCATTGTGGCGACCGGTCTCTCGAACGTGCCCGTGCGGCCATCCTGGCCGGGGCAGGAGCGGTTCGCAGGAAAGCTCCTTCATTCCTCCGAATTTAGAAATGCCGTGGACCTCGGTGCAAAGCGGGTCCTTGTCGTCGGCTTTGGAAATTCCGCGGGTGACATTGCGCTGGAATGCGCTGAAGCGGGCCTCTACGTGGGACTGTCAGTGCGCGGGCCGGTCAATATCGTTCCGCTCGAGATATTGGGATTGCCCACCGCCAGCATAGCGATTGCCCAGCAATTCTTTCCCCATCGTTTCGTCGACTTCGTTAACGCTCCGATCTTACGATTGCGCTTCCGGGATGCCGCCAAACTCGGTCTTGAATTGGCGCGCAAGGGTCCCTTGACAACAATCAAAGAGAAAGGGCAGACCCCATTGATCAACGTTGGCACGATCGAACGGATCAGATCAGGCGATATCCATGTGTTCGGCGGCATTTCAGACTCCGACGAGCGGCAGGTTCGGTTTGCTGACGGTCGGCGCGATGTCTTTGACGCCATCGTGATGGCGACGGGTTATCGTCCTGCGCTCCGCGAGATATTGCCTGATGTCCGGCAGCGATTTGGCGACGCCGCCGGTCCGCCGCGTGGGCAGCTTCAACCCAACGGCGACGGATTATATTTCTGCGGCTTCGACGTCGTATCGACGGGACTTTTGCGACAGATCGGAAAGGAAGCCAAGGAGATTGCCGCCTCGATCTGCGGCGGTGCTGAACTGAATCTTCCAAAACCGACCTCTAGCGCCGCGGCAAATCAAGGCTTCTGATTTTTAGCCACTTTGAAAGTTCCAATTTGCAGCGCCAGGCCAGAGCTTCGGCAAGTAGCTCTGAGTTCATGGATTTCATGGAGCGGGCAAAACAGGATGGGTTCAACAAAGCCAGCCAATGGATCGCGTTGAAAGATTGCCCCAGCTTTTTTAGTGGTGGTCTTGTCCTCGTTGATATGACACCCAAATGTGTGTCGCAAACATTGGCACAGCAAATCCGGCGAGTAACCGATTGCGCCGAGATGGTTGAGCGAGCGTTTCGATGAACGAACGACGTGATCTCCGACATGGAGGGGCTGATTTGAACGAAACTATACAACTGTGGGAATGGCGCGAGAAGATCGCAAATCTCTATTACGAGATACGTACCAGCAAAGATGCGGCTGCTGCCTGGCAGCTTTGGCGCGACACCCGTTCGACCATGTTTCGCGACCATCCGCAGTCGCCAATTGAACCGGCGGACCGTATGACGTTTGAAGGACCGACGACGTTTCCCTATGATCCCTCATTGCGCCTGACGGTACAGCTTGCCCCGGTAGCGTCGGAGCAGATAACCGTCGCAACCGGGCTGGATGGTGACCTGTCGATGCATACGTTCGCCCGTACAAGCGGGCTGGAGGCCAGATTGGGCGGCGAATTGACCCTTTACTGGATCGAGGGGTACGGCGGCGGCGTGTTCCTGCCGTTTGCCGACGCGACCTCCGGGACCGAGACGTACGGCGGTGGCCGATATCTCCTCGACACCATCAAGGGAGCGGATCTCGGAATTGTCGGCCCAGATGGCACGCTGGTGCTCGATTTCAACTTCTCTTATTTTCCTTCGTGCGCCTATTCGCCCCGCTATGTCTGCCCACTAGCGCCATCAGGCAATCGACTGAAAGGCGCGGTGAGAGCCGGGGAGCGACTTCCTATCTCGAAATGATAAGTGTCGGGACCAGAACTGAATCTCCGTAGCCGGCCATTTGGAAGTCATGCCTGCTTCCTTAGTCTCCAATTACCTGGGCGGTTTCCGTTCTTCAATGCGAGCGAGGAGGGTGGCTGGCCGCCATCGTGGCTTCAGGGGTTCTGCTTGTACGGTGAAATGTGATCTGGTATACACAAAGGATGAATTTGGGCGCCCCTCATCGTTCCAACATTCGGCTTCAGGACTAGGTTGGTGATGTCAGATCCTGTCGTTCCGGCTTCCCCGCAATCCAGGTCGGGAGCTGCTCGCGTCTATCCGCACGATCCGCTGACGCAGGCGCAGCGGAAAGATTCCCTGGTCGATGATGCCTATCGTGCACTGAAGGCAAGTGTTCTTGATGGCACGCTGCCGGCTGGTTATCAGGCGGTCGAACAGCGTATTGCCGAGCAGCTGGGCATGAGCCGAACCCCGGTACATGAGGCAATCATCCGTTTGCAGCACGAGGGTCTGGTCCGTGTCCTGCCGCGTCGTGGCGTTCAGGTCCTGCCGATTTCCACGGCCGACATGGTTGAAGTCTATCAGCTTTTGGTTGCAATGGAGGGCATGGCTGCTGTGCTCTTGTCGCAGCATCCGGAGCGCTCTGAGCGATCGGTGCGCTTGATGGAGGAAGCAACGAACGAGATGGATCGTGCGCTAAAGGCCGGAGATCTGCGTGGATGGGCAAGAGCCGATGATCAATTTCATCGACTGCTGGTAGGCGAGTGCGGCAATGCCCGGCTGGCGCGAGTCGCGTCGACAATGATTGATCAAGCGCAGCCCGCCCGGATGTTGACCCTTCCTTTCCAGCCTGCGTCGAACGTGTCCGTCCAGGAACATCGACAGCTGCTGTCGGCAATCAGGGCAGGGGATGCGACCGGCGCCCGCGCCGTCGCGGAAGGTCATCGCACGCGGGCCAGCGGCGATATTCTGAAAGCCATCGAGCGGCTTTGACCCCAGCGTCGATCCTGTTCTGACTATTTGCAATATGTTGCCGATGGTTGATGAGAATAATGGGCGGCATCACGCTTGCGTGTGGAATTCCCGAGGCGCATTGTCGCCCGGGAGACACAGGGGGAGCAGACGGACGTGCCTAAACCGCAGGGATCGATGATTGGGCGCAAGTTGCGGCGGGATGTAGGCCAGCGCGTGACGCTGCGAACGGTTGCGACCACCCTTGGTCTTTCGGTCACAACGGTCAGCCGTGCGCTGAAGGAGGGACCGGAGGTCAACCGCGAGACAATCGAGCTGGTCAAGAAGGTTGCGGGAGAGCTTGGCTACCGGCCCAATCTCGGCGGCCTCAATCTCAGGACCGGCAAGACGCATGCGATTGGCATCGTG
Organism: Neorhizobium sp. P12A; assembly: GCF_008365395.1. Lineage (NCBI taxonomy): Bacteria > Pseudomonadati > Pseudomonadota > Alphaproteobacteria > Hyphomicrobiales > Rhizobiaceae > Neorhizobium > Neorhizobium sp. P12A. The sequence continues at coordinate 120,281 of NZ_QOVX01000009.1, read as the reverse complement.
CTACCCTTCGAGCGGCAGGGCGAGATGAACATCGTTGTCGCTTCAGTGGTCGAAGGCGTGTCGCGCAGCATGAAGGGCCTCGGCTACAGGACGACGGTCGTTCCGCAACTACAGGCGGATGACCCGCTGGCAACGGTACGCGATCTTGTCGAGGAGGGGTCGGTGGATGGCGTTATCATCACCCATACCCGTCCGCAGGATGATCGCGTCAAATATCTTCTCGAAGTGGGGATGCCTTTTGTCACATTCGGGCGAACCGAACTTCTGAGCAAACATCCAAGTGTCGATCTGGATCACGAAACCATCGGGGCCGAAGCAGCGCGGTTGCTGCTGGATGCCGGTCACGACGCGCCCTTGCTGATCGCGCCGTCGAGCCAGTTCACCTATAGCCTGCAATTCGTAAAGGGTTGGACGAAGACATTCACCGCGCGCAATCTCAGCGTCCCCGATACACTCATCCATTTTGCGGCGACCACGCCGAACAGTGGGCAGGAGATCGCGAAGAACATTGCTTCCTGGCATCCTGACGCAACCGGCGCCTTTGTCGCCAGCGAAGAGGCTGCACTCGGCTTTCTGGCCGGATTGCGGATGAAGGGCCGCCAAGCGGGCCGCGATTTCGCGCTGGTCACCTATGGCGGCACGACGCTTCATGATTTCTTCAATCCGCCGCTCAGCTCCTACTATTACTCCAATTACCTCATCGGCGAGCGGCTGGCATCGCTCCTGCATCGATCGATGGCAGGTGAGGATTTTTCGAAGCTTAGCGAGCTGGTCCAGGCCGAATTTGTTGATCATGGCAGCCAGTCTCTCCGTCCTTGATCCCCTGTCGGCGATACCAAGGTTCCCACGAGAAATCGGCTGAGTAAAAGCTATCCATAACGTTACCATTTCGCGTCGCTCCTACTTTCGTTCCATTCGATGCGGTACGTGCATCAGTCTTGACAGTTTCGGCAATATCGATCATTCGTAACGTTACAAATTGCAAATTGGCGGGTTGGAGCGCCTTTTTGCAGTTTAGCGGGGACGATGGAGTCCAAGTCGGGGCTCCTTTCATGGGAGGATGACGTGGGCGGCAGCTCGCTTTTTTTCGGGTCCCCAATCTGGACCTTCAACTGGAACCCGCCGTTTGAGGAGCCGCTAAAGCGGCTTGCGCGAACAGGCTGCAAGGGCTTCGAGCTGACGGCCTGGTCCGTCGACATGCTCGGCTACTACACCTCGGAGAAGATTCGGGAACTGAAGGCGATCGCGGAAGGCGAGGGGCTGACGCTCACCAATTTCTTCTACAATCTGCCGTTCAGCTACAAGGAGGGGGCGCCCACCTCGACTGTCGATCTCGATGGTTTCCGGCGAGGTGTCGATGTGGTGGCCGAAATCGGCGCACCGATCGTGACCAGCATGACGCCCTATCCCTTCCAGTCGGACGTAAAGCCGATCCTTCAGCGGCCGATTTCGCAGGAGTGGAGTGCGCGGGTCGAGCCGGAATGGAACTGGACGGCTGAATATGATGCAGTCGTCGATGGCTTTGCCCAGGCATGCGAGATTGCGGCAAAGGCCGGTCTCAGGGTTGCGATCGAGCCGCATCCTTATCGCTGGGTCAGCTCAGGTCAGGGCATGCTGCGGCTGATTGAGCGGACCGGCGCCGCAAATCTCGGCATGAATTTCGACCCGAGCCATCTCTTCCCGGCCGGCGACATGCCGCATTATGTCGTGCTTTCGCTGGGCAACCGGATATTCAACACGCATTTCTCGGATAACGAAGGCCATACCAACGCCCATTGGCGGCCGGGTCGAGGCAAGATCGACTGGAAGGCGATTTTCGCGGCCTTGCGGACGATTGGCTATTCGGGGCCGATCACGCTCGAGCTGGAGGACGCACCGGGCGCGTCTCACTGGACGCATTTCCGCCCAGCCACGCCTGAATTCGATGACGAGATGCGCCGAGGCATGGACTATCTGCGCGCTGCCGCCGCCGAGCTTGATATCAAGATTTCTTGAGGACAGAACAATGACCAGCAATTCGCAAATGAAGGTCGGTATCGTCGGCGCCGGCAATATCAGCGCCACCTATGTCGCGACCCTGCACATGTTTGATTTCATCCGCGTGAAGTCGGTCTATGACATGTATGAGGAACCGGCCCGAAAATTGGCCGAGCAGTTCGGCCTGGAATCCGTGTCGCTCGATACCATGCTTGCCGATCCCGAGATTGGTCTGGTGATCAACTTGACGACGCCGACCGCCCATTACCCGATCTGCAAGAAAGCGCTGCTTGCGGGCAAGCATGTCTATTGCGAAAAGCCGCTCGGCGTCAGCATGGCGGAGGCCGAAGAGCTGATGGCGATTGCCCGCGCCGGCGACTTGCGCCTCGGCTGCGCGCCCGACACCTTCCTCGGCGGCGGACATCAGCTGACGCGCCGCCTGCTGGATGAGGGCCGGATCGGCAAGGCGATTTCAGGCACGGCGATGCTGCTTCTGCCCGGCCATGAGCATTGGCACCCGAACCCGGCCTTCTTCTATGGCCGCGGCGGTGGCCCGATGCTCGATGTCGGACCTTACTATGTGACCAATCTGATTGCCCTGCTCGGGCCAGTGAAGGAGGTCTTCGGCGCGGCCAAGATCACGCGCATCGAGCGCAAGGTGAAGACCGATCCGCGACGCGGCGAGACCATCAAGGTACTGGTTCCTACGCATTTGACGGGCGTGATGGAATTCCACAGCGGCGCCACGATTACCATCGCCACCAGTTTCGATGTCATAAAACACAAGCATAATCAGATCGAGATTTACGGCTCGGAAGGCTCGATGGTGACCCCGGATCCGAATAATTTTAGCGGCAAGGTGGAAATCTTCCGCGACGGCGCCGAAGCCTGGGAGGAGATCCCGGTCGATCATCCCTACACGGAAGGCGTGCCAGGCCATCTCGGCCTGCGCGGTCTTGGCGCAGCCGAAATGGTCGATTCCCTTCGCGCCGACCGCCAGCATCGCGTATCGTCAGAGCTGGCATTCCATGCGCTTGAGGTGATGACCGCTTTCGAACGCTCCGCCCAGTCGCGCAAGGTCGTAGCAATCCATAGCAGTTGCGGTCGGCCGGACCCGATCCCACAACAAATTAAAGAAGGGCATTTCACTTAAGGTAGAAATCTGAATAGATTGTCAGTTAGCAGTCCTCCCAGACTGCATGCGTGACGGGCGGGCGATGCGAAGAGGACGCATCAGCCCGGCCGCCCGCCGGGAGAGGAGGCCCGAAGCGATCAGGGAGGCATAGCTTGGCTTTCAACGCCGAGACGGCGTGGGGAGCTGGAACCAGGCGTCGGGGAGACGTCGTCAAGAGGAGGAGCAACATGCGTAAATTACTTATGGCGTTGGTCGGTGCCACGGCGTTGATCACTGTTGGCATCACCGGTGCCGACGCGGCCGGAAAGAAGGCCGAAGTGCTTCACTGGTGGACTTCAGGTGGCGAATCCGCTGCCGTGCGCGAACTTGCGAATGCCTTCAATGCCTCAGGCGGCGAATGGGTAGATACAGCAATTGCCGGTTCCGGCTCGACGGCACGCCCGATCGGCATCAACCGCATCATCGGCGGCAATCCGCCGACCGCCATGCAGTTCAACACGGGCACGCAGATGAACGATCTTGCCGAGCAGGGCCTGCTTCGTCCGCTTGACGACCTTGCACAGCAACAGAACTGGAAAGCTGCTCTCACACCTGCATTCTATGAGGCGATCCAATACAAGGGTCACATCTACGGCGCCCCGATCAACGACCACGGCCAGAACTGGCTGTTTTATTCGAAGGCCGTCTTCCAGAAGGCCGGCGTAACCGACGAGCCGAAGACCTGGGATGAAATGTTTGCGGCTCTCGACAAGATCAAGGCCGCCGGCCTGATCCCCATCGCCGTCGGCGGTCAGCCCTGGCAGCTGCAGTCCATGTTCAACGCCATCTTGCTCGGCGAAGGCGGCAAGGACCTTTACTCGCAGGTCTGGAAGGATCTCTCTCCGGATGCGGTCAAGTCCGACAAGTTCAAGCATGTGGCCGAAATCTTCGCCAAGCTGCGTAACTATCAGGACCCCGGCAGCCCGAACCGCGACTGGAACGTAGCAACCGGCATGCTGATCGACGGCAAGGCCGGCATCCAGTTCATGGGTGACTGGGCCAAGGGCGAGTTCATCCATGCCAACATGGTTGCCGACAAGGACTTCGGCTGCATTCTCGGACCGGGCGAATCCAACTTCATGATGGGCGGCGATATCTTCGTCTTCCCGGTCCTGAAGAATGCCGAGGCAACCGACGCCCAGACCCTGCTTGCAACGGTGATCATGTCGAAGGAAGGCCAGCTTGCCTTCAACTCGAAAAAGGGCTCCGTGCCGGTTCGTCTCGACGTCGATACGTCGAAGCTTGATGCCTGCGCCCAGAAGGGCCTGACGGCACTGAAGGATCCGAGCCGCCAGATCCTGGCGCCCGACGTTCTGACGCCTCAAGACATTGTCCAGTCCGTCGGCGACCTTATAGCCCAGTATTGGACGACCCCGAGCATGACCGCCGATCAGTTTTCCGATCAGTGGAACCAGATCGTGGCACAGGCGAAATAACCCGATCCGACATCCATGCGGCGGCAGGCCAACCTGCCGCCGACTTTCGTGATGTGGAGGAGGAATCGAAACCATGAAGTCCATGCGCAAGCGGCAGCTTTCTGCCTATGTCGCTCTTTTTCCGGCTTTCGTGATCGTGCTGCTCGCCTATGTCGTGACGGTTGTCTGGAATATCTGGATATCCTTCACGGACTCGAAGCTGCTGCCCGTCAATAGCTTCATCGGATGGCGCCAGTACGACCGGCTGTTCAACACGGCCCGCTGGATAGTATCGCTCGAAAACCTCATCATCTTCGGCGTCCTCTTCATTGCGGGCTGTCTTATCCTCGGCTTCTTGCTAGCCGTGGCGCTCGATCAGAAAGTCCGCTTCGAAAACACCTTCCGGACGATCTTTCTCTATCCCTTCGCCATGTCCTTTATCGTGACCGGCTTGGTGTGGCAGTGGATCATGAACCCGACGCTCGGCATCCAACGCACGGCTGAAATGTGGGGCATCACCTGGATCCATTTCGATTGGATCGTGCGAAGCGATCTCGCGATTTATGTCGTCGTCCTTGCCGGTGTCTGGCAGTCCTCGGGCCTCGTCATGGCGATCATGCTGTCGGGCCTGCGCGGCGTCGACAACGAGATATGGAAGGCGTCGCGCATCGACGGCATTCCGACCTGGCGCGTCTATCTCCACATCGTTATCCCGATCCTGCGACCGACGATCATTACGGCCAGCGTGCTGCTGGCGATCGCTGTCGTGAGGGTCTACGAACTCGTGCTCTCCACGACGGGTGGCGGGCCTGGGATATCGACCGAAGTACCTGGCAAGTTCATCATGGACTATCTCTTCGGCCGCGCCAATATCGGCCTCGCGACCTCGGCATCGAGCTTCATGTTCGTCGTCGTCGTGATCCTGGTCACGCCCTGGCTCTACTACGAATATTTCCGCGAAAAGCCGAGAGGATCAAACTGATGGCTGTGGTTGATTCCGTTAAGCCTGTCATGTCTGGCCCGACCGGGCGCAAGCCCCAGCATCTGTCGCCCGGGCGCATCGGCCTCTATGTCTTCCTCGTCATGGCGGCGATCTTTTTCCTGCTGCCGCTCTACGTGATGATCATGACCTCGCTGAAGTCCATGCCGGAAATCCGCCAGGGCAACATCTTTTCCTTCCCGCAAGCCTTCTCCCTCGATGCATGGATTCAGGCCTGGAGTTCGGCCTGCACGGGCCTCGATTGCGGCGGCATCCGCGTCGGCTTCTGGAATTCGGTGAAGATCCTGATCCCGAGCATGATCCTGTCGATCTTCATCGCATCGCTTACCGGCTACGCGTTGTCCTTCTGGCGGGTGCGCGGCGCAAACGTGCTGTTTGCGATCCTGCTGCTCGGCGCTTTCATTCCCTATCAGGTCTTCATCTATCCGCTCGTGCGGCTTTATGCGGCGATTGGCATCTATTCAACGCTCCCCTGCATCATCATCACCCATACGGTCTTCGGCCTGCCGGTGCTGACGCTGCTCTTTCGCAACTATTATGCCAGCCTGCCGCTTGAGCTTTTCAAGGCGGCGCGCGTCGATGGAGCCGGTCTTTGGCAGATCTTCTTCCGGCTGATGCTGCCCATGTCCGCGCCGATCCTCGTGGTTGCGGCAATCCTGCAGGTGACAGGTATCTGGAACGACTTCCTCTTCGGCGTGGTCTTTGCAGGCCGCGAGAACCTGCCGATGACGGTGCAGCTCAACAATATCGTCAATTCGACGCAGGGCGAGAAACTCTACAACGTCAATATGGCGGCGACCATTCTGACGGCGCTGGTCCCGCTCATCGTCTATTTCGGCTCAGGGCGCTGGTTCGTTCGTGGCATCACGTCAGGTGCGGTCAAGGGATAATAGGTCAAGGAATAATATATGGCTCATGTTTCCATTCGTGATCTCGCGATCGACTTCGGCAGCCTCAATGTTCTGAAGAGCCTGAACCTGGAGATCGAGACGGGCGAGTTTGTCGTCCTTCTCGGGCCTTCGGGTTGCGGCAAGTCCACCTTGCTTAACGCAGTCGCGGGGCTGATCGATGTCAGCGACGGCCAGATCTGGATCGGCGACAAGAACGTGACCTGGGAGGAGCCGAAGGATCGCGGCATCGGCATGGTGTTCCAATCCTATGCGCTCTATCCGACGATGACGGTCGAAGGCAATCTGTCCTTCGGCCTGCGGATTGCCGGCATGGCGAAGGAACAGATCGAAGCGCGCGTCAACCGGGCAGCGCAGATTCTCCAGATCGGCGCTTTGCGGAAGCGGCGTCCCAGTGAGCTATCCGGGGGCCAGCGCCAGCGCGTTGCGATCGGCCGCGCGCTGGTCCGCGATGTCGACGTCTTCCTCTTCGATGAGCCGCTGTCCAACCTCGACGCCAAGCTGCGAACGGAGCTGCGCGTGGAGCTGAAGCGGCTTCACGCCGAGCTCGGCTCGACGATGATCTACGTGACCCATGACCAGATCGAGGCGTTGACGCTTGCCGACCGGATCGCCGTCATGAGCGGCGGTGTCGTTCAGCAATTCGCAACGCCCAAGGAGATTTACCGCCGGCCGGTCAACCGCTTCGTTGCCGGTTTCGTCGGCTCACCGGCGATGAATTTCCTGTCCGGGCGGGTCGTCAGCCACGCTGGCTCGCCTACATTTGTATTGCCCGACGAGCGCAGGATCGATCTTTCCGGTTACGAGTTCGCGGCAAGTCCGGGCGAGGGCCGACCGGCAACGCTTGGAATTCGGCCGGAGCAGATGCAATTTGCCGCTTCGAATGGAAAGACCTCCAGTCTTCCCGCTACTTTCTCCATCGTCGAGCCGATGGGTTCGGACAATCTCGTCTGGGGGCAGGTCGGCAAGGAGACGATGTCGATCCGCATCGATGCCGACGAGACAGTGGATCTCAATAGCGTGCAGCCGGTCTATTTCCAGCCGGCCTTGTCGTCACTCTTCGGCGAGGATGGCGCAAGGCTCTGACTTTGTCAGTGAGGGATGCAGGGTCAGTGATGCGGATGCATGCATTTGCCGTGGTCGGCCAGTACCTCGATGACCCGGCACTGGTCGACGCGGCCGTGACCGCAGCCCTCGACCATGACTTCGAGTTCTGCTTTTAGGGCCAAAAGGCTGCGAATGCGCTGCTCCACTTCGATGAGCCTTGCCTTGGCAATGGCATCCGCCGAGGAGCAGGATTGGCCCGGATTGTCCTGTAGGCTCAGAAGCGTGCGGATGGACTCCACTTCGAAGCCAAGCTCGCGGGCATGGCGGATGAAGGCGAGACGGTCGAGGTCGGAAGGTTCGTAGGAGCGCTGGTTGCCCTCGCTGCGGCTGGGGGCGGGAAGCAGTCCGATGCCCTCGTAGTAGCGGATGGTCGGTACTTTCACGCCGCTTTGCCGTGCGGCTTCGCCGATCGTGATCTTTTTCATGATTTTTCCTCTTGCAGCTCTAGTCGCTAGAGGATGTAGGAAAGAGGCCTCACTTTAGCAAGGAAACGGATCATGGCTGAAGCGGCACAGACGAAATACAGGGTTGGCGGCATGGACTGCGCCGCCTGCGCGTCCAAGATCGACACCGCGGTTCGGCGCGTCCCCGGCGTCACGGATGTCTCCGTTTCCGTCGTAGCGGGCACGATGACTGTGAAGCACGACGGCAGCGATCTCTCTGTGATCGAAAAGCGGGTGACCGGTCTCGGTTATTCAGTTGCTCCTTTCGGCGGGGCGGCTGATACAACTGCTCAAGAGGCTGGGAGAGGCGAGACCGACGATCATGCCGCTTGCTGCGATGCCCACCATGATCATGATCACGGGGATCACGAAGGTCATGGTCACCATCACGAGCATAACCACGCCCATGAGCACCATCAGCATCCGGCGGTAGAAGTCGAGGGCCTTCATGGCCACGATGATGCGCCGATGGCTGGCCCCTGGTGGCAGAGCAAGAAGGGTCAGTTGACGATTTTTTCAGGGCTGGCGCTGGTCGCGGCCTATGTCGTCGGCCATCTCGTTCCGGTGGTCGCGCCCTATGCTTTTGTCGTTGCAATGCTGGTCGGTCTCGTCCCGATCGCGCGGCGGGCCTTTGCGGCAGCCCTTGCCGGCACGCCGTTTTCGATCGAGATGTTGATGACGATCGCAGCCGTCGGCGCGGTCATTATCCATGCGAGCGAGGAGGCCGCCACCGTCGTCTTCCTCTTCCTGGTCGGCGAATTGCTGGAGGGCGTGGCTGCCCGCAAGGCACGCGCGAGCATTCAATCGCTGACCAGCCTGGTCCCCACGAGCGCGCTTCTTGAAGAGAACGGGCAGATGCGCGAAGTGCCGGCTGAAAGCCTTGCCGTCGGCTCTGTCATCCTTGTTCGACCCGGCGATCGCATCTCGGCGGATGGCGTCATTCTATCCGGTGAAAGCGCCATCGACGAGGCTCCGGTGACGGGCGAAAGCACGCCCGTGCGCAAGGGTGTCGATGATGCGATCTTTGCCGGCACGGTCAACGGAGATGCAGCATTGCGCATACGCGTGACCGCCGCTGCTGCCGACAACACGATTGCTCGCGTCGTTCGCCTCGTCGAGGAGGCGCAGGAATCCAAGGCACCGACCGAGCGCTTCATCGATCGCTTTTCTCGCTACTACACGCCGGGCGTCGTGGTCGTCGCGGCGCTGGTGGCCGTGCTGCCGCCGTTCGTCTTTGGCTCCTCATGGAACGAATGGATATACAAGGGCCTGGCAATCCTTCTGATCGGTTGCCCCTGCGCTCTCGTCATTTCGACACCTGCCGCAATCGCAGCCTCGCTGTCGTCAGGCGCGCGCCGTGGCCTGCTGCTGAAGGGCGGCGCGGTTCTGGAGATGCTCGGCAAGATAACAGCCGTGGCGCTCGACAAGACGGGGACGCTCACCGAGGGCAAGCCGAGAGTGACCGATATCGTCGGCTTCGGGCGAACGGAGGCGCAGGTGCTGTCCCGCGCTGCCGTGCTTGAAGGCGCGTCCAGCCATCCGCTCGCGCTCGCGATCCTCGATCGCGCCAAGAGCGATGGAGTGCCGGTGCCACCAGCATTCGAGATCAGCGCTATTCCCGGCAAGGGCGTCACCGGCAAGGTCGGCGGCGAAAAGCTCTCTCTTCTGTCTCCCTCTGCCGCGCGTGAGCTCGGTGCTTTCGAAGCGGACATGGAGCGGCAGATCGCGGTTCTGAACGACGAGGGCAAGAGTGTATCAATGCTGTTGATCAACGATGTCGTCTCCGGCCTGATCGCGATGCGCGACGAGCCGCGGGCAGATGCCGCTGCTGGCTTGGCGGTGCTGAAGGACGCCGGCGTCAAGATCGTGATGCTGACTGGCGATAACAGGCGCACCGCGCAGGCGATTGCAACGGCGCTGGATATTGACGTGCGCGCCGAGTTGATGCCGGAAGACAAGCGGCGCATTGTGGGAGAACTGAAGAAAGAAGGCTATGTCGTTGCCAAGGTCGGCGATGGCGTCAATGATGCGCCCGCATTGGCCGCAGCCGACGTCGGAATTGCCATGGGGGGCGGCACGGATGTCGCGCTTGAGACTGCCGATGCAGCCGTGCTTCACGGACGTGTGGGTGACGTGGCGCAGATGATCGACCTTTCGAAGCGGACCATGCGCAACATCACCCAGAACATCACCATGGCTCTGGGACTGAAGGCGGTCTTCCTGGTCACCACAATCGCCGGCATAACCGGGCTCTGGCCTGCCATCCTTGCAGATACGGGCGCGACCGTATTGGTAACGATGAACGCGCTCCGGCTGCTAAGACCTATTTCGGCCAAGGCTTGACGTTTGGCGCCGGCGGCGCATCCGCTCAGAACAGTTTGAGCTGCTGGGAGATCGCCCTTTCTCCAAACCTGCGCTTGCGCGCGCCATCGGGGTTTTCGAGCTGCGGCACGAGCACCTTGACGACGGAGAAGGGGAGATCCATCGCCGTCAAGGGGACGGCGATTGCCGAGGTGACGCCTGCCTGCTTCAGGCAATCAAGGGTTAAGTCCAGAAGCGCGTCGGCGCCGTGAACAGGTGGCGGTTCTCTTATCTCAGCCGGTCCGGGTTTCGCCGCCAGACTGCGCCGCGTTGTTTCGGGGAGAGGGTGACTGAAGCTGTCGGGATCGATGTCGTCGCGCGCACCGCTAATGAACGTCAATCTCGACTGTGCCGTCTCTGTAATGGCGCGGATGGCGGCACGGATGGGATTGGGGTGCGCACCGCTTCCATACGTGACATCGAGAAATCTCGGCTGTTTCCGCTCCAAGATGTCTGTAGGCGCTAGCAATGCCAGGTAGCAGGGGATGCCGATATCGCTCGTGATGTCGAACAGCCGCAACCTCAGGCCTGTCCGCTCCAGTCGTTGGAGAAGGCCCTCTATGATGGGATCATCAAAGGAATAGGGGTCGATGCTGCGCTCCAGCGCCTTTGCTATCGGAGTGACCTGCCAAAGCACATAGGCGTCCCGCTCGATGCGCTCGAGCAATCCGTGAAGTGTCGCCTCATTTTGTGCGTTGCCGGACGCCAGTCCGTCCGAGGACTGCCAGAAGCGATTTTCGAACCGGGTCCGATCCAGCGTGACGGCCTCAAGGGGGACGAAGGTCTCTCGGCCGCCAATCAGGTCGACACCCTTTACCCATTCAAGTTGATCCTGAGGACCAACATCGTCTTTGCCGATCGCGACCAGGCCGGGAAGAGGATCGAGATTGTGTCCAGATTCGGCCAATGCTCTCCAGCTTCCAGTGACGGTCTCGACATCTGGAGCGCAGGCAACGGCGCGTTCCAAAGCTTCCATGGCAGCGGAAACCTTCGCGTCGATATCCGTAATGCCTTTCCCTTGATTGATGACGATCGACTTCGCGTTTGGGGTGACCGCGTTCCAGACGGGTATCCCGTTACTGTCCAGGGTCGTGAGCCTGGACAGCCGTGTAATCCCATAGCTCGCAAGCCATGGCTTCACGCGTCGCAGTGTCTCTCCAGGTGAGAAGGACCGATCTGAATATTCAATTTTCACAGGTACTTCACTCCGCTGGTTCACGTTGTTTGTCAACGGGGAGAAAGCATCGGATCGGGCCGGAACTCAATCGGGAAAGATATCGGCCCAGAGGGTGGTTTTCTCGAATGTCCAGTCGGCCGGTGGCTTCACTCGTTCGTCAGGGGCGTCAATGACAGCGGCGATCAGGACGAGTGCGTCCGCCAATTTCTGATCAACGGCATTCTCCTTGAGGATCGTGCCGAGTTCACGCGCCCGCTCGGATGGAATAGCGGCAGATGCGGATAGAACGCGCCGGTAGGTTCTTTCCTTGAAGAAGATCGAGGCGGCTGTCTCCAGCAATTCCTGGTGTTCCGCGGCAGAGATGAGTTGTTTTTCAAGGCAATGGCCAAGGGTGGCCCTCACATTCACCAGCGGTTCGCTGAGCGGCAGGAAGCCAAGCTCGGCCGGACCGTGCGCCTGAGCGACGTCGGCATCGTCCTCCAGCGCACCGCTGGCGTAGTCTTCATAGATACGGCCGAGACCTATCATGCCGAAGGCAGCGCATTCCGCCGCTCGCAGAGCCCCCATGCTGGCTCCGCCAAAGACGCGGACGCCCTTTGAAAGCCCGAACAGGATCTCCTTGTGCCAGATGGCCGGTACATATTCGTAGACGCCGTCGATAAGCCCGATCACGTTGGCGCCGTCCTGCACCGCTCGATAGACATCTCCCTGTCGAGCCGGCGGCAACAGCCGAAAGCCGGTATCTGCGGAGACATCGACCCCATGAAGCGTCGGGCCGGCGAAGATCACTTTCATCGTCATAGACCCCTAGAACAGCAAGTCATTTGGCAACGGTGCTCAACACGTTAGCGCCTTTTGTTCATGGAAGGCTACCGCGAGAGGAGCGATGCCCACAGAAATAGCCGGAATCCCGCAGCCTTTGCGTTGGGAGGTCAATCGGCGGCACGCGCGTGATCGACTTCTCTGATGAGATTTATGAAGGCGCGCAATCCGGCAGGCACGTTGCGGCGTCCTGGGTAATAGAGACAGAAGCCAGGCGAAGACGTGGTCCAGTCGTCAAGCACTCGTACGAGGCGTCCTGCATCAGTATCGGCAGCAACGGCGGCTTCCCACATATAGGCAAGCCCCGCTCCTGCCAGCGCCGCATCGCGCATTAGGGTTGAATCATCCAGGGTGAGTTCACCCGGCACATCGATGGTCATCTTCTCGGCACGCCGCTCGAACTCCCAGCGGTAGATCGTGCCGCTCGGCCAGCGGGCGCGAATGCAGCGATGCGTCAGGAGGTCGCCCGGTGTTCGAGGAGCCGGACGTGCCGCAAGATAGGCGGGCGAAGCGACAACCACGAAACGAAGCGGCGGGCCGAAGGGCACGCCGATCATGTCGCCCGGGACGGCGTCGATCGTGCGGATGCCGGCGTCGAACCCTTCCATAACGATGTCGATCAATTGAGCATCGGTGACAATGTCGACCCGCATGTCGGGATAGCGCTTCATATATTCGAGAACGACTGGAACGAGAATCTGATGTGCCGCGCCGACCGTGGTGTTCAGTCTCAGTGTTCCGGCAGGGGTGTCGCGATGCGTGTTGACGCCTTCCATGGCATCGCGGATTTCGGAAAGAGCTGGAGCGACCCGGGCGATGAATTGTTCGCCTGCTTCCGAGAGAGACACGCTTCTCGTCGTGCGATTGAACAGTCGCACGCCTAGCCGTGACTCCAATGCCGCCACCGCATGACTGAGTGCTGTCGGCGACATTCCGAGTTCCGTGGCTGCTGCCCTGAAACCGCCTTTGCGCGCGACGGTCACGACAGCATCCAGTTCGATCAATCCAGATTTCCGCATTGTCCCGATTTCCACGATAACTTGTGTCGGTTTGTCTTTCTTATCGGTTCAATTCTATCCGCTTATATCTTCAGCGAGAAGATGAAATGAAAGGGAAAGAACATGCCAGTGCCAGTCATCGACCGGATTTATATCGACGGCGCCTTCGTCGAGCCGCATGGAAGCGAGCTTTTTGATCTCTTCAACCCCGCTACCGCCACGGTCATTGCGCAGGTGAAGCTGGGGGACGAGGAAGACGCGCGTCGCGCGATTGCTGCCGCCAAGAAAGCCTTCCCGGCTTCTTCGCGCACGACCAAGCAGGAACGCATCGACATGCTCCGGCAGCTGCATGATGTGGTCCTGGCGGATGCCGAGCGTCTGGCGGAGATCTCGATCGAGGAATATGGTGCGCCGGTTGCCCGCGCCGCCTGGACAGCCCGTTACGCTGCGGACGCCTTCCTTCATGCCGCGAAGACACTGGAGGACTATCCGCTGGCCCGACAGATCGGCACGGCCGAGGTTGTGATGGAACCGGTGGGCGTGGTCGGCTTGATTACGCCATGGAACAACAATTACGGGTTCATCTGCAGCAAGCTCTCCATGGCGATAGCGGCTGGCTGTACCGCGGTCATCAAGCCAAGCGAGATGAGCGCGCTTCAGACGCAAGCGCTGACGGAATGCCTTCACAGGGCCGGGCTTCCGGCGGGGGGCTTCAATATCGTCACCGGTCGCGGGGATGTCGTCGGCGCCGAATTCACGGCCAATCCCGATGTCGCAAAGATTTCCTTCACGGGTTCAACGACGGTCGGCAAGTCGATCATACGTGCGGGCGCGGAAACGATGAAGCGCGTGACATTGGAACTGGGCGGCAAATCGCCGACGCTTATTCTTGATGATGCGGATCTCGCAGCTGCCATCCCGCACGTGATTTCGGCAGGCTTCGCCAATAGCGGTCAGGCTTGCATAAACGGTACGCGTGTACTGGTGCCCGAAGACCGGATCGTGGAGTTCAACACCCTGATCAAGCAGGCGGTGGAGAAGATCAAGGTCGGCGATCCCAGGGATCCCAGCACCGCGATCGGTCCTCTGGTTAGCCGGAAGCAATTCGAGCGCGTCGAGCGCTACATCGCGACGGGTATCGCCGAGGGTGCCGAGCTTTTGGTCGGCGGCGAGGGTCTGCCGGACGGGGTGACGGGTGGCTACTTCGTCAAGCCGACGGTATTCACAGGCGTCACCAGCGACATGACCATTGCGCGAGAAGAGATATTTGGCCCCGTCATCGCTGTCCTGACTTATCGCACCGAGGAGGAGGCGATCGAGATCGCCAACGATACCGTCTATGGCCTCCAGTCCTATGTCATATCCTCGAATCCTGAGCATGCTCGAACGGTAGCGGCTCGAATTCAGTCAGGACGTGTGGTGATCAATGGCGCGCCCCATGAGCCGCTTGCTCCCTTTGGCGGGTTCAAGCAATCGGGTCTCGGCAGAGAGTATGGTGTTTTCGGGCTGGAGGCGTACCTCGAGCCAAAGGCCATACTTGGAGGCCAGCCCGCGTAGCCGGTAGCGGGAAGCTAAAATGGGCCGAAACCTTTGCTGAACATGAAGCGTGACGTAGCGAAGGCCCGAGGTTTCAGGCCTTCGCTACGAAGCTACTATGGACTACCCGTCGCTAAAGGCTTCCAAGATTGCTCTCGGTTGGTTTCGGCAGAGAGGTCGATCGTTATCTGCGTTCCAGTTTTAATGCGCCGCCGCAAAATGTCGGCGCGGTCGGAATTTGACCTAAGAGTTCCTCTGTCATGAAGCGTTTGGAGCTGTTTACGCGAAAGTTTCAGTTCCGAAGCCAGCAGACGATCAAGACGCGTGCTGATCGGAAATGGGGCCTTCAGCTCGATTTTGAGTTTCGTCCAATCGCCGGTTTCGGATAGCCTCTCCTTTTCGATATCAAACTCGGAAAACTCATCGACACGCTTCGACCTGCTCCTCAATGCTTCGAGGTTGAAACTCTCAGTCCGGATCCATTGAGGATCGTTGGACTGTAGCGCTGCAAAGACGAGAGGATCGATGTCACGGACATTCTGTCGCTCAAAGATTGGCCGGTTCCATGTCTTCTCGCAGGTCAAGCACTTATAGATAAGCCACGCATCGAGCTTGCGACCGTTGGCGTTCAGCCGAATCTTGCCGCTGGATTGGAAAGCCCTGAGGCCTCCGCATCCGCTACATGCAGTCCAAGGCTGGGGAGCTATTTGGGGGATGATGGTCCACCGGACCGAAAGTGTATCGCACATATCGCGTTGGTCTTCCGTTCGGAAGTCCACCAAGATGGTGCATGAGAAAACCCTTGCGGGCGCGGTATGGCGATGTTTTGGGCGGCTGAAGAGCTGAGACAGCGGAGCTGCACATGGCACATTTTAACAATGCCAAACCGGTCTCTTGCCACCACCCGATGAACATAAACATACGCCGACAGCTTGTCGCTATCCGGCAGTACGGGTGAAACTGGGTTGAGACCGGTTATTACTTAGGCAAAGTCTACCTCGATGCGCCAATGCTCTTCAACTGCAGCGATAACAGACATCGGGTCTGGAATGGAGTCGTCTCCTACATGTCGAAGCAAAGGTTGCGGCGTTGCGGCTTTTGCGCAACTTCACGACGAGGGTCAGATGGTTGACATCCAGCTGTGCAAGGATGCATTCATATCCTAACGATCGTCGGAGCCGCCGGCCTTGCGATCACTTAGCCCTCCATTACGACTTCAAAAATTTGTCGCCCGCCGGACGGCTGCTGTATCAGCCCATGCGTTTACGATCAGGCAGGAAATTGCGCGGAAAGGAATAATCATGACTGGCTCGGCCGATCGCTCAAGGCGTCCGCTCGTCATTGCCTCGATCATGCTGGCGACGTTCATGGTTGCGATCGAAGCAACCATTGTCGCGACGGCCATGCCGCGTATTGTCGGCCAGCTCGGCGGCTTCACCTACTACAGCTGGGTATTTTCGGCGTTCCTGCTGGCGCAATCCACGACGACGGTCATCTACGGAAAGCTGTCGGATATCTTTGGTCGCAAGCCGATCCTGATCGGCGGCATCCTGATCTTCCTCGTCGGCTCAGCGCTCGCAGGCTTTGCCTGGTCGATGGCGTCGCTGATTGCCTTTCGTTTGTTGCAGGGGCTTGGGGCCGGTGCGATCCAGCCGGTTACGATGACTGTCGTCGGTGATCTCTACCGGCTCGAAGAGCGCGCAAAGGTGCAGGGCGCGCTTGCCAGCGTCTGGGCCATATCGGCGGTGGTCGGTCCGCTGGCGGGCGGCATCATCGTCGATAACATCTCTTGGGCCTGGATATTCTGGATCAATCTTCCGATCGGCCTTCTGACCATTCTCGGCTTCGTGCTCTTCCTGCATGAATCGATCACGCCACGCGAGGCGAAGATCGACTATCTCGGCACCATCCTCTTCTCGATCTCGATCGTTTCGCTGCTGGTCATCCTGACGGAGACCGATTCCGGCGCGACCATACTCGGCGGTCTCGGATTGCTGTTCGTAGCAAGCGGCGTCCTCTTCCTGATGCAGGAGCGTCGGGCGCCGGAGCCGATCATCTCCATTGCCCTGTGGAGCCAGCGCCTGATAGCGACGAGCAATGCAGCGACATTGCTTGCTGGTATGGCGTTGATCGGCTTGACGACAATCTTGCCCATTTATGTACAGGGCGTCCTTGGCCGCTCACCGCTGGTCGCCGGCTTTACGCTGACGATGCTGATCGTCGGATGGCCACTCGCCGTGATGATGTCTAGCCGGCTGTTTCGCAACTTCGGCATACGGCGGACGCTGCGGGTCGGCAGCGTGATTTTCCCTGCTGGCTCCATCTTCCTGTTGTTCCTGACGCCAGAGAGTAGCCCGGTGCTTGCCGGTGTAGGGTCGTTCCTGATGGGCTTCGGCATGGGTCTCATTAGCCTGACCAGCATCGTTCTGGTTCAGGAAAGTGTGGAGTGGTCGATGCGCGGCAGTGCCACGGCCTCGATCATCTTCTCGCGTAGTCTTGGCAATACGCTCGGCGCGACTGCTCTGGGCGCCATTCTCAATGTCGGCATCGCCCATTTCGGCAGCGGTGATCTGGCGACCAAGCTACATGATCTTCTCAACCAGCCGACCGGCCTCTCCGATCTGTCAAGCGATCCTGCGATCCAATCGATCTTCGATCATTCCCTGCACTGGACCTTCTGGGGCGTCGTTGTCGTTGCGGTGCTGACATTCGTTACCACATGGCTGATCCCTGTTTCTCGCGACGCCGGTCGCCGTGGACCCAAGGTCGATGCGCAGGAGGCGATGTCCCATTAAGGCCCGGCCGCAGATGCGCGGCCTTCTCGCCTAGAAATCCACGTTTGCGATCCGCCACGCATCCAGCTGACCGTGTGATGCCTTCACGGCCGCATCGGCATCTCGCGCCAGGATCGCGTCAAGGATTGCCTTGTGATAGGGGAGTGCACGCTTCTGCCTTTCTGCGACTTCGTCATAGGCCGACATCGTGCGATTGGCATAGATTGCGACCGCGATGAGATCGATGAGCTGCGCATAGACCATGTTCTTCGTCGCCGCGAAGATCGCCGTGTGGAAGCGAAGGTCCGCGTCGGCATTGGCCTGCACATCGCCGATGGACGCGACCATGTCGTCATAGGCGGCGGCGATCGCGGCAAGGTCTTCCTTCGTGCCCCGCGCTGCGGCTCGCGCCGTCGCTTCCGGTTCAAGAACCCTGCGGAGGTCCTTGATTGATCTCATGATTTCGACAGACGGGCCTGTCTCGTAATACCAGACCATGACATCGGTATCCAGATGATGCCAGTAGGATCGCTCCCGCACGCGGGTGCCAACGCGCGTTTTGATCTCCACCAATCCCTTGCCGGCAAGGCATTTCATCGCCTCGCGAACGACCGTGCGGCTGATGGCGAATTGCTCGACCAGCTCCGGTTCGTTCGGCAGATTGGAGCCGACCGGATATTCACCCCCGACAATGCGCCGGCCGAGTTCATGTACGAAAAAGCCGAAAATGCCCCGGCGCGGGATAGTGCCGTATTTTCGCACGTAACCATCGAATGGCGACTGGGTGATGATCGATCGTGTTTCGAAGCCTGCGGTCTGTGCCGGCATCGCATCAAGGCCGTATTTCATGGCTCGTCCCCTTCGTTGTCGATCGAAAATCGTCGCGGGCGAAACTACGGCTCCTGATCGCTTTGCTCCACTTTCCCTCACGCCCATCCGGCGGATGAGCCCATCTGTCATAGTTTGTTCGCGTCGATTCGACTATTCGGCATTATATTATCAAATTCGACTTTAACATCTCAGATGAATCCAGCACATCCGTCAGTGGTTTGTCGCCATCGGTGTCCCTCAACGGGAAATTTCGTCCCGGAGGGCTCCTTTGTCCCCTTGCGCCGCGGCCTGACTCATAGTTTGTTGGCGTTGCGGCGCCTTGTCGTCTGTTCCCTGTGGGAATGGCAGGATGGCTGCCGCGCTTTGATCTTGATGTGATCCCGCCAAGATACCTCTCGACAGCTCCCGGAGCGCCTAGACCGCTTGAAACCCCACGTTCGGATTCGGAATAATCGCTGATGACTGACATGCCCGCACGCCGACCGGCAGATGCCGCACCGGCTACTACGTCCCGGTCGTTGCTTATCGCATTATTGGTGGCCGGCGCCTTCTTCATGGAAAACCTGGATGGGACTGTCATTGCCACCGCCTTGCCGCAGATGGCCGTTTCCTTCGGCGTCAGGCCCGTGGATCTCAATATCGGCATGAGTGCCTATTTGCTGACGCTTGCGGTCTTCATTCCGATAAGCGGCTGGATCAGCGACAGGTTCGGTGCGCGCTCGGTCTTCGCCACGGCCGTTGTCGTCTTTACCGTGGCCTCTGTTCTCTGCGGCTTCGCCAATGGCGTGGGCATGTTCGTGGCGATGCGTATCGTGCAGGGCGTCGGCGGGGCAATGATGGTGCCGGTCGGGCGTCTCGTCGTCCTTAACAATACTCCGAAGGATCAACTCATCTCGGCCATCGCCACGATCACATGGCCGGCGCTGGTTGCTCCGATCCTGGGGCCTCCGCTTGGCGGCTTCATCACCGACCATGCCACATGGCGGTGGATTTTTTTCCTAAACCTTCCGCTTGGGGTATTGGCGTTCGTCTTCGCGATGATCCTCATTCCGAATGTCATGCGCACCGATCGCCGGCCTTTCGACTGGACCGGCTTTGTTGTCAGCGGGCTTGGCCTTGCTGGCTTTATGTATGGTCTGGAATTGGTCGGAAGGCCGGATCCTGTGTGGGTTGAGGCTGGAGGTTATCTCATTGTCGGAGCCGTCCTGCTCGCCGTAGCAACCGTTCATTTCATGCGCACCGAGCATCCGCTCGTGGAGCTTGTCGGCCTGAAGAAGAAGACATTCGCGGTCACCATCGCCGGCGGCTCGCTCTTCCGCATTGCGATCGGCGCAGTTCCTTTCCTGCTTCCCATTATGCTGCAGGTCGGCTTTGGCCTGACGGCCTTTCACGCCGGATTGCTGACCCTTGCGGTCTTTGCCGGCAATCTCGCGATGAAGCCGGGGACGACGCCAATCCTGAGGCGGTTTGGCTTCAAGCCCGTGCTGATAGTGAATGGCCTCATCAATGCAGTTCTGATCGCGGCCTGCGCATTGTTTTCGCCTGATACGCCGCTCTGGTTCATATTGCCCATTCTCTTCATCGGCGGCATGTGCCGTTCGATGCATTTCACAGCGCTGAACACCATCGCTTTTGCCGATATTCCTCCTCAGCAGATGACCGGTGCCAATACGCTTTTCAGCACAGCCTTTCAGCTCACCATGGGCATGGGCATTGCCGTCGGGGCCATCGGTATCCGGATAGGGCAGGTCGTCGCCGGTCAGATAGGTCTCGCCGGTGTGACCGCTATCGAATATCGACTGACATTTGTCATGCTGGGCTTGATCGCCCTTCTTGGCATTGTCGACTGTCTGTCGCTCGACCCGAAGGCAGGCGACAATGTGTCCCGCAAGCCCAAACCGGGTGCAAGGAAAGCTGCATAGGTTTCTGGAGATCACAGACCCGGCTTGCCGGACCTGACTGTTTTCGATGAGGAATTATATCTGCAGACGATGCTAGCGCAGAAGAAGTGCGGGTACGCCTAGTAGCAGCATCAATAGTATCACCACCGCCGTGGCACGAATCAGTCTTATCCGGCGTGTTCGCTGACCGGTCCAATCATAGGCCATCTACATATCTCATGTTTATCGCCAGGGTTAAATGTAACAGGCTCCCTGCCTGTCAATGGCGTTATACTTCGATATTCTTGCGCAAGGCTTTCCTAAATTAAATATTGGAAATTTATAAACGAGTGGTGAATCGCGTCCTCAATGCCCCGAATCCGCGGTGACTTCGAACGCCTCGATCGGATAACGCGTTGCGACCTGTTCCTGCAAGGCACGAGGCGGCGTATGCCAGTCTCCATCTCGCCAGCCAGCGGACCTCATAGGAGACGATATCTCTACCGGTTTCCGCCTGCCGTTTTCGGCTGACAAACCGTGTCTGCCAGTGAGTGATTTCAAGCAGGTCAGAAAGATCCGGTATCGCCTCCTCGCTGCCAACGCCGAGTGACAGGGAAGCGCGCTGCTGACGTGAACCTTACCGTCTGGGAAAGATAACTTGTCTGACGCGTCCGCCTTTCAATAAGGCACTGGGGTCGAAGTCTCGCGATTTGCCGTAAGGAATAAGTCGGGCGCACCATTTGTGGTCCCGTCCAGCGCTATTTAACGGGAGCGGAATATCCCTCGTCGGCGGGTGTGGGCAGATTGAAAAACAGACGAAGATGCGTGCCATTATCCAAGGACACCCCACCGGACGTCAAGCTGCAGATCGAGCTCGATCAATGGGGCTGCATCACCTCAAGAGGATCGGGCAGCCGCTGGTTGTCCGATTTTTTTTGACATGTCACGCCGCCTCCCGCATAGCCAATGGACGTTTGGAGCCGGGCAGGGTAGCTTGCCCGACCACATAAAGACCGGGGTGGAACTGTGGAAAAGGGGACGCAGGCGTGGAGCATAATGTAGCGCTTTTGGCGATTGTTGCCGGCGGCTTCGTTTTTGCTGCCATCTTTGGTTATCTTGCGGATCGTCTGCGCTTGCCGCCGCTCGTGGGATATCTTGTGGCCGGCGTCATGATCGGCAGCTCCACACCGGGGTTTGTTGCTGACAGCGCCCTGGCTAGCCAGCTGGCCGAGATCGGCGTCATTCTCCTCATGTTTGGTGTCGGCCTCCATTTCTCGGCGGCGGATCTGCTGGCGGTTGGTGGCGTGGCGATCCCCGGCGCCATTCTCCAAATTGCTGTTGCCACATTGCTTGGCATCGGCCTCACGGAGTTATGGGGTTGGAGTATCGGCGCGGGACTGGTCTTTGGCCTCAGTCTGGCCGTTGCCAGCACGGTCGTTCTTCTCAAAGCACTCGAGGAACGCAATCTGATCAACGCCTCGAGCGGCCGCGTCGCCGTCGGCTGGCTGATCGTCGAAGACCTGGCGATGGTGCTGGCCTTGGTCCTACTGCCGGCATTCGCGGGTGTTTTGGGCGGTCACGCCGAAGCGGAAGCCGGAGGCAATGCCGCGGTTGCGATCACGATTGCGATCACCTTGCTCAAGGTCGCGGCCTTTGCGGTCCTCGCAATCTTTCTGGGGCCAAAAGTCGTTCCCTGGATTTTGACGCGTGTCGCGCGGACCGGCTCACGCGAGTTGTTCACGCTCTCGGTTCTGGCGATCGCGCTCGGTATCGCCTTTGGCGCAGCCGAGATTTTCGGGGTGTCCTTTGCGCTCGGTGCGTTCTTTGCCGGCGTCGTCATGAGTGAATCGAACCTCAGCCATAGGGCGGCTGCCGATTCCCTGCCGTTGCAGAATGCCTTTTCGGTGCTCTTTTTCGTGTCCGTCGGCATGCTTTTCGACCCGTCGATCCTCGTCCGCGAACCCTTGGCTGTGGTCGGGGCGCTTGCGCTCATCATCCTGGGCAAGTCGATCAGCGCGTTCATTCTGGTGTTGCTGCTCCGCTACCCGATGGGCATGGGCTTGATCGTCGGCGCCGGCCTGGCGCAAATAGGAGAATTCTCCTTCATCCTGGCCGGGCTCGGTTCTTCGCTGGGCCTGTTGCCACAGGAAGGGCAGGACCTAATCCTGGCGGCGGCGATCCTGTCGATCACGCTCAACCCGTTGGTCTTCATGGCGGCCGAGAAACTGCTGCCGGTCATGCCGACGCTGCTTCCGTTCGTGCCAAGCGGTTACGGGAAGAGGAAGCGCGATATTCTAAGCAGGGAGCTGGAGAGAATAAGGGCGCAACGTGATGAACGCGACCGGCGGCATCAGCTGGAGATGGAGCATCTGGTCGAAACTTTCCCGATGTTTGCTGGCGTCGACGAGCATTCGCAGGAGGAGCTTCTGCTGCTGTTTCGCCCGAAATCGGCAGATCCAGGCGACCGGGTGATCAGGGTCGGCGATCGCGGCGATGGCATGTATTTCATCTCTTCCGGTGCGGTGCAGGTTCAGCTGGAGGACGACGAAATCGAGCTTGGCGCAGGCTCGTTCTTCGGCGAGATGGCCCTGCTCAGCGGTGCGCGGCGAACAGCGGATGTTGTCGCCGTGGATTTCTGCCAGTTCCTTGTTCTGGAGCGCCGCGATTTCAATATGTTCATGTCCCGCCATCCGCAACTGCGCGCCGCCGTCAGCACCATGGCCGAGCAGCGCAGGGAGAGGAACGCGTCGCGACAGCAACGGAGCCAATCCCTGGAAGCGAAGTGATCCGTACGGTTTACGTCAGTTCGAAGGGAGTGTTGGCGTATCTCGATTCATGGTCCAGCAGCCATCGCTTCCGAACGATTCCGCCGGCATATCCGGTGAGATTTCCATTCGCTCCGATCAGCCGATGGCACGGGATAATGATGTTGAAGGGGTTGCTGCCGTTGGCATGACCGACGGCGCGCGCAGCATTCGGTTTGCCCAATTGTGCCGCCAAGCCTGAATAGCTCATGCTTGTCCCGGCGCGGATATCCCGCAGAGCCGCCCAGATCGACTGCTGGAAGGGCGTGCCGCCGGTGCGCAGTCGTATGGTCCGTAGCTGGTCGAGGTCTCCCATGAAATAGGCAGCCAATGCCTTCTCGATGCCCGCGGGAGCGGAGCCGGCCGAGAGAGTGTAACCCGACCTGCGAAACCGCCGTTCAAGGAGACGAAGCAGCCGCTGCTCGTGATCGATAAAGTCGGCAGCGCAAAGATCGCCATTGCTGTCGGTGGCAAGGATCAGGACGCCAAGAGGCGTTTCGACTGAACCCACTGACAGCATCAGGGATGCGCGATCGTTCAGTTTCGATAGCCTGTTGCGATCCGTCCGGATATCCAGCGTCTTCTGTTGTTCCATCGCGATCAACCCTTTGTTTCCAATCTCCGCTGAGCCAGCAGGCTTCCCATGGAAGGATGCTGGCGGCCACCCGAAAAATGCTTGCGCCCAATCAATACGAAACACGAGACAATCAACGGGTGTTCCTGCTGTCTCAGACAGCGCTGAGCTGGATAGTCTCTGCAGAAAAGCGCGGGGATGATACCTCGACGGTGATTGGTCCCGGTTGCCCTGTCGTCTCCAGCCAGAAGCCGGTCGTGCCGCCCTGGAAGGCAAGTCCATCCGGACCGATGACCTTGGCCGGGCCGCTGACCCTAATTGTCGCCATATCGTTGAGGAAGGGCAGACGCAAGCCGACCTGATCAAGGGCACGGACGATAATGCGCGTGCTGTCGCGGCCGCCGGCCTGGATCGTCTTGCTGTCGGGGACGACCTCGAGCTTGGTTGGAAGCGGATCGGCAACCATCTGCAGTCTGGTTACCTCCTTCCCACCGATGAAGCCGGTGAAATGCGCGTCTTCCCATTGCATGCCCCAGACGCCGAGTTCGTCCTTGGTGAAATGGCGATGGTCGATGACGACGGGCGGATGCGGCAGATGCGGAAAATTCTCGCGGTCGGGCCCAACGCGTTTGACGATCGGCCCGTAGCGCAGCTCGATCTCGTCGCAATTGGTCAGAACGATCAGCGGCAGCACGCCGCCGATGTTGCGCTCGCCACGCGCCCAGAAGGTCACCGGCTTCATGACGACCTCGTCGGACGGCTCGCACTGGCTTGAATAGACATAGGCCGCGAATTTCGGCTCGCGGAACATGTCCATCACGCCGTGATAGCAGATGCGGTCGCCGGAGCCGAAATCCTTGTGGGTGTTGTAGTCGAACATGCACCAGCCGATGCATCCCGAAATCGAGGGATCGCCGTAGGTGGCGTTCAGGACTTCCAGATGGCGGCGAACATGCTCGGCCTGCCGCTGCTCCTGGTCGTAGATCTTGGTCGGATACATATGGCCGCCGAATTCGGTGATCAGGTAGGGCACGGGCTTTGGCAGGCCTGTGCATTCCGGCTGCGGTCTCAGCGCCGTGCGCGGGCGGTTGGCTCCGGGCAATTCCTCGTTGCCGAGGATGAAGTCGTTCATCGTGTAGACGTCTTCGAGGAATTCGCTTTCGGTGATGTAGCGCACGCCGCCGGTCTGGCGCGTCGGATCGAGTTCGCGCGCCAGGCGGTTGGTCTCGACGTAAAAATCATGCGAATCCTGGGACTCGTTGATGCGCACGCCCCAGATGATGATCGACGGATGGTTCCAGTCGCGCTCGATCATGCGCCGGACGTTGCGAACGGCCTCCTGTTTCCACTCATCGCCGCCGATATGCTGCCAGCCAGGGATTTCCTCGAAGACCAGCAGACCTATGCGGTCGCAATGATCCAGAAACCACTTGGACTGCGGATAATGCGACGTGCGGACCGTGTTGCACTTCAGCAAGTTCTTCATGATCTCGGCATCGCGCTCTTGCGCGGAGCGGCCCATGGCATAACCGACATAGGGGAAGGCCTGGTGGCGGTTCAGGCCGCGTATCTTCAGCAGCCGTCCGTTCAGCCGGAAACCTTCGGCGGTGAACTCGGCCGTGCGGAAGCCGAAATGTGAGGTGTAGCGATCGATTCCGCGATTGCTTTCAAGCTCGACGCTCATCTCGTAAAGGACCGGGCTGTCGATATCCCAGAGCGAAATCTTGTCGAGATTGTCGAAGTCTATGTGCACGTTTTCGCCAGACGTCTTGGCGATTTGAGTGGCGATTACTTTGCCGTCAGGTCCCGAAAGCGTTGCGGTCACGGCGCCGGAAAAGGTCAGTCCCTGCGGATTGGCGAAATCGCACCGAACTGAAACCGACTTGCTGTCGCTGAGCACATTGGAGGTTTCGATCTTGATATTGGCAATCGAGACGGGCGCCGTGACCTTTAGCCAGACGTCGCGATAGATGCCGGCATAGGTGAGGTAGTCGATGCGTCCGCCGAAGGGTGGAATTTCCGGGTTCTCGCTGCCGTCGATCTTGACGGTGATCAGATTGTCGCCCTCGATCAGGAGACCCGTCAGCCGTGCCTCGAAAGGCGTGTAGCCGTCCTTGTGCGCGATGATCTCCTTGCCGTTCAGGTAGACGACGGAGTCGGCCATGGCGGCATCGAAGACCAGGGATATTTCCCGACCGGCGAATTCTGGCTGCCACTGCAGGATCTTCTGATACGTCAAAGCGCGTTGATAGGAGGTCTCGTCGAAATAGTTGAAGGGAAGATCGACCGCATTATGCGGCAGGCTGACAGCCTTGCCATCGCGTCGCTCCGCGATCAGAGCGCTCTCGAAACCTTCGTGAAATTCCCATGAGTCATTGAAAGAGACAACAGAACGCATTTTCATTCCTATCTGTCCAAGCCCTGTCTGCACGGGCGAATGATTGCCTGCGGGAAAAGAAGCGATGAGGGGTGGCGCGTCGCAACCAGCCTCCCCAGCCGACACCGCCATGAATCCGGTTACTCTGCTTTTGCCTGCTTGCAAACCGCCGAGTCTTGAAATTGCCGCATCGTGACAAAAATGCCCGGGGTGTTGCAGCGAAATAGCCTTGCTGGGCTCAGTCGAGCGAGCTAGGTTTCCTCGAAAGTCGCTTCTTGAGGAGACAAGGCGGATGAAGATCAGCGCGCGCAACCGGCTGAAGGGCAAGGTAACTGATATCGTCAAGGGCGCGACGACAGCACATGTCCGCATCGACATTGGCAACGGCACGATCGTGACCGCCTCGATCACCAATGAAGCGGTTGACGAGCTCGCGCTGACGGTCGGCGGCGAAGCCTATGCAGTCGTCAAGGCATCCGATGTGATGGTGGCAATCGACTGAGTTATTTCAGCTTTTCTGGCAGTAATGGACGGAGCCCGCATCGCCGGTCTGGAAATCGCCGGGCTGCGGCGGAGCGATCGGCTTGAAGAGCGTCCGATCCGGTTTCAGGTCAATCAGTGGCGTACCGTCGAGGCAATCAAGCCCGCGCACCAATAGTGTTGCGCCCTCGACCGCCTCTAGTTTGACGATTGAGGTGCCGATCGGGTTCGGGCGCACCGGCGAACGCAGCGAGAAGGTGCCGTGGACCTTTCCGTTGCGCGCCGGACTCTGCAGGACGAGGTCGCGGCGCGAGCGGTCGAGCCAGTATAGGATTTCGAGCCTCTCGAATGCCTCGACGCCGGTCAGAGCCAATGACCATGGTTCGAAAATCTCGATGCGACAGATCGGGCCGTCATGGCGGCCTTGGCGAGGGCAGTCCAGCCGCGAGGTCCAGGGTGTGGATATGCGGCCAATGAAGACCAGACCGGCATCGGTTGCGTCAGGAAGATCAACCACGACCTCGTTTTCACGAATTTCACTTTCGCGCACCATCGGCTTGCTGCTCCCTATGAGACCCCGAGATATTTATTCAGATATATCCCTATAAGGCAATGAACGACGTCCGCCGATCTGAAAGCGCTTGCATCACCGCTGAAAACATACAATATACATACATTCAATATTGAGATGGCAGGATATGGCGGACGATCAGGCAACAACACTCTGGATTCCCACGATCAACAGGGCAGCCGGTCCGCTTTATCTCGCCATTGCCGATGCGCTCCAGGCCGATATCCGCTCCGGTCGTCTTGCGGCGGGCGTGCGCCTGCCGCCGCAGCGGGCCCTTGCGGAGGCCCTGGGGATCGATTTCACCACGGTGACGCGTGCCTACGCGGAGGCCCGCAAGCGCGGCCTCGTGGACGGCAAGGTGGGGCAGGGGACCTATATACGCCAGCTTCGCGCCATGCCCGCGCGGTCGAATTCCGCTCCTTCCGGCCTCGTGGACATGAGTATGAACCTGCCGCCGCGTTTCGACGATCCGGCGCTGACAGCGCGAATGTGGGGAGGCATTGCGGAACTGGAGGCGGAGGAGGGGCTTGATCTTCTTTTGCGCTATCAGCAGCCGGGCGGTGCCGAACGCGACCGCGCCGCCGGAACAGCCTGGCTTTCGAACCGTTTGCCATCGATAGCGCCGGAACGTCTGCTGATCTGCCCGGGTGCGCAGGGAGCGCTTCTGGCGGTAACGAGCATGCTTGCTGCGCCCGGCGACACCGTATGCGCTGAAGCGCTGACCTATCCCGGCTTCCGCTCGGTGGCAGCCCATCTAAGACTTACCGTGGCTGGCGTCGCCATCGACGATAAAGGCTTGATTCCGGAGGCGTTTGAGGAAGTTTGCTTGCGCCGGCGCCCCAAGGTGCTCTATTGCAATCCGACCCTCAACAACCCGACGACGATCACGCTGTCGCTCGAACGCCGGCAGGCGCTGCTCGATATTGCTGCCCGCCATGATGTGGCTGTTATCGAGGATGATGCCTATGGGGCGCTTCCCGCGAATCCCGTTCCCCCGCTTGCAGCGCTGGCGCCCGCGCAGGTCTATCACATCGCTGGGTTGGCAAAGTGCCTGTCGCCGGCCCTGCGTATCGCCTATCTCGCAGCTCCCGATTTTCGGACCGCAACTCGGCTCTCCGGCGTCATTCGTGCAACGGCGGCCATGGCTTCGCCCCTGTCGGCGGCCATCGCCAGCCGATGGATTGAGGATGGAACCGCGGACGCGGTGTTGGCTGCCATCCGGGCAGAAAGCAACGCGAGGCAGATGGTTGCAGCGCAAATACTGCCGCAGGACAGCTTGCTCGCTGATCCCGAAGGCTTTCACGCCTGGCTGCGTCTACCCTCGGCATGGACCCGGGGGGATTTTTCTGCGAGGCTTCGTTCCGCGGGTATCGGCGTCGTTGCCAGCGATGCTTTTGCCATAGGCACCGCCCCGGAAGCGGTGCGAATAGGGCTCGGTGCGGTGCGGAATATCGAACATCTCCACCAAAGCCTGGGAATAGTCGCTGATCTTCTGGTACAATCCCCTGTCGCATCCGGACTCGTCGTCTAGGCGGGGCATACAATGTAGCTCTATATGCATACATTGATTGACAATGCATGCATATTGGAGCATACATAATCCCAACGGACGTTATTGCAGCGATAGCTGCTGCGCCCTGCTTCGCGACGACCCGCATGGGGCGCTTCGCCTGCGAGCCACAAAGGGACAAAACAATGTCATCCGACGACGCATGGCCCCCGCTTCCTCCTGTTCAAACCGGGCTTCGCTGCCGTTGCCCGCGCTGCGGCCAAGGACATCTTTTCAACGGCTTCCTCACGCTCCGGCCTTCCTGCGAGGTCTGCGGGCTTGATTACTCGTTCGCCGATCCCGCGGATGGACCGGCATTCTTCGTGATCTGCTTTGCCTGCATTCCGAGCGTGGCGCTCGCCGTCTGGATCGAAGTGGCGTTCAGTGCGCCCTATTGGGTGCATCTCTTCACGACGCTGCCTTTCATGCTTTTGACCTGCATTCCGCCACTGCGCCCGCTGAAAGGCTGGCTGGTCGCCAGCCAGTATTTCTACAAGGCGGAGGAAGGCAAGCTCGTTAGATCCGAGCAGGTCTCGAGCAACGACAACCTGCCCCATCCGCGATCCGTCTAAGGTCTGTGGGATTCATCTTGAATTGATGACGGCTGTGGCGAGATGGATGACAGCGCCACTTTGGTACCATCTATGCCGTGCGTATGGGAATGTCATGGTCGAAGTTATATTTGACGATGGTTTGAACAAAAAATGGAGCTGCTGAAGCAGCAGTTTTGAGTTGGCGCTCCTCACGATGGATAGTGCCAAGTAATAGTATGGAAATATTCAAAATGATTGATTGGTTCCCTATAGTCGCCATTGTGTTCAAGGTTCTCGCATTAGGCACGGGCATGTTCTTCGCCATCAAGTGGCATTACGATCAGGGGAAGAAGGAAAGACGCGCGGTGCTACGCGCGGGCGCCAAGCTGGGCGCAGTCTTCGTGCTATCGCTCCTAGGCGTGGGGCTCGTCACCATCTTCCTTAGCAGGATGCTCGGTTTGGACTTGGGCTTCTCATGATGGCATCTTAATGTCCTAGGGATCGGTTGGTCTGCCCAGACAATACAGCTCTATCTTCACCCATCGGGCGTCAGTCAGAATAAAGCGGTTCATTAAAAGCGTGAATCACATCAAGCCAATGTTGTTGATTCGCACAGACCTTAGGTCCACATTCGGTTTGACATTCGCCTATCGCTCGCTATCGGCCGCCGATCTGTTCCGGACGGCCGCGTACATTCCCGTGGTTCGGAATTCCGTCGGGTTGATGCCGTAGACCCGACGGAAGACCTTCGAGAAATAGTTCGCATCCTCGAAACCGCAGAGAATGGCCACCTCCTTGACCGGCAGGAAGGCGGTGTTGGTCAGCAGTTTCGCCGCTCTTTCCAGGCGAAGCTGCAGTACGAATTCCGCCGGCGGCAGGCCTTCGCTTTCGCCGAAACGTCGGGAAAAATGCGCCCTGCTGAGGCCGAGAATGTCCGCAAGTTCGCCGACGGGCAGGGGCTTGTCGAGATTGGCATTGATGTGGTCGATGACGGGCTGCATCGCGCTCTGCTCCTGGATGAAGGCGTGCGATCCGAATATGTCGTCATAGAGCGCCATGGCCGCCTCATAGGCGATGGCGGACGCACTTCCCGGTGAGTTCGCGCCTTTCACGAGACGAAGGCTGCAGTCGGCGAGATGGTCGATCGTCGGCTGCTGGAGCTTCAGGACTGGTCCCGCGACGGCGAGGATGGAGCGATGTACCCGCAGCGCCTCCTCGCCGTTCATCGATATCCAGAAATATTCCCAGCGTTCATCCTTGCCGAGCCAGTAACGATGATTGTGCGGCACGAGTACGAGGAGCGTATCGCCCGCGCCAAGGCGATGGTTTCTGCCCTCATAGCGAAGCCGGCCGGTCCCGCTGATCGTATGCTGCAGAACCGTGAAGGGCGTCTGCCCGCGCTTGCGACCGTCCCAGTCATAGGTCTCGTCCTGCCGGATCTCATAACCGGCGCTGGTCGGCATGGCGTGTAGCCGGTGGCGCCCGCGCGGTAGGGAAACAGTCCGCATCGTCGGTCCATTGGCGATCAAATCCTGCAGCACAAAATTACCCTTGATAGCATAATAGTTCTCTGGTCGGCCTTTCGATTATAGGCATAATCGCCGGCGGAAGACAGCAGGTCACGCCGATGAGGAGCGGCGGGAGGAGACAAAAGCGGTCATTTGCCGGGATTTTCGCAGATTCCGGCCAGGTCGCTTATGTGATTTTCTTCCCGTTTTCCGATCCGTCGTGCGACTTTACCGAGGTCAGGATCATGAGTTTCAAAATCGCTATTATCGGTGCCGGCAGCGTCGGCTTCACCAAGAAACTATTCACGGACATCCTCTGTGTGCCCGAGTTTAAAGATATCGAGTTCGCGCTCACCGATCTCAGCGAACATAATCTCCAGATGATCAAGGCGATCCTCGATCGGATCGTGGAAGCCAACAAGCTGCCGACCAAAGTGACCGCGACGACGGACCGTCGAAAGGCGATCGAAGGCGCGCGTTACATCATCAGCTGTGTGCGGGTCGGCGGCCTGGAGGCGTATGCCGATGACATCCGCATCCCCCTCAAATACGGTATCGACCAATGCGTCGGCGACACGATCTGCGCGGGCGGCATCCTCTATGGCCAGCGCAACATCCCTGTGATCCTGGATTTCTGCAAGGACATCCGCGAGGTCGCAGAGCCCGGCGCCAAGTTCCTGAACTATGCCAACCCCATGGCCATGAACACCTGGGCAGCTATCGAATATGGCAAGGTGGACACCGTCGGTCTTTGCCACGGCGTCCAGCATGGTGCTGAACAGATTGCGGAGGTTCTCGGCGCCAAGTCGCGCACCGAGCTCGATTATATCTGCTCCGGCATCAACCATCAGACATGGTTCGTCGATCTGCGCCTGAACGGCCGCAAGATCGGCAAGGATGAACTGGTTGCGGCTTTCGAAGCGCATCCGGTCTATTCGCAGCAGGAGAAATTGCGCATCGACGTGCTCAAGCGCTTTGGCGTCTACTCGACCGAAAGCAACGGTCATCTGTCGGAGTATCTGCCCTGGTATCGCAAGCGGCCTGATGAAATCACCAAATGGATCGACATGTCGGACTGGATCCACGGTGAGACCGGCGGTTATCTCCGCCACTCGACGGAGACGCGCAACTGGTTCGAGACGGAATATCCGCAATTCCTCGAATCCGCTTCGAAACCGATCGATCCGTCCAAACGCTCGAATGAACATGCGAGCCATATCCTCGAAGCGCTGGAGACGAACCGGGTTTATCGCGGGCATTTCAACGTCAAGAACAATGGTGTCATCACCAATCTTCCGGGCGACGCGATCATTGAATCGCCCGGCTTTGTCGATCGCTTCGGCATCAACATGGTCGCTGGGATCACCTTGCCGGAGGCGTGTGCTGCAACCTGCATCGCCTCCATCAACGTCCAGCGCATGTCGGTCCATGCGGCAATCAGCGGTGATATCGACCTGCTGAAACTCGCCGTGCTGCACGATCCGCTGGTCGGCGCGGTGTCGACGCCAGAGGAAGTCTGGCAGATGGTCGACGAAATGGTCGTCGCCCAGGCTCGCTGGCTGCCGCAATATGCGGACGCGGTCCCGGCCGCAAAGGAGCGGCTGTCGAAATCGAAGGTCAAAACCCGCGAATGGGCAGGTGCTGCCCGGCGCAACGTGCGCTCGATCGAGGAATTGAGAGCGGAAAAGGCGGCCCTGAAAGCGGCTGTCTGAGAATACGGGCGGGCCGGCCGCAGCATGTTTTCTGGAGGGAAAGCTGCTGCGGCTACCGGCTGCCTCTGTGAGTGGAGGAGCGGAGCGGTCTCTTGAAACGGGGCGCTCGCGACAGTGAGGGAGAGACAATGACGCATTTCCGACCGACCAGCATTCTCGCGGGATTGGCGCTTGCCACATCCGTCCTCGCGATGAACGCATATGCATCCGATCCGCCCCCGGTTCCGCCGGTATTTCCGGCCGAAGGCAAGATCAAATACGTGGCCCGCGATTCCATCGAGGAATTCAAGGCCCTGCCGGAATATCACGAGCCCGATTGGGTGACGGAAAAATTCGTCAAAACCGGCAAGCTACCGCCGGTCAAGGACCGCCTGCCGAAGGAACCCCTGGTCTTCAAGACCGGAAACATGCCCGACGGAACAGGTGTTTACGGCGATACGCTGCGGCATGTCATCGGCGGACGTCCGGAGGGCTGGAATTACGGCGCCGGCCAGAGCCAGGGCTGGGGCGGTATCGATATCGGCCTGTCGGAATGCCTGACGCGCACGGCGCCTCTTTTCCAGGTGGAGGCCAAGGACACCGAGCCTCTGCCGAACCTTGCAAAGAGCTGGGACTGGTCGCCCGATGGTCACAAGCTGACCATGCACCTGATTGAGGGCGCAAAGTGGTCGGACGGCTACCCGTTCAATGCCGACGACGTCATGTTCTATTGGGATGACGAGGTCGTCGATCCCAATGTTTCGCCACTGAACGGCGCGACGCCGGAGACATTCGGTGTCGGCACGACGCTCAAGAAGATCGACGACTATACCGTCGAGTGGACCTTCAAGGATGCGTTTCCGAAGCAATATCTCTACGCCATGGCCTACGGCACCTTCTGCCCCGGACCGGCGCATATTCTGAAGCCGCAGCATCCGAAATATTCGAAGAACACCTACGAGCAGTTCAAGAACGCGTTCCCGCCGGAATATATGAACATGCCGGTCATGGGGGCGTGGGTGCCGGTCGAATACAGGCCCGACGATATTATCGTCATGCGCCGCAATCCCTATTATTGGAAGGTCGACGAGAAGGGCAACCAACTGCCCTATCTCAACGAACTCCATTACAAGCTCTCGACCTGGGCAGACCGTGACGTTCAGGCCGTCGCCGGCTCGGGCGATATCTCCAACCTGGAGCAGCCGGAGAATTTCGTCGCTTCGCTGAAGAAGGCGGCGCAGCCGGATGCGCCCGCCCGCCTCGCCTTCGGCCCGCGGCTTATCGGCTATAATCTGCGTATGAATTTCTCGGCCAATGGCTGGGGCAATCCCGATGAACGCAGCCAGGCGATCCGCGAACTGAACCGCAACGAGGATTTCCGCAAAGCCGTCACCATGGCGCTCGACCGCAAGGCAATCGGCGATTCCCTGGTCAAGGGACCGTTCACGGCAATCTATCCCGGCGGCCTGTCATCCGGCACGAGCTTCTACGACCGGAACTCAACCGTCTACTATCCGTTCGATCTGGCCGGCGCCAAGGCAGAGCTGGCGAAAGCGGGCCTGAAGGACACGGATGGCGACGGTTTCGTCAACTTCCCGGCTGGCACAGCCGGTGGCAAGGATGTCGAAGTCGTGTTGCTGGTGAACAACGATTACACGACAGACAAGACGCTGGCGGAAGGCGTCGTTGGCCAGATGGAAAAACTCGGCATACGCGTCGTCATCAATGCCCTGAGCGGCAACCAGCGCGACGATGCGAACTATAGCGGGCGCTTCGACTGGATGGTCCAGCGTAATGCCACCGAGCTTTCGTCTGTCGTCCAGAATACCGAGCAGCTGGCTCCTATTGGCCCGCGTACGAGCTGGGATCATCGCGCGCCTGAGAACGGCCAGGTCGACCTCATGCCCTTCGAGAAGGATCTTGTCGACATCGTCAACAAGTTCACCTCGACACAGGATAACGACAAGCGTGCCGAGCTGATGAAGCAGTTCCAGAAGGTATCGACGGAAAATGTCTACAATGTCGGTCTGACGGAATATCCTGGCGCGCTGATCATCAACAAGCGCTTCTCCAATATCCCGCAGGGAACGCCGATCTTCATGTTCAACTGGGCTGAAGACTCCATCATTCGCGAAAGGTTGTGGGTGGCGGCGGACAAACAGGGCAAATACGAACTCTTCCCCCAGCAGCTTCCGGGCAAGCCGGGTGCCTCAGGCCCGATCAACTAACCTCCCTGGGGAAATGGAGCCTCCGGTCGCACGTGGATGCGGCCGGAAAAGGAAAAGCGGCAATGGTCTCCGAGATGCACTTGGGTCAGCCGACAAGAGAGAAGAAGCGAGAACCGTCCGATGCTACGATTCCTGCTCGTCCGCATAGCCTCCGCAGTGCCCGTGCTGGTCATCCTCAGCCTGGTGACATTCGTGATCATCCACGCGCCACCCGGGGACTATGCCGACTATCTGCGCTCGCAGCTTATCAATCAGGGCGGCGCATCTTTCGCACAGGCAGATGCGCAGGCGCAGGCCTACCGGGTTGAACACGGCCTCGATAAGCCGCTGCCGATCCAATATGTGAACTGGATCGCCGGCATCGTTACTCGCGGCGATTTCGGCTACAGCATGTACTACAACAAGCCGGTCAGCGATGTGGTTGGGGAGCGCCTGCCGCGTACGCTTGCGCTTGCTCTGGTTTGCCACATCTTCGCGTCCATTCTCGGCATCACATTCGGCATATTGGCCGCGACGCGCCAGTATACCTGGGTGGACAGTCTTCTGTCGGGAATCTCGTTCCTCGGCATGACGGTGCCTCGCTTTCTGATGGCGCTGATCCTCGTCTATCTCCTGGTCTTCCAATTCAACGTCTCGCAGATCGGCAGCTTCTTCTCGCCTGAGTATGGCGGCGCTCCCTGGTCGTGGGCGAAGTTCGTCGATCTCGTCAGGCATGTCTGGCCGGTGGTCGCGATCGCCACATTCGGCGGGCTCGCCTACAATATGCGGGTCATGCGCGGCAATCTGCTCGATACGCTGAATGCGCAATATGTCGAGACGGCGAGAGCAAAGGGGCTGAGCAGCGGCGCGGCTGTGCTTCGCCACGCCGTGCCGAACGCGCTTCATCCGCTCGTCATGTATCAGGGCGTTGTGCTGCCCTACATGCTGACCGGCGAAATCGAGACCGCGATCATATTCGCGCTACCGACGGCAGGACCTGCGATCGTCGGTTCCATGAATGTCGGCGACGTCTACGTTACCGCGACCTTTATGATGGTCCTCTCCGCCACCTTGATCGTCGGCAACATCATCGCCGACATGCTGCTTGCGCTGCTTGATCCGCGTGTGCGCCAACACGGAGGAGCTTTCTGATGCTGGCAGTCAGCGACACAATGCCGCCGACAGATGATCGGCTGAAGCCAAAAGCCGGGAACGAGAGCTATATCGCACTGGTCTGGCGCCGCCTGAGACGGTCCTGGACAGGCATGGGCGGGCTGGTTCTTGTGATCCTGCTTCTATTGATGTCGATCTTTGCCGAATTCATCGCTCCGGTCGATCCGAAGGCGACCGACACCGGCTTCTCGCCTCCACAGGTGATGAGCTTCCACGACAAGGACGGCAATTTCGTCTTCCAGCCGCGTGTCTATGCGCTGGCGGATAGCGACCAGCTCGATCCTGTCACCTTCCAGCCCGTAGTCGGACCGGATTACGACCATCCCAATCTGCTCGGCTTCTTCGTTAAGGGAGCTGACTACAATCTCTTCGGCCTCATTCCCGGCAACCGCCATCTCTTCGGCTCGGTTGACGGCCAGCCGGTGCACTTCCTCGGCACGGACAAGTTCGGCCGCGACGTTCTCTCTCGCGCCGTCTATGGCTCGCGCGTGTCCCTGATGATTGCGCTGACAGTCGTCTTCATCGTCACCGTCGTCGGAACCACGGTTGGTATGGTGTCGGGCTATTTCGGCGGCGCCTTCGATACCTGGGTGCAGCGGTTCGTGGAGCTTGTCCTCGCGTTTCCCCAGCTGCCACTCTATCTGGCGCTGACCTCGCTGATACCGGTCACCGCGCCGACGAACGTCTTCCTCGCCTTCGTCATCATCGTCATGTCGGCGCTCGGCTGGGCGCAGATGTCACGCGAAGTGCGCGGCAAGACGCTGGCGCTCGCACGCATCGACTATGTCAAGGCGGCGATGGCTGTCGGCGCCACCGACCGGCGCATCATCCTGCAGCACATTTTCCCGAATGTGATGAGCCATGTGATCGTGACCGTGACGCTGGCGATCCCGAGCGTGGTGCTATTGGAATCCTTCCTCGGCTTCCTTGGCTTCGCGGTCAAACCGCCGTTGATCTCCTGGGGCCTGATGCTGCAGGACACGTCCACCTATTCCGTCATCGGCTCCTATCCCTGGATATTGAGCCCCGTCGCCTTCGTTCTGATCACCGTCTTTGCGTTCAACGCGCTGGGCGACGGTCTGCGCGATGCCGTCGACCCCTATTGAGGTGATCCCGATGGCTCTTGCATCCACAAACCCCTTCGCACCGCCCGTCCGCCACGACCATGATAACAGCAAGTCTCGCCCGGTTATCGATGCCCGGAACATTGCCGTCCAATTCAAGGTCGAGGACGGTATGGTGGAGGCCGTCAAGGACGTCTCCTTCCAGCTCTACGCCGGTGAAACGATCGCCATTGTCGGAGAGTCCGGATCGGGCAAGTCGGTGACCGCACGGACGGTCATGGGCCTGCTCACCAAGCGCGCCGTCGTCGCTCGGCAGTCGACGGTCGATTATGCCGGCAAGAACGTGCTCAAGTTCTCGGAAAAGGCGCGCCGAAAACTCCGCGGCGATCGCATTTCGATGATCTTCCAGGAGCCGATGAGTTCGCTCAATCCGATCTACACGATCGGTAGCCAGATCGTCGAGGCAATCCGCGTCCACCGCCGCGTCTCGCGCGCCGAAGCCGAAAGGCGCGCGTTGCAATTGCTTGAGCAGGTACATATTCCCGATCCGGTGGCTCGACTAAAGCAATACCCGCATCAGCTCTCCGGCGGGCAGCGACAGCGCGTCATGATCGCGATGGCGCTTGCCAATGATCCGGATGTGCTGATCGCAGACGAGCCGACGACGGCGCTCGACGTGACAGTGCAGGCACAGATCCTGAACCTGATCCGCGAGCTGCAGCAGAGGCTCGGCATGGCGGTGATCCTGATCACCCATGACCTGACCGTGGTCCGACAGTTTTCCGACTATGTCTATGTCATGCAGCACGGAGAGGTGCGCGAGCACAATGTCACCGAGCGGCTGTTCAACCAGCCGCAGCATCCCTACACCCGCCATCTGCTTGCTTCTGAGCCGAAGGGCGGGGCTAATCCCCTGCCTGCTGGATCGGACGCCATTCTGGAAGCAAAGGCGGTGCGCGTCTCCTTCATGCTGCGCCACGGTACGCTCTTTAAGCCACAATTGCGGGAGCTGACCGCAGTAGACAGTCTCGACCTGACGCTTTGCCGGCACGAGACGCTGGGCCTTGTCGGCGAGTCCGGCTCCGGCAAGACGACCTTCGGCCAGGCGCTATTGCGGCTGATCAATGCCGACAGTGGCGAGATATATTTCGACCGTCAACCGATCCACGGTCGGTCGCGTTCGGAGATGCGGCCACTGCGCTCGCGTATGCAGGTCGTCTTCCAGGACCCGTTCTCGTCACTCAACCCGCGCATGACGGTCGGCCAGATCATCGAGGAGGGGCTGGTGGTCAACAACCTCGGCGCGACAAAGGCGGAGCGGATCGATCGTGTTCGCGAGGCGCTTATAGCGTCAGGGATGCCGGGCAATATCCTGTCGCGCTTTCCGCATGAATTCTCCGGCGGTCAACGCCAGCGCATCGCGATCGCCCGGGCCGTCGCGCTGGAGCCGGAATTCATTCTGCTCGACGAGCCGACCTCAGCCCTTGATCTCTCTGTCCAGGCGCAGATCATCGACCTGCTGCGTCGCCTGCAGGAC
Source organism: Neorhizobium sp. P12A (assembly GCF_008365395.1). NCBI lineage: Bacteria > Pseudomonadati > Pseudomonadota > Alphaproteobacteria > Hyphomicrobiales > Rhizobiaceae > Neorhizobium > Neorhizobium sp. P12A. Next base: position 81,810 of record NZ_QOVX01000009.1, on the reverse strand, counting down.
GAACGCGGATTGAGCTACCTTTTCATTTCGCATGACCTGAAGGTGGTTCGGGCTCTATGCCACCGCGTCATCGTCATGCAGCAGGGCAGGATCGTCGAGCAAGGTCCCGTCGACGAAGTACTTTCTAATCCCAAGACCGCCTATACCGAACGGCTGGTCAAAGCCGCTTTCGAGATAGCCTGATAGATACGCTGGAGGTTTTAATGGCAACCAATCCCAAAATCACCTTTATCGGAGCCGGTTCGACCGTCTTCATGAAAAATATCCTCGGCGACGTGCTTCAGCGTCCTGCCTTGTCGGGGGCGAGGATCGCGCTGATGGACATCAACCCGCAACGTCTCGAAGAGAGCGCGATTGTCGTCAGCAAGCTGATTTCGACGCTGAATGCCACCGCAACGGTCGAAACCTTTACGGATCAGCGCAAGGCGCTCGACAAGGCCGATTTCGTGGTCGTCGCCTTCCAGATCGGCGGCTATGAGCCGTGCACGGTCACCGATTTCGAAGTGCCGAAGAAATATGGGCTGCGCCAGACGATCGCCGATACACTCGGCGTCGGCGGCATCATGCGCGGGCTTAGAACCGTGCCGCATCTCTGGAAGATCTGCGAGGATATGCTCGCCGTCTGCCCTGATGCAATCATGCTGCAATATGTGAACCCGATGGCGATCAACACCTGGGCGATCGCGGAAAAATACCCTACCATCAAGCAGGTCGGCCTCTGCCATTCGGTTCAGGGCACGGCCATGGAACTCGCCCACGATCTTGATATTCCCTATGAGGAAATCCGCTATCGCTCGGCCGGCATCAACCACATGGCGTTCTACCTGAAGTTCGAGCACCGGCAGCCGGATGGTTCCTATCGTGATCTCTATCCGGATCTGGTGCGCGGGTATCGCGAGGGCAGGGCGCCAAAGCCCGGCTGGAACCCGCGTTGCCCGAACAAGGTGCGCTATGAGATGCTGACGCGGCTCGGCTATTTCGTGACCGAAAGCTCGGAGCACTTCGCCGAATACACGCCCTATTTCATCAAGGAAGGGCGAGCGGATCTGATCGAGAAATTCGGCATCCCGCTGGACGAATATCCCAAGCGCTGCATCGAGCAGATCGCCCGGTGGAAGAACCAGGCCGAAGAATATCGCAGCGCAAAGACGATCGAGGTGAAGCAATCGAAGGAATATGCATCCTCGATCATCAATTCGGTATGGACCGGCGAGCCATCGGTCATTTACGGCAACGTCCGCAACAACGGCTGCATCACCTCCCTGCCTTACAATTGCGCGGCGGAGGTTCCCTGCCTGGTCGACGCCTCCGGAATCCAGCCGACCTTCATCGGCGATTTGCCGCCGCAGCTGACCGCCCTGATCCGCACCAACATCAACGTCCAGGAACTGACCGTCCAGGCGCTGATGACGGAGAACCGCGAGCACATCTATCACGCCGCCATGATGGACCCGCACACCGCGGCCGAACTGGACCTCGATCAGATCTGGTCGCTGGTCGACGATCTGCTGGTTGCCCACGGAGAATGGCTGCCTGCATGGGCACGGCTCGATCGCAAGACTGCCGCTTAAGCGCATCTCTCCCCGCATAACGGCAGAATAACCCCGCAGCCTGGCTGCGGGGTTTCTTTGTGTTGGTCGACAAACGGGCAGCGCGGAATCCGTGAGCAGCCCACTCACAAAAGGTACGGTTCTAGAAATAGCCGTTGAAAATAAAGGGTTTTTTCTTAGCCATACCCACTGACATGGCACGATAGCCCATTCAGATCCGTCACGGTTTTTCACCGGGTTCGATATGAATTGGCACAAAAAAGCCCCGGCACGAGGTGCCGGGGCTTGGTTGATCGGATTCCCGATAAGTAGTTTAGGGGTTTTTCGACCTGTAACTCTCGACCTCGGACCTTCTATAGAAGGTCGCGGCGCGGCGACTGCGACTTGCCCATACGGGGCGGATACCGGCTTTCGTTAACGCCCGCCGAAGGATCCATGGCTTCATCCATCCTTTCGCCAGTTCTGCCAGGCTGGCGTGCTCGCTGAAGAAAGCGTCAAACGATTCCTGCGTGACAATATCGTGGACCCGGCGATTGGTTCTGCTTTCCGCCTGAGTGATTTTGAAGAAGCCACTGTACATGATCGCCATTCCAGTCGCGTGATCGATTCCTCCCAGCGCCCGTACGAACTCACGCCTTTTCAGGCCTGGGCAAGGGGGAGCGTATTTCGCCTTAGCCATTCCTTCAGATGTCGGGCTCGCACTCGACAAGACTGTCGAAGTCGGTGCAATTCGCCCAGTGCATCTCGCCGCTGCTGTGAAAGCGTACGGCGGAATTGCGATCACGCAGGACGAGGCGAAGGCGCTGCTCTCGTACCCGCCGGTCCATATGTTCCAGGCGCTACGACCGGGTAGGAGCGTAGGCGACGCGCTCGCGCGGTTGGCAGCGGTGTTTCAGTCCGAAAGGAAGCCTGAGACTTCGGTCTCGGTCTCGTCCCTCGGAGTTGAGGACTTGACGGGCTTCGGCGACGCGCGCGAATGGGCTCTCGGTCTTGCGGAGGATATTCGCGCCTGGGATGATGGCACACTCGACTGGGGCGACGTGGACTGCGGTCTGCTTCTGAGTGGCCCGCCGGGCACAGGGAAGACGATGTTCGCTGCTGCCGTCGCCAAAACATGCGGGACCGCCTTTATAAGCAGCTCCTTTGCTCAATGGCAGGCGATGGGTCATCTCGGCGATCTTCTAAAGGCTATGAGACGAACATTTAAAGAGGCCGCTGAAAAGGCGCCATGCATTCTCTTCCTCGACGAGTTCGACTCCCTTGGAGACAGAGCGAAATTCGGTCCTGACCACGCGAGCTATAATATCCAGGTCGTGAACGCGCTTCTCGAAGCATTGGACGGATCGTCGCGCCGAAATGGCGTTGTCGTGATCGCCGCTACGAACCATCCGGACGCCATCGATCCCGCCCTGACGCGACCTGGCCGTTTGGATCGGCACGTGAAGATCGAACTCCCCGACTATGACGCTCTCAAGAAGATTCTCGCAATGCATCTCCGCGCCGAGGTGCCTGCAGAAGTTCTGGAGACGATGGCCAGAGCGACCAGCGGCATGTCCGGTGCGAAGCTGGCGCAGCTTGCAAAGGACGCTCGAATGCGTGCTAGGCGTGCTCGACGAGAGATGACACCGGACGACTTGAAGGCTGTCACTCCCGCGACCGTCGTCCTGGATCCAGCTGTCCGGCACTCGGTCTGCGTACATGAAGCGGGACATGCCGTGGTTGGGACAGACCTCGGCATAGCCACAGTGAGATCGATCGTGGTGCCTCGCGAGGTCGGCTCGGCTGAAGCCTGGTCCGGTTTTGTCGAATGGTCTCGCCCGGTGGCGCGCCAGAGATCGAAGGAGGCATACCGGAACGAGATAGCCCTGTTGCTGGGAGGCAGGGCAGCCGAGGAAGTAATCCTGGGCGATATCGGAGACGGAGCGGGAGGAGCGACGGGTTCGGATCTGCACCGCGCGACAGACCTCGCGACTGTCATGGAGGCGACGCTCGGCATGGGCCAGGGTCTTTCCTATAGCGATGTATCGTCGCCGCGAGATCTGGAGGAACTTCGCCGCGCGGACCCAGTGTTGCGAAGGCGAGTAGAGAGGCTTCTGAATGCTGAGCTGGAACGCGCGAAGGAAATTGTCCGGAGGCGGAAGGGCGACGTCGAAATTATCGTGAGCGCGCTCTCGAACTGCGAGGTGCTCGATGGAGAACAGGTCAAGGCGATGCTTGGTCAGAGGTCCGACGGTCGCAGGCGGGCCCTTTGATCGTGAAGAGGTACGGCGCGCGCACCCCTCGGTTTTCCGATTGCACGATTTGCGCCGGCGGTTTTCGATAGGTGATCCCTCGCACTGCAAAAGAGGATAATCCCGAAAGCGATGTCGAAGAAGTCGAGTCGGGTTCGGTCAGGCACGGAATTCCGGACGAACTGGCCGACGATCTGTTTCGGCCCCTGAGGGGGAGTCGAAACCCGTTGTTCGCCGGGTCGCGCGAGCGGGTGCCTTCAGCGATCTGGATGATCACGCTGCGAGCCATCCACGAAGTTCCCCGCGCCTTTCCACGAGGACTTCTTCTGGAATTTCGTGTGAACGCCCCGGTACTTCAGGTGATCGTCTGGGGCGGCCTCGGCATCATTTTCGCGCGGGTGGCGGAGCATTTGGTTGCCCGGAGACGGGTCGACGGCCCCTTGTCTGAGTGACCCAACGCCTGATCGTGGCTATAGTGGCCGACGTTTTGCCCCAGAGCGACGGCGCCATTGAGGTTCTCGATAGCCAAGCTCCATTGCTCGTCCAGTCGGCCCCCTGTAGTCTCGCCTTCAGGGCCGTAGATCCGACGGCCGCCTTGGAAAAGGTCTGTCGTCGAGTTCGACACGGTATGCGAGGGGGACGGATGAGCAACCAGGCGCTCTTGGATAGTGGCGCTCAAGTCGTCGTAATCGAGGACGACACGAGCGTCCGGGAATCGCTTGTCGGCCTATTGCGTTCGATGAAGTTCAACGTAGCTGCGTTCGCTTCGGCGGCCGAATTCTCATCCAAGGGGCAGTTGGCGGGGATCGGCTGCATGATCCTCGACGTCCGCCTACCTGGTCAGAGTGGCATCGAGTTCTACGAAGAAGTCCGGGCTTCGGGCTTTCGTCGCCCGGTCATCTTCATGAGCGGACATGCCGACGTGCCGATCGCGGTCAGGGCCATGAAGGCGGGTGCGGTCGAATTTCTCACGAAGCCAGTTCGCGAGCAGGACCTCCTTGATGCTGTCTATTCCGCATTGAGACGGAACAGCCGTTTGACAGGAAAGTCCGAGGCGGCGACCGACGTTCGGGCCGACTTCGAAAAGCTCACCAGACGCGAACAGGAAGTGCTGGCCCTGGTAGTGGGAGGCAAGCGAAACAAGCAGATTTCCTCGGCGCTCGGAATAACGGAGGGAACGGTCAAGATGCACCGTGGAAATGTCATGCAGAAGATGCGCGTTCGAACATTACCCGAACTCGTCCGCCGCTACGATCTTCTCGATTTGGACGAGCAGGCGGACACCTCGACCAAAGGCTAGGTTCCCCGCGATATTTACAGACATAAGTCGCATTGTTAGTGGGTCGATACAATCCTAGCATCGCGGAAACAGGATCGATCGATGGTTGACGCTCCCAAGCTCCCTCTCGTGGTTTGCGTCGAGGATGACGAACCGGTTCGCGACGCTCTACGAGGACTCCTTCGTGCATCAGGCATCAGGGTCGCTGCGTTCGCTTCCGCGGAAGAATTTCTCGACTGGCCCGATCTGCGGATCGCATCCTGCCTCGTTGCAGATGTGCAGCTTGGCGGGATCTCCGGACTGGACCTCTTGGACAGGCTCGCCGGGATGGCCATTTCGATACCTGCAATACTGATCACCGCTCATACAGATGTCGCGGCTGGTGACCGGGCTAGGAATTCGGGCGCGTCGAAGATCTTCCTGAAGCCGGTCGATCCCGCAGACTTGCTCGACGCCATAAGGGAAGCACTGGAGGTTGATCCGCCTCGGTGACCGCGAGGGGCAGTGTGACAACGTCGCCATTGCGCTGTACCGCCAGCGTAATCAAAATCCACATCAACTCACGCTATCATATTCGACTCCTGGAGTTGTCGGGCGGATAATCGTCTGATCGATTCAGACTAGCGCATGGGCGACCGTTTCATCGCGGGAGCCTGGAGACGGGTGCCGTGAAGGAACGGAAAATCCTGGCGCATGCGGCTATCGCCAGGGTCGGAAGCGGAGAACGACCTATCAAGCTGCGTCGCGCTCGACTTCCGGGAAATCGATGTCGGTCTTGAATACCTCGTTCATATAATTGGTGAAGGTGTTCGCGGCCACATTCGCAACGATCTCGAGAAGCTCACCGTCATCGAAACCAGCAATTTTCATCGATTTCACTTCCTCGTCAGACACGCTGCCTCTCGATTCCGCGACACTGACGGCGAACTTGACGGCGGCGTCGGCGCGCGGCTCGGACGACCCGCCGCGTCGTGCAGCCGCGATTTCCTCGACAGTGAGCTTGGTCACGTGCGTCCCCGTGTACGTATGAGCGGCGAGGCAGTAGCCGCAGCCATTTTTCTGCGCGATCGCAAGGGCGATCCGCTCCCGGATCTTCTTGTCCAGCTTTCCCTTGCCCAACGGGCCGGTGAGCCCGGTGTAAGCCTCCAGCACGGCTGGACTGGTGGACATCATGCGGAACACGTTGGGAAGGGCTCCGATCTGCTTCCTGATGGCCTCAAGCGTCACCCGCGAGGCTTCCGGGGCGGCTTCGATCGTGGCGGGGATAGGGATTCGCGACATTTGTTCGTCTCCTTGGTTCAGCTCATTTGCCCGGCACGTCGGTTCTTCAATGAAGATCGCGTGATGGGAATTCTTCAGGCTTCTGCACCATGTGCTCAATGACAAGGAGGCTGCTTGTGCAAGCGCCCTTCGTCCGAGCGCGGCGTTCTTGCTGCGTTCGGCCGGACTACTTGTCTTTGGCTGCCCGCTCGATCATCGCGGACACGAGATCGGGATGTGAGATCATCACGACGTGCGACGCACCCTTCACGCCGACCACCTCTCTGGCGCCGGCGCGCTTTGCCATGAACTCGTGGAGCGCGGTCGGGATGTTCCTGTCATCCGTGCCGTAGATGAAATGCGATGGAAGCTTCTTCCAAGATGGTTCGTTGGAAGGATCGTCCAACGCCTCGGCCGTTACCGGACGTTGTTCCGCACCCATGAGAGCGGCCTGCGTTTCGGGAACGTCCGCCGCAAACTGTTTCCAAAACTTGCTCTGCACGATGTAGAGATCATGCTTGCCGTCCGGCTGGAGGACAGGGGGTGCAAGGGCAGCGCCAAGTGTGCCTGTCGGGAAACCTCTTTCCGAGCCCACTGGCGCTCTCGCCGGCGTCGGGTGCAAGGCCTGCTACGAAGACCAGTGACTTGACGTTCGTCCCATCGACGGCGACGGACGAAATGACGGAGCCGCCGTAGGAGTGCCCGACGAGCACGACCGGACCATCGATTGACTTCAATAGGGTAGAGACATAATCGGAATCGAATTTGAGGCCACGCAGGGGATTTGCGACAGCCACGACAGGATAGCCATCCCTGAGGAGCTTGGCTGCGACAGCGTCCCAGCTCGCAGACTCCGCGAATGCGCCATGGACGAGCACGATAGTCGGCTTCGACGCGGCAACCGCGTGCTGGCTCAGGGATATGGCCGCAGCCAATACAGAACAGGAAATCCAATTCATCGCAGAAGCTCCGCTGGGGTCCCACTTCGAGAGATCGAAGGTTACGTTCTCCTCAGGCTACTACCAGGTGCTTCGCCCGTGTTGTGAGATGTGGCGATGACCTGTGAGAAGTGGTGCGCCGACTTTCAGCGCGCCCAGACGGCTGGACTAACTTGAGTCGAAGGAGCTAAATTGTCCGGCCGCTGCCGGGGAATGGGATGCCCGACATGAGCTTCGGAGGGGGAAGCGCCAATGTCATCTCGAAAGGCGATCGTTTCGTTTCCCGACAAGCCACGGGTGGCGAGGACTCCTTTTGGAGCGAGGATCGTAATCCACACTACCGCCGCCGAGACTGGCGGTGCATTTGGAATGTGGGAAACATTTACTCCCCCGGGACAGGGGCTCGCACCGCACACCCACACGAGAGAGACCGAGATCTTTCGAGTAATTCGCGGAGTCTACAGGTTTGAATGCCGAAGCGAAAGTTTCGAAGCGCCGCCGGGGGGGTGGTCGTCCTGCCGCCTCATGTCCAGCATGCATGGCGTAACATCAGCGACGAACTGGGTCAGATGTTCGGGATTGTCATTCCCGGTGGCTGCGATCAACTCTCCATCGACATCGAGGCGTCACGAGCTGACACGCCGGATAAGATCGCCGTAATCGGAGCGCGACTGGGGATCACGAACGAGATGACGAGGGCGCTCGGACTGGGATGCTAGGATGTCGCTGACATTTGAGCGTCGATCGCTGCGGCGACCGCACCCAAGAGATCCTGGTGCCGCACCGGCTTGGTCAGGAACTCGATCGCACCAGCCTTCATCGCTCGGACCGACATCTGCACGTCCGCATGACCGCTGATGAATATGATTGGAAACCGATTTCCTGCCTTGATGAGATCGGCCTGAAAGTCCAAGCCATTCCGCCCGGGAAGACAAGCGTCAAGAATGAGACAGTCCGGATGATCGCAATTTCTGTTGTCCACGTAGGCGCCGACAGAGGCGAAGGCCGCTACCGACAGACCGATTGATCGCAACAGAGAGGAAATCGCGCCGCGCACGCTCTCGTCGTCTTCGATTAGTACGATGTTGGGATCACCGGACTTCCCGATCCACGCGCTATTCTTCGGGGGAGTGAGCGATCCGATGCGATCCAGCCGGATGTTCTCTCTTGCGCACTCGTCCCTTACGAGCATGTATCCTCGCCTGACGATCGTCTTGATCATGTAGCCGTGATTGCCTAGTGTCCGCCTCAGGGACTTGATCTGGAAACGGAGATTGCATTCCTCGACGACCATCGACGGCCATACCTCGTTCAGGATCTCGTCCTTGCTGACGATCCCGCCATTCGACCTCAGCAGGACCATTAGCAAATCGAAAGCCCGGCCGCCGATCTCCAGCCGCCGTCCGTCCCTGAGGAGTTCGCGGGAGTGCGGCAGGGCGCAGAACCGACCGAAACGGATCGGACCACGGGCGCTGTCGCGCGTGGCGTCGTCTGGAAAACCTGACGTGTTTGACTGTATAGTATGGTCGAGCGTATCGATGAACTGGACTTGCATGGCTGCCTCCCGCGCCTGCTGCAAATGTTCAAATGCACTGCCGATTGCGGTGACGAGATTACCCCTGGGCGCGGGGCTCAACAATTCGCCTTATGGCAATTCGGGACCGGACATAGTCGAGTGAAACTAGACGTAGGTCGAGGTTTTATCACTTGAGGACGGCTGAACGTCGATACCTCGCGCGAATTCACGAAGCCTCACGACAATTAACTCGTCCATGGAGCTCGTCAGGCGTAGCAATTTAGCGGTGGATCCAATGGTCTATCCTGCCCCGGATTCATTCAGTTTGTTGTCACCGTGGAGGTCGAAATGAACAGATTGATTTTAAGCAGGGCGACGCTTGCCCTGATGTTCGCGCTTTCCGCGTCCGCAGCCATTCCAACGACATCGCTTGCTGCCAAGAAGCCCGTACCTGCCCACGAGCTCGTCGTGCCGCAGGTCACGTATCACACTTTCGACATTGACGGTACCAAGGTGTTCTACCGCGAGGCTGGACCAGCCGACGCTCCGGTCGTGCTCCTCCTGCACGGCTTCCCGACGTCGTCCCACATGTTCAGGAATTTGATTCCGATTCTTGCTGACAAGTACCATGTCATAGCGCCCGACTATCCTGGCTTCGGTCAGAGCGACGCGCCCGATCACACCAAGTTCGAATACACCTTCCAGCACTATGCGGACATCGTCGACGGCCTGCTGGCCAAGCTGGATGTCAAGGAGTACGCGATGTACGTCATGGATTACGGCGCCCCCGTCGGCTATCGGCTCGCTTTGAAGCACCCCGATCGCGTATCTGCGCTGATAGTCCAGAACGGCAATGCCTACGAGGAAGGTCTCAAGGAATTCTGGGACCCGATCAAGGCGTATTGGAGAAACGACACACCCGAGAACCGACAGGCCTTGATGGTGCTCTTCAAGCCTGAAACGACAAAGTTCCAGTATACCGATGGGATGAGCGATATCGCGCACATCGACCCGGACAACTGGGGGCACGACCAGGCGCTTCTTGATCGTCCTGGAAACAACGACATCCAGCTGGACCTCTTCCACGACTACGGAACGAACGTCCCCCTATATCCGAAATTCCAAGAATTCTTCCGCGAGAAGAAGCCGCCAACCCTTATCGTCTGGGGCAAGAACGACAAGATCTTCCCCGCCGAGGGCGCGTCGCCGTATCTACGCGACCTGCCCCATGCCGAGATGCACCTTCTCGATACCGGTCATTTCGCGCTCGAAGACAAGCTGCCCGAGATGGCGCCTCTGATCCACGATTTCCTCGATCGGAAGCTCAGCCGAAACTAGATCGAGGTCTAGCCACCACGCATGCCTCCCTGCGTGGTGGCACTCTCTCCACTGAGACTATCAACACTGATGGAGCTGGAAATGAACAAGCACGATTACGCACTGTCACGACGTGGTTTCTGCCTCTGCTGCCTCGGTGGAGCGACGTTCGCAACGACTGGAGGATGGCTGACGCCAGCGGAAGTGTTCGCTGCGGCGAAGAGTATAGTCACCCAGATCCGCGAAGCGGCAGCCGCGGCCGACATCAAGACCACCGAGCTTCGCAGCGGCATCAGCATGCTCGCAGGCTCCGGAGGAAACATGGGTGTTATCATCGGCGACGACGGGAAGCTGATTGTCGATGCCGGGATCACGGCGACCCGCCCCAGAATCGAGAAGGCTCTGGCGGACCTTGGTCCGCAGCCGATCAAGCACCTCATCAATTCGCACTGGCATTTCGACCATACGGACGGAAACGAATGGCTTAACTCGGAGGGCGCGATAATCATGGCTCATCCGAACTCGCTCAAGCATCTGACCGTCGCAACGCGCGTCGAGGACTGGGACTTCGACTTTCCGCCGTCGCCAAAGGGGGCGCTGCCGACGATGCTGATGAAGTCAGATGAGGAGACACTCAAGCACAATGGCCAGACGATCACGCTGAAGTACTACGGCCCCGCCCATACAGACAGCGACATCTCAGTCTTTTTCAGGGAAGCCAACGTCGTCCATATGGGCGATACCTTCTGGAACGGCGTCTATCCCTTCATCGACTATTCGACGGGCGGCAGCATCGATGGGCAGATCCAGGCTGCCGAAGCGAACGTCAAGATGGTGGACGAAGAGACTGTTGTTATTCCCGGGCACGGGGAGATCGGAGGCAAGAAGGACCTGATAGCTTGGCGGGATATGCTCGTCGGAATCCGAGAAAACGTCGCCAAGCTGAAGAAGGACGGACGCAGCGCGGAAGAGACAGTCGCCGCCAAGCCGACCGCTGAATGGGATCCCGTCTTCGGGAACTGGGCGATCTCGCCGACGCTCTTCACCCACCTCGTATATGAGGGCGTATGAGCGGAACACTCTCCGGCGGCGCATTCCCGACAGCAAACAGAAGGCTAGAGCGTCGTGGATACCACAGAGCACTATTCCAGCGATGTCGCATTCTCGCCGTCGGTAAAGGAAATCCAGACGAGGAAAGGTTCGCGCCGATCCTACGCCCGCGTTGAGGAACGCGGAGGCTGGGCGACGGCCATCACACCCGAGCTGAAGGACTTCATCGAAAAGCAGATCAGTATCTTCATTGCGACCGCGAACAGGGACTGCCAGCCATACATCCAGCACCGCGGCGGCCCGCCGGGCTTCCTCCGGGTGGTCAACGAGAAGACGTTGGGCTTCGTCGACTACGTCGGAAACCGCCAGTACATAACGCAGGGCAACCTCGTAGACAACGACAAAGCACAGCTCTTTCTGATTGACTACGGCAGCCGATCGCGGGTGAAGATTTGGGGCACTGCGAGTGTGGTTGAAGGGGACGCGGAACTGCTCGATCAGTTGATGCCGAATGGGTATCAGGCCAGGCCGGAACAGGTAATCCTCTTCAACGTCGAGGCTTGGGACGCCAACTGCGCACAACACATTCCGCTTCGTTTCGAGGCGGATGAGGTACTGAAAGCAATTGAAAGCAGGGACACGCGGATCAAGCAATTGGAGGCGGAGATTATTGCTTTGAAGTCCGAACCTCGCCCAGGGGCCGCTAGAATTTGATCGAAAGGATTCAGGCATGACCCGACCGCCCTTGCCTCCCTTCAAGCTCCAGTCCGCGATCGAGAAGGTGCGGCTTGCAGAAGACGGCTGGAATACCCGCGAACCGTCAAAGGTTGCTCTGGCCTATAGCATCGACAGTCGCTGGCGAAACCGCGCCGAGTTCGTGGTCGGCCGCCAGGCGATCGAGGCTTTCCTTGCGCGCAAGTGGGCGAGGGAGCTTGATTATCGGCTCATCAAGGAGCTGTGGGCGTTTAGCGGAAATCGCATCGCCGTGCGGTTCGCATATGAGTTCCACGACGACAGCGGTAACTGGTTCCGAGCGTACGGCAACGAGAATTGGGAGTTCGATGCGGATGGTCTGATGAAATATCGGCACGCCAGCATCAACGAGCATCCCATCAAACCCGACGATCGAGCTTTTACGTGGCCCCTCGGCAGGAGGCCCGACGGGCACTGGGGTCTCAGTCACTTCGGGTTTTGAGAAGTACCTCGAAGCTGACCGCCGGATGGGATCCAGTATTTTGAAGATGGAGATGCTCCGTTCTTTTCGCGCGCCTCGGTGCACTTGCTGAGCTTGGTCAGCGGAGAAGACTGTTATGGAAGAAGATGCATACCTGCCGCTGTCACCACTGAGAACGGGTGTTCGCGGTCTCTGTTCGCGATGTGGTCGGGGCCATCTCTTCGACGGCTTTGTCAGTTTAAGAAGGGAGGCGAAGGAATGCGAAGGAATGCGGGCTAGACTACTCGTTCGCGGATCCAGCCGACGGCCCCGCTTTCTTCGTCGTCTGCATTGCTTGCGTGCCCACGGTGTTGCTTTCCGTATGGCTCGCGGTCGCCGACGAGGCACCGATATGGACTCAGATTTTCGTAACGGCGCCGTTCTTGATCCTCACATGCATACCGCCTTTGCACCCCTTAAAGGGATGGCTGGTCGCCAGCCAGTTCTTCTACAAGGCCGAAGAAGGGCGACTGTCAACGAGAGATGAAACGAGCGGAGATTGAGGAGGAAATGTTGAGGCCCATCGAACACCGGACGACACGTTCATTTGGCGAAACGCTCGAAGCTGTCCTGAGCGCTATTGCGACGGCCGGGATGACCGTGTTCACCGTGATTGATCATGCGGACGCAGCGACAAAGAACGGTCTGTCGATGCCACCTACAAGGGTCGTGATCTACGGAAATCCAAGGGGCGGAACCCCAGTGATGGTCGGCACGCCGCTTGCCGCGCTTGATCTGCCGCTGCGGATACTTGTGCGGGAACTGCCCGGCAACAGATCCGCGATCGCGTTCCGGGCGCTGGCTGAAGACTTTGAGGCTTTGGGAGTTAAGGCGGAGGCTGCCGCCCGCTTCGACGAGATTCAGCGTTCGATCGCCGATGCCGTTTGCGGCGCGTGTCCGACAAGGACTGAGGAATAAAAGCATCATCTGAGCAGTTCAGCAACGAGGAGAAACGCAATGGGCATCTCTCTCAACGGCAAAGTCGCACTGACTGGCGGCTCAAGAGGTCTCGGCGCGGCCGTGGCCCTCGCGTTTGCCGATGAGGGTGCGGACGTAGCGATCAGTTATGAGAAATCGACCGAGCGAGCCAAAGCCGTGGTCGCCGAAATCAACAAACGCGGACGTCAGAGTGTCGCGATAAAGTCGGATCAGGGCGACCCTTCGACGGCGAAAACGTTAGTTGCAGCGGTCATCGAGCGGCTCGGCAAACTGGACATCCTCGTCAATAATGCGGCCGTCGCCTGGCAGGGCCGCCGGATAGATGATCCGGAAATCGACGAGGCCGCGATGGACCGCCAATGGGCGATAAACGTCGCCGGCGTCGTGGCCAACATCCGCGCGGCGTCGAGAGTGCTTCCCGACGGCGGCCGAATCGTTTCCGTGGGCTCCGGCGTCGGGACACGCGCAGGATTTCCGGGAACAGCTGATTACGCAGGCTCCAAGGCCGCGTTGATCGGCTACTCGAAGGGCGTCGCACGGGATCTCGGGCCGCGGAAGATCACCGTCAACGTCGTCCAGGCAGGCATCATGGCGACGGACATGCTAGCCGGATCGGAAGAGAAGCTGCCTGCGGGAATCCTGGATCTGCATGCGTTAGGACGGATCGCGACTGTAGAGGAAGTTGCTGCGGGAATCGTCTTCCTTGCAAGCCCCGCCGCCAGCTACGTCACCGGTTCCGTTCTCGATGTGAATGGCGGATACCTAGCATGAGCGGCCGCTCAGTCGTACGTTTTCGAAAGACCGCCAATTTTCGAAACGTGACAATCAATGCGTTCGGTACAGAGCGGCCGTTTTCCAACGTCGCGAATAGGAGGCTCGCGCAATGACATTCGGATCGATTTTTCCACTCACACGACGAGACGCCTTAGTGGCGGGATCGACTGCGGCATTCGCGCTCGCAGTCGGGCCCTCGGCTTCTGCCGCCAACGTTAAACAAGCCCGAACGGAGGACAAGTTCATGGGTACGGTGAAAGTGAAGGACGGGACCGAAATCTTCTACAAGGACTGGGGTCCGAAGGATGGGCAGCCGATCGTGTTTCACCACGGCTGGCCGCTGAGCGGCGACGACTGGGACAACCAGATGCTCTTCTTCCTTGGGGAAGGATTCCGGGTCATTGCGCACGACCGTCGGGGGCACGGCCGATCCTCTCAAAGCCGGACCGGGCACGAGATGGACACCTATGCGGCCGACGTGGCCGAGGTCGTCGAAGCACTGGATCTCAAGAACGCCGTGCACATCGGCCATTCGACAGGCGGCGGCGAGGTCGTGCACTATGTCGCCCGTGCGAAACCGGGACGGGTAGCAAAGGCAGTCATTGCCGGAGCGGTCCCGCCGGTCATGCTGAAGTCCGACAAGAACCCAGGTGGCCTGCCCATCGATGTATTCGACGGCTTACGCCAGGCGCTGGCCGAGAACCGCGCGCAGTTCTACATCGATGTTCCGACGGGGCCTTTTTATGGATTCAACCGCCCAGGCGCGAAGATCTCCCAAGGCCTGATCGACAACTGGTGGCGCCAGGGTATGATGGGCGCTGCGAACGCGCACTACGAATGCGTCAAGGCCTTTTCGGAAACGGACTTCACCGAAGACCTGAAGAAAATCGATGTCCCGGTTTACGTGATCCACGGGACCGACGACCAAATCGTCCCCTACAGGGACGCCGCAGAGCTTTCGGTGAAGCTCCTGAAGCACGGCGCCCTGAAGCTCTATGACGGATTCCCTCACGGAATGCTGTCCGTTCATCCAGACGTCCTGAATCCGGACATTTTGGCGTTCATCAAGGCCTGACGCGACCCACCGGGAGTCCGTCGGCCTCCCGGTCCCCCTCTCACAAGAACTTACAACCTCTCTCTCCAACTTGTTAGCTACGCTGAAATGTCCGCGGTACGGTGTCATCATGGTGCCTTTTAACGGCCAAAGGAGATGGACATGCGACTTGAAGGAAAGGTAGCCGTCGTCACCGGAGCGAACAGCGGCATCGGTCTTGCCTCGGCCAAGCGCTTCGCAGAGGAAGGCGCTCGGGTGTTCATGACCGGGCGACGCAAGGAGCAGCTCGATGAAGCTGTCCGTGAGGTCGGCCGGAACGCTAGGGGTATCCCGGGCGACATCGCCCGCCTCGAGGACCTTAATCGCCTCTATGAGGTCGTGAAGGCTGAGGCAGGCCATCTGGATGTCGTCTTCGCCAACGCGGGCGGCGGGGAGTTCGCGCCACTCGGCTCGATATCGGAGGAGCACTACGATCGTACCTTCGACATCAATGTGAAGGGCACGCTTTTCACGGTGCAGAAGGCCCTGCCACTGCTGAAGGACGGAGGCTCGGTCATCCTTACGGGATCCACCGCCGCTTCCACAGGCATCCCCGCCTTCAGTGTTTACGGTGCAACGAAGGCGGCGATCCGGAGTTTCGCCCGGAACTGGATACTTGACCTCGCTCCGCGCCGCATCAGAGTGAACGTTCTCGCCCCCGGCGCCACGTCGACGCCCGGCTGGCATGACCTGGCGACATCGGAGGAGATGAAGAAGGAGATGATAAAGCTAACGCTGGCGGGCATTCCGCTGGGTCGCATGGGAGATCCACGGGAGATCGCCAACGCTGCGCTTTTCCTAGCTTCGGACGAGAGCAGCTTCGTCAACGGATGCGAGCTCTTCGCGGATGGAGGTTCCGCCCAGATCTGAGCATCACCAATATCGTTTGCGTGCACGTCGGTGAAATGATTTGATCGCGGCACGGCGCCAGACTAGTGCCGATGGGAGCATGGCGATGGACATGTCCCGCTACCGCGCGGAACGCCTCTACGAGAACGCGTCAACCATACTCTACCGAGGGGTAAAGGACGGCAGCGGTAGCGAGCCGATTTTGATCGTTGACGCTTTTGGGCGCACAGCCAGGGATGGTCTCCACCGCCTGGAGTGTGAGCTGGCGATGGCTCATCTGCTCGATGTCGAGTGGGCGGCCAAACCGATCTCGATGGATCGTTCGGAGGGCAAGGCCATCTTGCTACTTCACGATCCTGGGGGGACGCCCCTTGCAAGCTTTCTCGGTGAGCCCTTAAACATCGAGAGGTTTCTCACGATAGCGGCAAATGCGGCGGCAGCTCTCAAGAAAGCGCACGGCCGAGGTCTGGTTCATCGCGATATCAAGCCAGCGAGCCTACTTATCGGAGCAAACGATGACGTCTGGCTTTGGGGATTTGGACGTTCAGCAAAGGCACAACATGACGCCATTGGGTCCGTCGAGGCTCTTCCCATAGACCTCGATTCACAGCCATACAGCGCTCCTGAGTGTTCCGGCCGAATAAACAGACCTGTCGATGCGCGTAGCGACCTCTACGCGCTCGGCGTCGTATTCTACGAGATGCTCACCGGGGGCATGCCTTTCCTGGCAAGCGGGGAGACGGAATGGGTTCACTCGCATCTGGCGCGATTGCCAATTCCAATGGCACAGTGGCACGACGAGATCCCCAGTGCCATCGAGGCAATAGTGACCCGTCTTTTGGCCAAGAATCCAGATGACCGCTATCAAAGCGCCGCGGGTCTCGAAGCCGACCTGAAACGCTGTCAGGGGATCCTAACTAGGGAGGGCAGTCTCGGTGGATCCGAAATCTCCGCTGGCGACGCGCCTGATCGTCTGAGATTGCCTAACAGCCTGTACGGTAGATCCTCGCAGATAGCGACACTGACCGCAGCCATTGAGCGCGTACGGTCGAGTGGACTGAAGGAGATCTTATTGATCTCGGGACCGGCCGGAGTGGGAAAGTCGTCGCTGGTTCACAAAATGCGTCTTGGCGCCGGCGGTTCGGGTGTCATGTTTGCGTTCGGCAAGTTCGACCAGTATACGCGAGACATTCCTTACGCCACCATCGCGGAGGCATTCCGGGGCCTCGTCAGGCAAATACTTAGCACGGACGACGACACGCTGAACCGATGGCGAACGGAGCTGCTTGAAGCGCTCGGCCGCAACGGCCAGATCATGATTAACTTGATACCCGAGCTTCTCCTCGTGGTAGGAGTTCAGCCACCCTCACCGGAGCTCCAACCCCACGAGGTGAAGGACCGGTTCAACGTGGTCTTCCGTCGGCTTCTAACGGTGTTTGCTCGGCCGCGTCGGCCATTGGCCTTGTTCATCGATGACGTCCAATGGCTGGATGCCGCCACAATCGAGCTTGTCGAAGGCATCATTAGGGATCCCGATGTTTCCGATCTGCTGATCATATTCGCTTACCGTGATAACGAAGTCTTGCCGGGACATCCATTCGACCTGTGCCGGGAGGCAATGCTGAAAGGAGGAACGCGAGTCGCGGAAATCCGGTTGGAGCCGCTGCCGTTGAGCGCGATCGTCGATCTGCTTGCGGACACACTCCGTTCGGCGGTGGGCGATGTTGGAGAGCTTGCAGAACTCCTGCTTGAGAAAACGGAGGGAAACCCGCTTTTCGTTCTGCAGTTTCTCTCATCCCTTGAGGACGAGGGCCTTCTGACCTACGACGTCGGCGCGGGCGGGTGGACGTGGAGTACGCAGGGGATATCGTCGGCTCGCGTGACTGACAACGTAGCGGATCTTGTAACATCGAAACTGAACCGCCTCCCTTCTGAAGCTCTCGAGACGGTGAGGCTGCTGGCCTGCCTCGGCAGCAGTGCATCAATGGACGTACTCGGCGTCGTTGCCGGAAAGCAGCGCAGACGTATCACGGCGGTCCTCTGGCAGGCGGTCGATGACAGGCTGCTGGTGCGCGTCAACGACACTTATCTGTTTGCGCACGATCGGATCCAGGAAGCCGCCTACAACCTGGTCCAGGAGGATGAACGGCCGCAAATCCACCTGAGGATCGCCCGCCTCCTCCTTGCGAGACTTGAACCCAACGTGCTTCGCGAGCGAATTTTTGAAGTCGCAGATCACATGACGCGGGGCGTTGAACTTCTCCGAACATCGGATGAGCGAGAGCAGGTCGCTGAGCTCTATCTCGAGGCGGGAAAGAGAGCAAAGGTCTCCGTCGCTTATCAATCGGCTCTCAAGTACTTCTCGATCGGTCTGGCGCTCATCGAGGACGAACGCTGGGAGGACAAGTACGCACTCATGTTCGATCTCGGGCTCCATCGTGCCGAATGCGAATACCTCACCGGGGGACATGCGATCGCCGACCAGCACCTGGTCGAACTCGCTGCCCGCGCTGCCAATCCAATAGATGTTGCCGCTGTTGTGAAGCTCAGGTCGTCGCTCTACGTGACCCTGGGGGACCAAGGGAAGGCTGTCGAAGTCGCCTTGGCCTATATGCGGAACTTCGGAGTTCACTGGTCGCCGCATCCGACGGACAACGAGGTCACGGTCGGACTTCAGGAACTGCGCGATCGGATGGGTAACCGCAGCATCGAACTTCTTCAAGAGCTGCCGCTAATGACGGACCCTGCATGGCTGGCCGCGATGGACGTCCTTGCATGCACGATCCTGCCTGCCATCCTTACCGACAGAAATCTCGAGGACCTCATTTACATGAAGATCGCCGTTTTCAGCCTCGAGCATGGAAACTGCGACGCATCCTGCTACGCATATGTTTCCCTCATGATTCCGATGGGCCTCCGCTTCGGTGACTATGATTCCGGTGGAAAGTACGGACGCCTCGGACTTGCCTTGATGGATCTTCACGGGCTGAGGAGATTCCAGACGCGCGTCTACTCCTGTTATGCCTGCTTCGTCGTTCCCTGGACGGCGCACCTTTCGACGTCCCAGCGCTATCTCCGCAAAGCGATCGAAACGGGTGCTTCGTCAGGCGACCTCATTTTCAGCGTGACCTCCGGACAGACTCTCGTGTCGCATCTGCTTATCTGTGGAGCGCCCATCGCGACTGTCGAGAAGGAAGCGTACCGCTTTCTGGAGGCGGCGCGGAAGACTGGCTTCGCGCTCGCGGCAGACACAGCCACGGGGCAGTTGACCCTGATCCGCGACCTCCGCGGAAGTGCTACAATCGATGCATCGAAACCTGTTGTTCCAGAGACGGCTGTTTTCGAGACCTACCTTGCCGGAGCCGGCGAGCGGCTCGCGCTGCCTCTTGCCTGGCACTGGATACAGCGCATACAGAGCAGCTACATCGCGGGCGATTACGAGGCCGCCATTCAAGCAGTCGAACGTGCAGGCGGCCTTCGCGATGCCAGATCTTTCATCGAGATGGCGGAGTACCACTTCTATGGAGCGTTGGCGCGCGCGGCCGCCACTGACAGGGCGCCCCGACACGCACGGGACCATCAGCTTGCGCAGATTCGAGAGCACAGGTCGCATATTCGCGCCTGGGCCGAGAGCTGTCCCGAAAACTTCGATTCACGCCTGCTCATGATTGACGCTGAACTGGCCCGGCTGGAGGGCAGGGACCTGGAGGCGCTCCGCACCTATGATAAGGCCATCAAGTCCGCCAGCAACGGCGGTTTCGTGCAGAATGAAGCAATGGCGAACGAGCGCGCATGGCGCCTCTGCGTCCAGCAAGGACTCGCCACTGGGGCGGGGACACACCTGAAGCGAGCCCATGAACTCTACCTGGAATGGGGCGCAGAGGGAAAGGTCCGTGCTTTGCAGGCAGAGAACCCGGATATCTTCGGCCGAATGGCGGCCCGAGACCGCACCCCGGAAATACAGTATCCAGACGTTGCCGCTGTCGTCGCAATGTCCCAGGCGGTTTCTGGCGAAATCGTCCTGGAGCAACTCATCGAACGCCTCATGGTTGCGGTAATCGAGCATTCGGGGGCGGTCCGGGGCACTCTTATGCTCTCAAGAGACGGCCAGATGAAACCAGTTGCCGAGGCAACCACCGGCCAGAACGGGATCACGGTTTCGCAAAACGTTGACGAAACCGCTGCGTTACCGCACACCATCCTCAGCTACGTGACGCATACCCAGGAAGTGGTGATTTTGGACGCTGCAGGCAGCGCCGATCTCTTTCGCGAGGACGAGTATTTTAGGCGCGCCACTTCAATGTCCGTCCTGTGCTTGCCGCTGACACGGAAAAGGCAGCTCGTCGGGATCCTCTACCTAGAAAACGACCTGTCATCCCATCTTTTCACTCATAACCAGGTCGCGGTGCTGCGGGTGCTCTCGTCGCAGGCTGCAATCTCCTTAGAGAATGCCGAACTGTATCGCGAAGCTCGACAGGCTCACGAGATGGCGCGGACGACCGCCGAGGAACTCCGACTGTCGTACGACATGATGCCTGCCTTGGCGTGGAACACACGGGCTGACGGAACGTCAGCCAACTTTAACAAGCGATGGCACGACTACACTGCCATTCCTCCGGAGCAAGCGAGGGAGGGGGCTTGGGATCGTTCAATTCACCCGGAAGACAGACACGCGGTCCTGGATGAGTGGCACAGATTGCTGAGGATCGGAATCAGCGGTGAGAAGGAAGCCCGGCTCCTGCGTCACGACGGTGTCGCCCGGTCTTTTCTACTGCGCGTCGCGCCCATAAGGGACCAGAGTGGTGCGATCGTGAAGTGGATCGGGACCGGCACCGATATCGATGATTTGAAGCGTCTGGAGGAGGCGCAACATATACTTGCCAGAGCGGGTCGGCTCGCGGCATTAGGCGAGCTGACTGCATCGATTGCGCACGAGGTGAACCAGCCGCTGATGGCGATTGTCACGAATGCGGCTGCCTGCCTGAGGTGGCTGAGCGAGGACCAACTCGACGTCGCCGAAGCGCGTGAGACGGCGGAACGCATCATCCGCGATGGGCACCGGGCGGGTGATGTGATCACCAGCATCCGGGCCCTGGCTAAGAAATCTTCCCTAACAATGGAAGAGGTTGATGTGAATGAGACGATAGAGCGTGTCATCGAGCTCACGCGAGGCGAGTTGCAGCGTTGCGGTGTGGCGCTCGAAACCGATCTGTCTGAAACCACGGGGTCCACGGTGGGAGACCGCGTTCAGTTGCAGCAGGTCGTCCTCAACTTGATACTGAATGCTACCGAGGCGATGAAGGCGTCGGACGAACAGCCTCGAGTTTTGACGATACGGTCTTCCCGGATAGACGGAAAAATCTCCGTTTCCATCGCAGATAGCGGGCCGGGAATCGACAGGACTCTGATGGGGCATGTCTTCGACGCGTTTTTCACGACGAAGCCTTCGGGGCTGGGGATCGGCTTGTCGATCTGTCGAACGATATTGGACGCCCACGGCGGGCAAATCGCGGTAGCTCCTAACGAGCCGACGGGATGCGTCTTCACATTCACCGTGGGTCCTGCGCCTAACCCTTCGGGCGTCCCCCGGGATTAGCTTCTGCGAAAAGAGATCTCCATGTACGGAGCGCGCGAGTCTCCGTTTAACAAGAACTCACGAGAAAAAACTCGAATCTTCGTCGAGGAAGTCGCACACTGCGGTGGCGAAGAGAGAGGAATTCACTATGGCATCCCTTAAGAACACTGAACTTCCTCCCGGCGTGTTGGCACACGGATTCCACAAACTCACGCATGGTCGCTTCGAAATTACAGTGCTGAGCGATGGGTACATCACTTTGCCGCCGGACATCCTCATGCCAGACGGCAGCGCTGAAGAGCGGAGAAAGCTGCTTGGGCGACTTGGAGGCAACGGGGAAGGCGCTCCCTTGCAGACAAACATTCCCCTCATTCGGACGGAAGCCGACATCATCCTCGTGGATGTCGGGGCAGGTATGAATTTCCAACCCACCGATGGAAGGCTAATCGATAATCTAATCGCAATTGGACTGGATCCGAATTCTGTCACCAAAGTCGTCCTCACGCACGCTCATCCGGACCATTCGGGCGGGATCACAAACGCCGACGGGTCCCCCGTTTTCCCGAATGCCCATTACTACATTTCCGAAATGGAATGGAGCTTTTGGACGGATCCCGACTTTGAAACGAAGATGCAAGACGGGTTGCACGAATTTGCCCGTGGGGCACAGCGCGACCTCGGTGCGGTCAAGGACAGGCTGACGATGGTGAGGGCGGGAGACGAGATCGTGTCCGGCATGGCGGTCATCGCCACGCGCGGACATACGCCCGGTCACATATCTCTCGAGCTTGTGGGCAACGGCGGGTTGCTCATCGCAGGGGATATCATTCCAAGCAACATAGTCTCGTTTGAAAATCCACGATGGCACTTCGGCTTTGACACCGAGCCCGAGATTGCCCTGGCGAACAGGGCGTCGCTGCTCGACAGGGCAGCGAACGATAGATTGCGAATGCTGGGCTACCATTGGACGTACCCTGGCGTCGGCTACGTTGAGCCAAGAGGCACTGCGTACAAATTCGTGGAAGGATAGTGAACTCCTCAAATCCAGTTCGGAAGCACCTCGGCATGTAATCTTACGGTGTCTCGTTTTGCACGTCTGTGCACTCTGACAGCCGTGCGTCACGGCTGCCCGACCCGTTCATACGTGACCTTGTGATAGTCGCGATGCCGGGCACTCCTTAAGTAACTGATGTTCCGCTCCCACGTTGTCATCGCCGCACTGATCTGTGATCGCCTCACCATGGACGAGCAACGGGCGTTTCTCCATGGAGACTACAGTGGAGGTTCTCACAACCAGGATGCCTGGACGTGAGCTTCATCGGAATTGGCCTGATGAGGTCAAGGCGCAGATCGTGTCGGAGAGTCTTCGGCCCGGGAGTTGAACCCCGACGGACTAGCGAAGGCACGAAAGTTCTTTGCAATCGCGCCTCAGGCTCCAGACGAGCTCCTTGTCGACAACTCGTTCGCAAAAGGCCATCCAGCACGTCGAATAGTGCGAGCTGACAGCTCATCGGCAGCTGCCTGGAGCCTTCAAGCCGCTTTGACGCCAAGTTCGGCCGCGATCTCCGCGGCCTCTAGCCGAGCGGACGTCTTGTAGGGGTAGTGCTTCCAGCACCACCAGTCGTCGCGATCGCCCTTCGTGAACCCGAAGCCAGCCCAGTCTCCGCAGTGGCACTTCCTCGCGATGAGGGTAGGCGCACGCGAAAGAGCCGTCCGTTCGATGTCGCTCATAATTCCCTCCGAAAATCAATGTTCTCTTTTTGTTCTAAAGCAAGCTTATTCTCAATAGAACTCTCGTCCCCCAGGGGCTCCCGCCTTCGTCCACCTATGCTGCACGCGCTCTATGGTAGGCTGCTGGCGCGCCAGGTGGACGCGAAGCGATGTTGGAGTAGCCCGACAGGAGCCCTCCGATCCCGGCCGATCACCCGGCGATATATTTCCCGCGATCAGACGTGAACAGAAGTGAACAGAAGCGGTGCAATGTGGCAGGCGGCTGCCCGAATTGATGCACAGATACATAGGGTGGCTACACACAGTCACTTTCAAGGAAAACTACCATGTCAATGCTTCGTAAGATCGCCGCAACGAGTTTGATCACTCTGTCGCTTGCAGTCACTTCTATCGCAACGATAACACCCGCATTTGCCCAGGGCGGTCACGGTGGAGGTCACGAGGGAGGCGGGCATCGAGGAGGAGCTGCCATGAGCAGCCAGGTGAGCGGAGAGGCAGGCCGCAGCGGCGGGTTTGCTGGTCGAGACCACTTTTCCGGCCGCTTCCACGACGATGAAAACTATCTCTACAACCAATGCCAATCGCAATGGAACCACCACGACAACCGCCTCGGCAATCCCGTCAGGCCGGATGTATGCTCGTGATCAATGAGGCGCAAAGGCCATCTTGGAATGATCGATGAGTGGCGCGAGCCGAAGCCCGCGCTACGAGTTTAGTTTTCTTGAAGGCTATTGCTTTCTTTGGGAGGCACCGTCCGCAGCGTGCTTGACGTACGGCTGCGGACGCGGGCGTCATTCACATTATCGGGCTAGTTCGGGGCGTGTTCGAAAATCACCGCGACAATCCCAAACGGCGGCGAGCTATTGAATTTGGCCGCTTCATTGCCTGGCACGCCGAAGTTGATCCGGCGGGCGTAGAATTCGGTGCGCAGTGGCCCTTTCCCGTCCCTGAAGGGTTCGATGTGATCCTGCCACCACCTTTGCTCCGTCCGGTTTGCGGGCAGGAGCATAACCACCGTCGCTCCCAGACGGTGTTCGCACCAAGCCTTTTCAACCCAAGCGGCAATATTACTGTATGGTGGATTGCACCAGACAGAGTTCGGCGCCCACGGCTGAGCGAGTCCATCCATCGCGATGTCGTAGAACCGCTCGCACTTCGTATTCGCGGAGTTGGCGGCCGCATCAAGGGTGAAATGGAATCTTGCGTCCATGGCGTCGAAAAGCCATTGCGGCGTTATCCGCTCGTCGACGGTATCCTTTGCTCCCCGTTTGGCAGTTTGCTGAGGATGGTTCTCTATCTTGAAGCCGAGCATCATCTGACGGCTCCATTGTTGAACACGATAGGTTTGACTGCAGCGGGGATTGAAACAAAGAGTTCTGCGTATGATTGCATCGTCGGTCTCTTGGTGGGATCGATAAAGTGTCGCCCCGGATTTTCGCCGGCGCAACCGAACCCTATCCGCAACTGGTCTCCAGCCTGCGAGGGAGGCTAGGCTGGGTGCACGCGAAAGCGCGTCCCGAAGTCCCGAGTGCTAGCCACCTGCCTGTTTCGCGAACACCGAAGCCACATGTTGCGGCAAATTCTCAAGTCGTCGATCGACGGCTGCGCACGCGTCGCAGCAATATCGAAACCGCTTCCCTACGGCCTCCTTGCTGAACGCCCAATTCAGTATCTTCATTCCGAGGCTCAGGCGTGGCTTCACCTTCGGACCTTCGAAGTATTCTACGATGCCTCGGCGAAAGCAGTCTTTTGTCGCGAGAAGATCGGTAAGATCCGCGATCTGCGAGTACCGCTGCTTCAACATGGCGCGGGCACTGACTTCGTCCAAACCGGACCCGTTGGCAGTTTTCTCGGCCATGAATCGGAGAAGGCCGACATCCCGTCCTGGACCGCGCCCTCCTTCGGTGAACGTCACCGCAACGGACTGCTTGCCATCGCGGCCAGCGCGCCCGAATTCCTGCAGATAATCCTCAACGGACGCTGGCTGCTGCCAATGAATGACGAGCCGCACATCCGGCACGTCCAGTCCCATGCCAAACGCGTTCGTGCATATGATGTGGTTTACCACCGGGCGGCTCTCACCCTGGAAACGCTTGAGGATTTCCTGACGCTCCCATTCGCTACCCAGCTTGGAATGATAGAACGGGACGTCGAGCCCGTTGTTCTTGAGGTCGGTCTGCAGTTCCTGGCCGATGCGTGCGGTCGGCACGAATACCATGACCTTTCGTCTGGCGAGCACCGGGAGCCGCAACAGCGACGCAATTTCGTGATGCCGCGCTGAAGATGCCGCCTGCCATCGGACCATAGCTATATTCGGCCGATCGACACCTCGAACGAAGACTTCTGCGTCTTCGATCCCTAGCGATGCCAGGATACGCTGCTGCATCGCCTGACCTGCCGTAGCCGTGAAAGCGAGGATCGGCGGGGAGCCGAGCTTCTCCCGGGCCTCCGCAAGGCGACCATACTCCGGTCTGAAATCTCGGCCCCAAGCATCGACGCAGTGGGCTTCGTCCACGACCAGGAATTCGGGTTCGCTTTCTGCCAGCGCCTTCCTCTCCCTTCGGTTTTTCACGAAGAAGCGCTCGGGCGCGAGATACAGGAACTTCACCGCATTCACACCGACCATGTCGTAGCGGATTTCCTTCTCCTCAGCACTGAGACCGCTATTGACGAAGGTCGCCGGGATCTTCTTGCGAAGAAGCCCGGAGACCTGATCCGCCATGAGCGTCTTCAGTGGACTTACCACCATGGTGCAGCCACGGCGAAGCAGGGCAGGGATCTGGAAACACAATGACTTTCCGGATCCGGTCGGGCTGACCACGAGGACGGATTTCCCCGCGAGCGCGGCCAGAACGATCGGAAGCTGCCCGCTCCTGAAATGGGAGACGCCGAACAAGCGCAGGACGGGTCCGAAGTTCATTCCGGCCTCGAGACCCTGCGCATCCCGATCCAGCCACCGAGCCAGGCGCATCGCCCAACGCTCTATCGCGCGCCTTGCCAGTCCTCCTGCCAGGCTGGGATGGTGGGCGGCGTGGCAGCCGTCACACAGGGTCACCAGGTTCGAGAGTTCGTCGGATCCGCCCATCGATCTCGGAAGGAGGTGATGGACGTCGGCGTCGCGCGACTTCAGTTTCGTCGAGCAGGACACGCATTTGAATCCGTCACGCTCCAACACAAGTCGGCGGGTATCTTCCCAGTCTACCAATGAACACGTCTCGGCTTGTTGCTTCAGGTCGCCATTCTGAAAGAAAGTGCCTGCAGAAGTGTAACCAGGAGGATTGCATGAGATCAGTTCTCGGAATCGACGCCGCATGGACCGACCGTGAACCTAGCGGCGTCGCGTTGGTAGCGGACGACGGCGCTGGCTGGCGGCTGATGGAAGTGGCGGCTTCCTATGCAGCCTTCCTGCGGCCTGCGCTCGCCGCGGAACCGGTCCTTCGACACCGGGGTTCGATCCCTGACGCGGTCGCGCTCCTCGACGCTGCGTACACAAGGATCGGCTCACCGGTCGACATCGTCGCCATCGATATGCCCCTGGCGATGGCACCGATCATCGGTCGCAGGACGTCCGACAATCTCATCTCGATAGCGTACGGTGCCAGACACGCGGGAACGCACACGCCAAGTGAGACCCGCCCGGGCAAGCTCAGCGACGAACTCCGGATCGGTTTCCACACCATCGGCTACCCGCTGGCGATATCGCATCCCCGCGGACAGGCTCTGATCGAGGTTTACCCGCACCCTGCGCTCATCGAACTCGCATCGGCCGAGCGAAGGTTGGCATACAAGGTCTCCAAGATCGGAAAATACTGGCCGGAAGTCACGCCTGGCGTCCGGCGGGAGAACCTGCTCGATGTGTGGCGCCAGATCGTATTGCTGCTTGAAACCCGGATCCAAGGCGTTGTGCAAGCGTTACCTTTCCCGCCTGTCACCGCGCGGGGATACGAGCTGAAGGCGTTCGAGGATTGTCTCGATGCCGTCGTTTGTGCCTGGGTAGGAGCTTGTGTTCTCGATGGGCAGGCGAGGCCATTTGGGGACGATACGTCAGCAATCTGGGTGCCAGGAGTTCAGTAGCCGGGGTGAGGGCCTGGCTGTGATCGGATTAGGCTCCGGTTCGTATAACGGCGCATCGGGAACCGATAGCGCCATCGAGGATGACCGCCATGGACTTCGCGCCGCGGTCCAGTAGCAAATCGAGGAATTCGAAAAGGTGCTAGAGTTGGTAGGAGAGCAAGTTCGGTAACCCGTGGCGATTCGATGGCAATTCTCTTCAAGACCCCAATCAGCGAAAATTCAGCATTCAAGTTCATCGAAGAAGCGCTGTCGGGCACCCACCAGTATGACGGCTATCTCAACATCGCCAGCGACGCGGGAGAGAAGGCGCTGTCCTGGGGCCCAGCAATGCATGCCGAGGAGTTCAAGGCCGAGATAAGTGAGATATTGAGGCAGACTTGGGATGCAGCCCGCTTCTGGGTCGTCTACGAGCGTCGCGACGATCGGAGAGATCCGGAGACCACCGACATTAGAAATGCGGCCTTTCGCCTGACACGCGGTTACGCCGGGGTGATTGTCGTCACGCTCAGTCTTCTCGGGAAGCGCGACAGCGCCAACGACCTTGAACTCGTCTTCGTTTGCTTCGAACAGGATTTTCACAGACGGAATTTTCGGGTGCGCTATGAAGGAAAGGCGATCTCCGACGACAGCTGAGATCGCGCGGAAGCATGTTGATCATCCACGCGGGCCGCTTTAGGTTCCACTTAAAGGCGAGGGCAGGGGTTTCTCTTGAAAGGCATTTTCGATACCAAGCGGGACTCTGGTTACAAGGATGATGTCGCGTTCAGGTACCTTTTTCCGAAGCAGTATCGCCGGACTGCAGAGACATTGGTCAGCGACTGGATCGTCTATCGCGAGCCACAGCGAAACGGTGGTCGCAGGGCTTATGTGGCGACCGCGAAGGTCGTGGCCATCGAAGATGATCCTAAAAAGCCCGGGCACGCGTATGCCGTCATGGCCGAGTATCAGGAGTTCCATGAACCCGTACCCTTCGTCCGTCATGGGCGCTACTGGGAGACGCCCCTGCTGTCGGTAGCAGATCCGACGCGCGTTGGGGCGTTCCTCCAGGGCAAATCAATTCGTGTCATTCCCGAGACCGATTTCGCGGCCATCGCACGAGCAGGGCTTTCCGAGACGCTAGCGGCCGATAACGCCATCCGTCTGGAACTTGATCCGAAGCATGTCGACGGCCCCACTCAGGAGCTTCTCGATCTCCCGCTCATCGAGCAGGAGCGCCGTATCGAGCAGATTCTAATGAACCGGAAGATCCGGGAAGCCAGCTTTCGACGCAAGGTCGGTGACGCCTACGACAGTCGCTGCGCGATTACAGGGCTTCGTATAGGGAATGGCGGGGGTAGGTCCGAAGCCCAGGCCGCCCACATATGGTCGGTAGCAGACGGCGGTCCGGACGTCGCCCAAAACGGTATCGCGCTATCGGCCACCGTGCATTGGCTCTTCGACAGACATCTGATTTCGCTGACCGGTGACTACCGTATTCTTGCGGAATCGGGCAGCAACTGCCACCGCGTCTTTCGATCGGAAAAACCTGATATAGTCTCAAGGTTGCGCAAACTCGCGCCATGGCATAAAATACATACAATATGTTTTTTGGAGGCGTGAGCCATGCGGACATTCACATCGATCGATCTCCAGAGGCAGACTGGCGACGTTCAGCGGGCGGCGTCGCAGGAAGGGGTCGTGATCACGTCTCACGGAAAGCCGCGTAACGTAATTCTGTCGGTCGAGGAATTTTGTCGGCTGAAGCGCATGGCACGAGAGGCAGTTCCCTCCGATCTCCTTCCGCGAAGAAGCGTGGTCGTGCGTCATGTTCCGGATCCGCTTGGGTACGATGTGAGAGACTTCGAACGTGTCTTGGACCAGATGTCGGATGACGCAGTCAACGGCATTAACGACGATGCTGTCGATGTGGAACTGGAGAGGGTCAGGAACATGTTCAGGAGGAATGGTCGATGATTGACAAACCTGAACCCGAAGACGCGAGAACACCCCGCTTCCTCATCATGGACAACACTCCACTATCCCTTCTTGGTACGATTGAAGCGCTGGACTGGCTCTTTGAACCGGGATGCGATGTGATGATAACCGATATGGTGATTGCCGAGGCCATTCGCGAACCAGGCGAAAGCCGCGATCAGAGACGGAACGCTCGGGCGTACGTGGCTGGATGGCTGAAAAGCAACCGGGAGAGGATCACGGTTCTCGCGACAGTCGAAGGACAGCGGTACGAGCGCGAAATGCGGCTCTGGGAAAGGGCTGGAAAGCCGGATGACCTACGTCCCGACTGGAGCGACCGTGGCGAACGAAGTGTCTTTTCCGCCGTCCAAGATCTCAAAGCCGCATTGGCGCAAACCGAGGAGATCGTCGTGATCATGGATGATCGTGACGGCCGCGACGCTGTGAGAGCGGTTCGAGCCGATATCGCACTGATGGGCACAAGAACGTTCATCCGTTGGATGGCAGAAGACTTTGGCATTGAGTCAGCAGCGACAGCCTGGCAGGTCATACGCATGGCAACGGCGGACACCGCCGACGAGGGCGAGGAAGAGGATCCTGTTTATATAAGACGGCAATAATTTTCAAGGCTTATCCCGTTCGCTCAGGTTAGCACCAGTAATAGCGCAATAGGCGATTTTCAGGTTTAGCAGAAAATTTATGGAGCCGCCCACGTTCTTGCGGCGAGGGAGCAGCGGGACCAGTGGCTTCGAAGTGCACAGATTCGACGGGAGAAGGCTCGTCAAACCATCACACGGAGAGGCCTGATCCACAGATGTTTTTCGTCCGCTCCAATGGGGTTGAGGTGGCAACTGCCACCAAATTGCATCGGGCGTCTGGGAGGACCGCATCGACCTCGGTCAATCCCACATTCCAAATATATGAGGAGCACAGTCACACCCGTTGCTTGTGGGCCGAAAGCGCGTCACCATTATCAATGGAATCATAATTGAGAGGAACAGATGACCCGCGCTGATGCCGTTCAATTACTGGCTGGAAAAGGTTTCACCGTCAAAGAACGTTCCTGGTCGTTTCAGGAGAGCATATGTGTCTTTGGTTCTCCGCAAACTTCCGATGAAATTGAAATTTATCATCAGATGGCTACCCTCTATCCGACGGGGGATGAGAAATGGGTCGTGGCTGGTTCTTGGGCACCAAACAAAGAAACTGATTTTCGTTCCCTGACGGATGCAGTGGCATACATTCTGGAGAGTATGTCACCACCAACTGCCGACGATCATGAGCGGGGTGGTGCAGCCTTCAGCGGCAACGTGCAGCCGTCAATCAAACCGTTACTTCCGTAATGTTTCCACCTGCTGGCTTACGTCGACTTCCGGTCAACTTTGAGCCGATTGGAATGTGGCCGAGGTAACCCATTTCGATATCCTCTGGCGCGAGGCTCGGCGGGTGGACGTATCGCCTTGTGTTCCGCTCCTCGCCTTTGCGTCTGGGAGGGAGCGCGGAACGCCATGGTTTCCGACGTAAGTAGCGGTGCCTTTTCTCTTCCCGCTTCACCGCATCGAGTGCGTCGAAGATGTCGCAGCGATGATCGTAGGCATATTCGATGGCTCGCTCGATCCGATCTGGGCGAACCATCGCCAGGATTTGTTCCGCATGCTCATACTTCCATGCCCGCGTGTCGCCGACGACGTCGCGCCAGGTGGTTCGGCCGATCCGCTGGCCAATGCCAAGGATCGTGTCGACGTTGGTCTGAAAGTGCCGCCTGCGGTTCCAACGGAAAACGAATTCGTTGGCGTAGACGTCTATGTGCTTGTCGCGAACCCCGTGGTACGTCCCGTAGGCCCATCGTTTGAAGTTCGAGAAGAGGCGATGAACCCAGGGAAGGACTTCGTGGGCGAGAGGAGCGTCGACCGCGCTTAGGTTCACCGCCTGGTGTCCGCGATCCGGCAGCCGCCTATACGCGGTGTTCCCGTCGGTCAGGAGGATGCTGCCGACAGCGGTGTTGTCCCGGATGAAGGCATGGAGGCTTTCGCGGTCGACGTTGATGATCCGCTGCAGACGACATCGAACAGGGTATTTCCCATCTCGCACCTCGACCGCACCGATCATGAAAATTTTCCCGATAGGGCTTCGCCCTTGGCCCCCACCCTCCGGATCGCTCTTGCGACGGAAGGGTACGCTCGTCTCGTCGATCTCGATGACGCCCGTGAGCGGCGTCCGCTCTGGCGCTACCATGGCTCGGCGGAGCTTCTGGAGGAGAAGCCAAGCTGTCTTGTAGCTGCCGAGCGCAAGCTTCGGCTGGAGCTGGAGGGCGGACATGCCATTCGAGTGCGTCGCTAAGAGATAAGCGGCGAGGAACCAGACCCGCAGTGGAAGGTGCGTGCCGTGCATAACCGTTCCGGCGATCACCGATGTCTGGTGAGAGCATCCCGTTGGCGTTCGACTTCCGTCGCTGTCGAGGGCGACCCCCTGGCATTCCCAGACCCAAGGTCGCGCTTCGAGCCGCCAGGCGCGATTGCCTCCGCATCGAGGGCATTTGAACCCGAACTTCCAACGCTTCGCGGACAGATAATCGGCGCATGCATAATCGTCTGGGAAGTCCGCCGTGAAGCGCTCCAGCGAAGGCGGCCTATCGTTGGCCCAGCGTGTCGGAAACAGGCTCTCGCTCATCCTCCCCATTTATCGGAGGAGGGAAGATGTGTCATTCTGAAACACTAAATGTAGTTAACACCTGTGCGAACGGGATAAGCCTTTAATTTTCCTTGCCCTAACCTCAAGGCTGTGTGGTGGCAGTTGCCGCCTAATTCTGTATTCTTGTGTCGCACAACAAGGTGCCGTCGGAGCTGCGAACGCTGTTTGCGAAGCAGATGGATCGCATTCATTTGCCTGAGGATGCCCGGATGTGGCCGCATCCGGATTATGTGGCGCGCCATCGCGAGCGGTTCAGTTCGTTGTGACGGGCCTTTTCAGGCGGCTGTGGACCTGCATTCTGAACGCTGGAGGCCATGCTCGCTTCGTCAACTTGAGATAAGGGGCAATTTTGTTAGTATGGCACTCAGGTTTGTTCCGGTGCCAGCCCCGAGCGCTGCGGGGCTTCTCATTTCGGGTGGCAGTATGAATGACGAGCAGACGATTGCTGCAACAGAGATGCGCGAACTGATGTCGCTTCTTAACAAGGCAATCAGACGGGCGACAGTCCTCGGTCTGCGCGTTAACGCTACAGTTGAAGAGACGCATGCGCCGAGTGTCTCTGTCCTCACACCGCAGTTTGATCTTTCGATGAGTTCCGATACACCGCCGACACTTGGCGAAGCACTGGCAAAGGCGGGGTTCAAGCCATATGACCGGAGTCGCGTTTTGCTCCGCGATCGGCGTAGTCGGGAGCCGTTGAAGCGTCGCGATTAGCGATCTCGTCTCCACATGCGATGCGCGTTCAGGACCCCTGCAGGGGGCAGCCCCCGGGGTTTGTGACGATGACGATCATCGTGGTGTCTCGGTTTCTTCCGTAGTTCGGCCAGGTCGAACGAGCACGGAGAACTTAGGCGATCAGGATTTTCGGATGGCCGCCTCCCATGGAGAGAGCGCGCGATCGGCTCAACTGCTGAGCCACGACATCAACTCGCGTGAAGTGCCAGCATTTCGGCTTTCTTGCCAAGCGAAATTTTTTCCGGCACGAGCGGGGGCGCCGGAATCCCAACCCGAGTTGTGGCAGGCCAAAGCATGGCCTCCCAGTCCCATGTCACGTCTTTCATTGCTGAGAACAATGCCAAGCCCACCGCTTGAGCCAATCGACGCGGGACTGCGTTTCCAATCTGAGTTGCTGTGGCTTCCTTTCCACCGCAGAATTCCCAGTTGTCCGGAAAATCTTGGAGGCGAGCACACATCCTTGGGGTGAGAGCAGGGCGGAACCCTTTCAGCGTCCCCTGCGTGAACGTCGGGGCCTCGTCTCGCAGGCTAGCGATGTCGACGCCTTTTCCAGCCCATCTTGCTGTTTCGTTCGGTCTGCGCTTGCCTCGGCTTGTCACCATTGCGGACGCAAGCACACCTCGCGCTATGACATTGCCCTTTGGATCGAAGACCGGTTGCTCTCGCCGCTCGCGCGCCCATTCATGCGCGCCTTGCCATCCGTTTGCGGCCATCAGATCGACGAGCGCGTCTCCGAGGTTGGACCTGCGCTCCGGGAAGGTTGGTGGCATGCGGAACGCGCCCGCAAGCTCCCTTCGGACGCCGATGATGAGCACTCGGGCGCGCTCTTGGGCTATGCCGTAATGTTCGGCACTTATCCGATGGATATCGACTGTGTATCCTGCCTTTCGGAAGCCGCGAAGAATAGCGGCCACATGGTCGGCATGCCGCTCCTGAAGCAAACCTTCGACGTTCTCAAAGACAAAAGCTCGCGGTTTGACTTCGTTTACGACCCGAACGCACTCGGGCAGAAGATCTCTCGGATCGTCCTTTCCCCGTCCATGTCCGTCGGCGGAATATGGCTGGCAGGGCGGTCCGCCCGAGAGAAGATCGATACCAATCTTCCGGTAAGGCCGGAAATCGATATTTCGGATGTCTTCTTCCAGAACATTCCAGTCTGCTCTGTTCTTCCTCAGCGTGGCAGCCGCCTTTTTGTCGTTCTCGATCAGAGCTACTTGTTCGAAACCAGCGCTTTCCAGTCCGAGTGCCATGCCACCAGCCCCAGCACAAATTTCGAGAACCTTTAGGCGGTGGTGTTCCGGCGGAAGTTGACGCACATCGAACCTGTCGTCCTTGTACTCGCCAAGTGCTTTTCCGCTTAGGTGGAACAAGGGAAGCAAGCCCGGGTGGCGCTGACGCACGCGCTGTCGGCCCAACTTTTCATCGATGAGCGTACCCTGGTTCAGATGGACAAGTGTACGGTGAGCCGTTGCGAGGTCATGGCGCCACGACCCAGCCTTCATCTTCGTGGGGTCGCGATGCTCTTGGCCGAACAGGGATTCAAATTCTTTCAGCAAGCGCCCGGCTTTCACGCGGATGTCGCTCGACGCAAATCGTTCGGTCCGGTGTTCGTCGACGATTCCTTCGAGGAACGATTGCAGACTGCATTTGAAGTGCTCTCCGGCCTCGGCGCCCCTTTTTCGCGCTGCAGCGGTGACAAGCTTGGCATTCCGCCTTGCCAGAAGTTGGGAGGGCGTAAGCTGAGCGTCCCTTAGCCGCTTCCGGATTACCGAAATCTCCCTGACGTCGATCCTGGCGCCGATCGCCATGCGCTCAAGAACCTCGTTACGGGTAGCTTCGTTTGCAGCGACGAGCGCCTTCATTACCGGGAAGGACACGCGGGCATCATCCAGGAGATGCTCGCTGCCTTTCAGCGTCGTCTTGAACGCGACGTAGGTGGCGAGCTCTGAAGAGGGCACATTGCAAGTGACGCGAAGGAATTCCCGCGCTTCCTCTTCGGTTGCGATCTCGGTGAGCTTCTCCACTTCGACGGCGATCTGGAGAATACGCTTGGTCATCTGGGATTGAAGCGCGAGTATTCGCTTCTTTGCTGCCGCAAGTGCTTCCGCCTTCGAGTTCATTCCGCCCACGCAAACAATAGGTGTAGTCCGGTGTCCCATATCGGATCAGGCTTTAAAGGCGAGGATGTGGTTTCGTTATAATGCCAGCTATCTGCGAATTCGTTTCGAGAAAGGTGCGGGCGCACCGCATCATTGAGCAACGCCACCCGTCCTTCCCGCTATTCACCGAGACGAGGGCCTTCGTGGAAACTGCGCTGGCGAGCGAGGCGCTCAAAGCGCTCGCGACAGATATGCGATGACTTCGTCGGCGCGCTGGCTGAGGTGCTGGCCGACGCCGCCGCGCTGCTCGCTCGACCTGGAGCTTTGCCTTCACCCGGGCGCACGCTCTGCTGAGCGAAACAGGCGATGTCGAGGCGGCGAAGCTTAGGTTCCCGGCACTGATTGACCGCGGGACCATCGGCGCTCGCTGGTACATCCTACGTCTGAATAAGGCGATGTAGAGGATGATACAACTCGCTGAAAAGAGACCGGCGAGGTCCGCACTCGGCATCTATCCGGCGTGCGGAAAAAGAAACCAAAAGGATGCGCTTTCGAGTTGTGCTGTTCAATTAAGATGTCCGCGCTGAGGCAATTGTTTTTCGCGCGCGTCAGCCGAAAAACTTGTTCTTCATTCTCGGCGTCGGAGAATACCTCGCTTCGCTCAGGTAACGCATGCCTACTGGCACTTGCCTTTACCTCGAAGGTCTACCACATTGAAACCTCAACTTCGGGGCGAGTTATGCGATTATCAGATCGCCCCAATGCAGCAGGCAATGCATGAGCCTTCCATACGATCCTCAAAACAAGTCCATGGCTGTCTACGCTTTGGCCGTGTCAGGGTTCGCAATGTGGGTGGTGGGCACCATCGCCAACGGCATCGCGGGCCTGAGCATCGAGAACAAGCAAGCTGAATGCGCCAATAGCTGGACTTCAACCACCTTGATCTGGCTGGCGGTCGGTTTTGTTTCACTGGCGATCCATATGGGCATTGGCTACCTGTACTTCAGGTCGAACGGCGAGGGGCCATATGGTCCACTCCCAAAGCCCCGGAGCAGAAAGAAGCCTGAGCGCAAGCGCCTTGTGCCGTACGTCAGCAACCTGTCAATGTTCGCAGTGGTGATCTTCCCCGCGATGTTCATCCTTATGCACTTCAACTGCTGATCGAAGGCAGGAGCGTCTACCGCTCAAAGCTCGGCACCCAGCCCCGCGTCAAGCCCTTGCTCATTGCCGCCTGTGTGAGGGCGAGCTGATATCTCAAGTGCTGGGTATCTTCGAGGAGTGCCTTGATGGCGGCCATGGGGTCCCCATCGTGGTACGCTGGCACGATGCTTGCCAACTCGGAGGCGGAGAGTTCTGGCTCTGCGCTACCAGTGGTGGCCTGTTCAATCGCTGGGGTGTTTGAGCTGGTGGTCATCGGTTTGTTTTTTCCTCTGATCACCACATGATCCCGACTGCTTCCATGGCAGCCACGGCGCTGCGCAAGGTGGCGTCCATGTCTTCGCCTACGGGAACCCAAACGGCATCAAAGGCTGCGTCTTCTTCTTCGGTAGGGCCATGTGCCCATACACAACATGCTTCTCCCTGAAGACGATCAATGGCGATATCCAGGCTGCCTATAGGGTCTCCATAGCGGGCAAATACCGGCGCTGAATGGAACTCTATGTCAAACCTGCCCGCCACCTCTCGGAGCAACTTCATGTGCAGCTCGTTGGGCTCGGCTTCATGCACTGGCGTCCAGT
The DNA here is from genome assembly GCF_008365395.1 of Neorhizobium sp. P12A. Lineage (NCBI taxonomy): Bacteria > Pseudomonadati > Pseudomonadota > Alphaproteobacteria > Hyphomicrobiales > Rhizobiaceae > Neorhizobium > Neorhizobium sp. P12A. The sequence goes on along the minus strand of NZ_QOVX01000009.1, from coordinate 45,204 downwards.
AGGGATACAGGCCGTTGTCTTCTTCTTCAGGCGCATCCGTGTTGGTGATTTCTTCCTGTGCCATGGTGATGAAACTCCTTGTGCCTCGCCTCGTCTGTTCTCATTATGTTCTCATTTAGCGAGGAGTCAATGATCGCCAGCCATAGAGCCATCCCCGTCGCTGGTACGAGGGGGATATCTCTGGAAGGATGATTATTGGGAGACCGCTTTCGTCAGCTGCCATCGGCTCAAAAGCGATCTCAGACCGTCGACAATGAGGACGTGCTGGGAGACCGCGTTCCGGTTGAAGATCAGCGTCGCCTCCAGGCTCAAATCCTTGAAATCGACTTCTCCCATGCACCGGGTCGATATCGGATCGCATCGGATGACCAGATCCTCAATCTCGCTCGACCTGAACCAGTAGATTGCCTTCAGAGCGCCAACGGGAACAGTTGTCTTCCACAATCCTCCGTCCTGCACAATTCCGGCTCCGCCCCGAACCAGATTTTGGGACTCGATCAACCAACCCGCTGTCGAGCGCTTGTCATGGAGGCCCGGGCCATACGGTTTAAGCATCGCCTGAACGACAGACTCCTCCGGACGTGGGTTCGGTCGTCGCTCTTCCACGGGGCTGTCGGTGTTGCTTACATAGATCATCTCCCGCTCGGGAGCATCGAGGCTAGGTATCCAATACTGCAGCCACAAGGCTTCAAGGGCGTGGCGGCAGTTCAGTGTCCGAACGAATGGGCGGCTATTCCAGTAACCCCATGGAACAGCAAGTTTCCACGGCCCGAGGTCTACGTCGACTGGATGCGTCGACTCGATAAGCGCACCGCGCCGTCGGTTCAGATCGAAATTCTCGTACGACGTACTGCGCGTTGCGTCGTCGCACGGAAGGTTATAGACGTCTTCTCTTGTCTCGGGCCTGCTGGGTGCGGAGTAATCGTGAATCGACAGCACGCCCCAGGCATTGACACCTGCGACCAACAGAGCGGTTCCGGAGCCAACGGCGATGACGGCCAGCGCGGTGACCGTCAAGAGCCGTTGCAAGAACTGAGAAAGCCATCGGAACATTGCTGATCATTGCGCCGCTCGCTCGTGCATTTCAAGGAAGGTCAACGCCGTCGATCGCTCTATAGTTGTCGATTTCTAAATTTCCTGGCGTGAAGGCGGCGCTAGAATCGATCTGCTCGCGAAAAAGGCCCCGAAACAGCTTGATCGCGCTCGGCTCGGCCGCCGACCTTAATGCGGATATTTCGCTGGCATCCTTCCGATCCGCCAACGAAATTCGGCATGACAGCGAACCTATTATTGGACGAACCAAAAATTGGCTCGAAATCACCCCAAGCCGATCGATTGCCATCGATCTCGAACAATGGGCAGACAGATTCCAAGTCAGCATTTTGGACGATCGGTTTGCGGAAAGGGTAGTTTCCCCCTCCGATTTGGCGCCATTCGTTAACTGCATAATTACATCTTCCGGCTGCGGGGTTTCCGCACTCCGGTACATGACGATACCGACCTCAATCCATTTCCCGGTATGGTCATGACAAGCATCCTGACGAACTCATCAGCGACAGCGGCTTTGGCCACGTTACAGGCGGTCAACAACCAACTGACCCGCAACCAGGATCAAATCAGTAGCGGCCTGCGGGTGGCCTCCGCCTCCGACAATGCCGCCTACTGGTCTATCGCCACGACCATGCGGTCGGACTCGCATGCGATCACCGCCGCCAGCGATGCCATCGCACTTGGCAGCGCGACGATCGACACCGCGTATTCGGGCGTCGATTCCGTGATCGACCTCGTCAGCCAGTTCAGATCCAAGATCGTCTCGGCCATGGAACCCGGGGTCGACAAGACCAAGATCCAGAGCGAGCTCGACCAGCTCAAGCAGCAGGTCGTCTCCATCGCCGACTCCTCCAGCTTCAGCGGGCAGAACTGGCTGTCCACCAATGTCGGAGACCTCTACGATCCCTCCGAGGACACCGCGAGCCTCGTGTCGAGCTTTGTCAGAACGGGATCGTCGGTCGAGCTGAACAAGACCACCGTGGACCTTCAGGGCATCTCGCTGTTCAACTCAGGGGGCGGTGGCATCCTGCAGGCCGACGACAGGTCGACTGGCACGATCGGCGGACTGCGCAACACCGACGTGTTCACAGACGGGAGCGGGTCCATCCAGAGCTTCACGTTCAATGGGCCGCTCAACTTCACAGACAATTCGACAGCCATCACCTTCACGATGGTCATCGACGCGGAGGATCCGTCGACAACTCCGTCGCCCGGCCCCGGCAACACGGTGACCGTCAGGATCGACAGATCCACAGTCGACCAGGCCGACCCGACTCTCAACGGCGTCGTTTCCACCCGTGACCAGTTCGCCAATGTCATGCAGAAGGCCCTGCAGTCGACCGGAGCGATCTTTTCCACGATGAGCGGCTCGTCGTACGGCTACGCGCTCCTGTCGAACGAGACTTCGGGACTGACGGGATCTTCCATCCAGGTGACCAGCGTAGCCTCGACGCTCGCATCGGGAAAAACAGGCGGCCTCCAGCCCACAGGCACCAGCTATGGCGCACGGCCTGCGCTCATCAGCTACTGGGACCAGCCCTTCAAGGTCGACTATTCCGCGGAAATCCATGTTCCCATTTCCATCAACGGAACGACGACGCTCCTCGACATCGACAGGCAGACGGTCAACGACGCGCTCGGCACGAACGACGGCATGGTGAATTCCAGCGACGATCTCGCTGCCGTCCTCAACGACGCCATGTCGAAGCAGAACCTCGGCCTGACCGCCACCTCGGAGGGGTCATACCTTCTCTATCAGGAAGACCCGACCATCCTGAAGGAAGCGGGAAGCAAGACATCCCTCGGTATCGGCCCTGCCTGCGACGACTTCACGGATCTCCCCGACTTCGGCCTTCTCGATGTCGATGTAACGACCCCCGCGGCCGATCTCGATCACTACCTGACCGGGGTCGACGGCATGCTCGACAAGCTGACGGCCGCCGGGTCGACGCTCGGATCTCTCAAGCAGCGGAGTGATCAGCAGGCAGACTTCACAAGCAAGCTGCTCGACAGCCTCAATTCGGGGATCGGCAAGCTCGTGGACGCCGATATGGAAGAAACATCCGCCCGGATGAATGCGCTGAAGACCCAGCAGCAGCTTACGATCCAGAGTCTGCAGGTTGCCAATTCAGCGCCGCGAATCCTGTTGCAGCTCTTTCAGTGACCGCGGATAGAATGGCTATCCATGCTTCAATCGCCCGATTCCTCGGGCAACAGTCCTCGGGTGCACGTTGTATCGACGGGCAACCTCTTCTATCGATGATCCCGTGTTCATCGCTTCCCTGATCTCGAAACATTGATCCGTGGTCAATGATCGACGCCTCCCTAGGCATTTCCCACGTGCCCTGGCGGCTTCGATACCAGCTTTAGTCCGTTCGCGTATCAACGATCGCTCGAATTCTGCGATGGCAGCGAAGATATGGAATATCAGTCGACCTCCTGCCGAGAGTGTATCGATGTTTTCCGTCAAAGACAGAAAGGCGACGCCACGCCGTTGCAGCTTGTCGATCACCGATATGAGATGGCGTAACGACCTGCCTAGGCGATCCAGGCGCCACACGACGAGGATGTCGCCTCTCCGGAGAGCTCGAAGCGTCGAGTCCAGTCCGCGCCTTCGGCTGTGTGTTCCGGAAATCCCATGATCCTCGAATATCCGCGAGCATCCCGCACCTAAGAGCGCATTCTTTTGCAGGTCCAGACTCTGGTCTGCTGTAGAGACTCGCGCATATCCAATCTTTGCCATCTAGTCTTTCCACGCATCCTCCGATGTCGACGCCATTGACAGAATGGAACGCTTTTGCGCGACGGGCATCGGGTGGCTCAAAACTCAAGAAGACAACAATGGCGAAGGGTGATGCATGAGACAAAACAGCTCCTAGTGTCGTGACAAAATGGTTCGTTTTCGTCGCTGAGAGCTGTGCAAGTCACCAAGATTGCAAGGACGCAGTCGTGAAGCCGTCGGCGACTTTCAAGCAAATTTCGCAGCTTCTGATGGATTCATGGATCTCTGGCGCCGACGGCGGTCATCCGGAGGAAGTCTATGGCCCAGTAGACGATCTTCTTCGCCCACACATGGCCTTGCTCGTCGTCGACACAAGTTCAGTTGCTAGCGACAGCTTCCGGATGGACTTCATCAAACGCTATGAACTGCCGACAGGATTCGAAAGCATGAAGCGTCTGCAGCAGCCTTTTTCATTTGCCGATTTTCCAGATCGGAGATTTCTTTGCGAAGTCGTGGCTCCGGCCAACGTGGCTGCTGCCGAACGTCAACATCCCGTCATTGATTATGTCGCCGCCACGGTTCTCGACGTTTGGATGGCTTATGATCGGTTGGTTTTGCCGCAGAAGAATTCCGTAGCGAGAAGCAATTGGTGCATCAGTCTCATCGGGATCCACATTCTGCTTCCGGCGAAAGCTCGCGTTCAAGGACTCGATGATTCCGACCTGGCTATCTTGCAGTTGCTTGCCGAAGGCATGCTCGTCAAGGAAATCGGCAATGCCATGAATCTTTCGCCGCGGACAATTGAACATCGAGTCGAACGGCTGAAGTCAGCGTTCGGTGCCAGAAACATTCCGCACTTGGTGTCCTTGTCGATCGCATCGGGTATTTCGAAAGCGGAAGCTTGGCCCACGCGAGGCTAGACCAGTCGGAGACTGCGTCCCGTTCCCGTACGAATATCTCCTTAGCGGCGAATCAATCAGGTTGTAGGCTCATCTTATATCGACCGCTTTTTCACGCTGGATATTGATCATGATTGTTTTCAGAATCGATTGCTCGAATGCGTTCTATGCTGTTGCTCTCCTCGCCGCCGTTGTTTCCTCCGCAGCCAACGCTGCCGTAAACGATAACAAGTGCGTCAAGACGATCAACGTTTTGGAAAACATGTTCGATGCCGAGAAACTGCAGTTCAAGAATGATCACTGCGCGCTGCTGAAGGCGGCGGCGGCAAACCGCGGGGCAATGATACATGAGATCAATGCCGATCCGGAGGAATGCGGGCTCGATCCGAAAGTCGTGGCGGCAATTTTTAGTCATTATCAGCAGGTCGGTCAGCAGGCGGCAGCTTGTAAATAATCTTCCCGAGGTGTGGTTCCTTGAATTATCTTTTAAGAGATAGCAAACCCGAACGATGGTTTCGGCTGGCTCTTTCGGCGGCCATCCTGATCGTCGGAATGACTTCGTTGGTGCGTGGTTATGAGCTGGCGTTCAGCAAAGACGATGACGGGTTTTATCGACCCGACGGATACACGACCAACGGGATGTATATCTCAGTCGCCGTACTCGCTTGGTTTGCCTGCTTTCTGGGGCGGCGTCTCAGATTGCTGTCGTGGGTAATGATTTGTGCTCTCGCGTGGTGGGCCAACACCACAACCTGGTATTATCTTCATGACCTCTACTACGCCATGGGACAGGACGGCTGTCTTACATGCGATGACCATATGACCGAGCTTCACCTGTATACCACCGGTTTCGCGCTGCTTTGCCTGGTCTGGGCCGTGGTCTTCAAGCGGCACGTTGTCGATCGATTGGCGGAAATATCGGTCTTCGTAATCGCCTGGATTATCCTGACGATGTTGGTGGGTGCCAACGATGGCTAGCGGGAAAGCTGAACCGCAAGGGATTCCCTGGCGCTGGGTTCGGGATTGACTCTCAGGTCTACCGACCGGACGTTGACGTCTTTGGACTGCTCGTTAATGTCACCATCAGGAGTTCGAAAATGGATGCGAAAGCTAACGTTGCAAAGAAGCCGACGCTTGCGGAAGCGCTCCAGAAGTCTGGCTTCATCCCATATAGCGGCAGCCGCGTGATAGTTGAACAAGGCCGGAAGCGAGAGCCGTTGAAACTGGCGGCTTGAAACGAAGTTCCGAGGAAGAGGTGACTCTCGATTGCTCTCACACCTCGGCGGGTTGTTCAAGAACGCCGCGCGGCTGTGAGCTCTCTCAGGATCCTTCATGTGCGTCGCCTGGCAATCGAGCATTGTCCGCTTCCATTGCCGGATCCGGACGACGGCCGGAACAATTGTTCCCCCGGATGGTTGATCCAGTCCAAACCATGGGAGCACGAAAATGGATCACACCAATCACGTTCGACTTACCCCTGCCGAGCTTACCCCTGCTATTCTTGAAGGCGCAACGGTGTACGGCGCTGACGACGACAAGGTAGGGAAGGTGGACCACGTTCATGGCGCCGGCGGAGCTGGCGTTGGCAGCATTGTTATCGACGTTGGCGGCTTCCTCGGAATCGGTGCAAAGCCAGTTGCCGTCCCGATCAGCGATCTCGATTTCATGCGAGATGAAGACGGCGACGTCCACGCCGTAACCAACTGGACGAAAGATCAATTGAAGGAAATGCCAGAACATCGCGATTGATCTTCGATGGCCCGGTACAACCGCCGGGCTTTCTCTTGAGGTGCAAGCCGCTGCTGCGGCGGTCAATTTATGCGTGGTTGAGTTCGATGATGACGGGAGCGTGGTCGCTGGTATGCTCCCAGCTGCGGACATCCCTGCAGACCGTGGTCGATACGAGCCACTCGGCGACAATAGGAAATGGTCGATGCGCAGTCCGGCGTCTCGGGCGAACGCGTTCCGGAAATATTTCCAGAATGTATAGACGCGCTCATCCGGATGCAGGTGGCGGATCGCGTCCGTCCATCCCTGGGCAACAAGGGCAGCATACGCCTCGCGGACTTCGGGACGGAACAGGGCGTCGTCTCGCCACCGTTCTGGTGCATACACGTCGAGATCGCTCGGCATCACGTTGAAATCGCCGACCAGCATTGCGGGCACGTCGAGGTCCAGAAGTTCACGCGCGTAATGCTGCAGGCGCTCGAACCAACGAAGCTTGTAGTCGAATTTCGGGCCGGGCGCGGGGCTGCCGTTTGGAAGATAAAGGCAGCCAATCAGAAGACCGTTCACCGCGGCCTCGATGTAACGGCTGTGCGTGTCATCAGGGTCGCCCGGAAGGCCTCGTCGGGTGAGGAGGGGTTCTGCGTCTCTTGCCAGAATGGCAACCCCGTTCCAGCTCTTCTGACCGTGCCAGATCGCGCCGTAGCCAGCCTGCTCGATAGCCTTTCGGGGAAATTTGTCGTCCGGCGTCTTCAATTCCTGCAGGCACACGACATCCGGACCATCTTCGGCAAGCCATCGCAGCAGCACGTCAAGCCTGCCCTTCACGCCATTCACGTTATAGGTCGCGATCTTCAATGTGCCCCCTCTGGTGAGAGCGGGTGGACGGGTAAGAAGCTCGACTGCCGTTTCGTTGGCCATCGGAGGAAAACGGAAAAACTCCGATGTTCTTCTGCACCGTCGCGTCCGTTTGGCACAGCCCGCGCTCGCCAGCTAAACACTAAAAAACGCCGAACGTTCCATTGCCTGGCATCGATTGATCTGGTTTTGGGGCGCCTAGTGGAATCCGCTGCCTCCTGGCGACGACCACATGCATGAGAATGGCGAGCCGATCGTTTGGCAACTCCTCGTTTTCGCTCAGGGTTTCGATAGAGAGGATCGCTCGTATTTGGACGATGATCCGGAGGCCTGGATCGATGAGTCAGAGGGTATCGTCGAAGAGGTGGATCGGCATCAAGCCTGCAAGTGGGCCATTTCCAAGGAATTCTCCGCGATGTTCAAAGCTGGCGTCGATAAGGGCTGGAGCGAGGCGGAGGTCCTTGCTGCAATCACGGATTCGGCCGATATCGCCACGCTCGGCCACGGGCACGCCTCGGAGGTCGAAACGCTGCTCAACAACATTGCCCGGAAGGCGGCTGAAAACTCGAAGGGCTAGTTTCAAGCCTGATTTTGAGGTTGCTTCGGGACACGACACCAGACCACAGCGGTCGATAGAATTTGATCTTGGCGATGTACTCGGGGATATCGCTGAAATCCGGACAGGCACCGATGTCACGGCTATTCGCAGTCACGCGAACTATCGATGAGATTGTCTCCCACTTCGGTGTCGACGTCCCCGCGTCGGTCGAGGTGCCGACAGAAACTGTCGAAGGGACATACGGGCTGGTCGTCATCGAGAAGGACGGGCTCCGCACGCTCAAGTGGATACCGTGGGGCTTCCCGAGACACACCAGGGAGATGCGGGCGGAAGGGGAGCCGCCCGGACGTATCGGGTTGGTTGCCGATCTCACGAATCCGTTGTGGTCCGGAACTGTGGTCGATCCCAAATATCGTTGCCTTATCCCGATCACCCATTTTGCGAATCCGGAAGGGCCCAGGGGAGAGAAGAAGCGTACATGGTTCTCGTTGCGGAGGGAGCCGCTTGCCGCGTGGGCGGGCTTCTGCCGAAACACTCAAGAGTTCGGCCCCGTCTTCGCGGGGATGACGACGACTGCCCCGGAGATCGTCCGCCCCTTGAACGACCGCATGCCGGTCCTCCTGCGAAAAGCGGAATGGGATCTGTGGCTCCATGGCGGGATCGAGGACGTCATCGCATTCCAGTTCCGCGAACCGATTGCGTCCGAAGAGCTGGACGTGCTTCATACGCGCGACCTGTGGAGGAGCGGGATGCCGCCGCGTCCGCAGCCGAGACGACAGACTTCTTTGCCACTATAGCGGCCTCGTTCACTCGAACAAAAGGGACCAGCATGTGTAATCTCTACACCGTTCGCAAAAGCGCGGCTGAAGTAGCCGCTCACTTTGGCGTCCTTAATCCGATTTTGTCGAATGCGCCGGACGAGGTCTATCCCGGAGGAGCGGGGCTGGCCATCGTCGAGCAGGACGGTGCGCCTGCTATGAGATCAATGACTTGGGGTTTCCCGCTGCGTCTCAAAGGCATGAAACCGGAAGCGAAGCCGAAGCCCGTGAACAACATCGCGGATCTCACAAAGGGAATGTGGATCGGCCTGGCTCGCAAGCCGCAGTGGCGTTGCCTCATCCCGGTCACTCACTTCGCGGAACCGGAGGGCCCCAAAGGCGCGAAGACGCGGACTTGGTTTAGTCTGCGGGACGAGCCGATATTCGCCTGGGCGGGCCTTTGGCGGGTCAGCGACGAATGGGGTCCGGTCTATTCCGGCGTGATGACGAATGCCAACGACGCCGTTGCTCCGGTCCACGACAGGATGCCCGTTCTCTTGCACCGCGATGAATACCAGCGCTGGCTGAACGGCAGCTTCGACGAGGCCCTCGCGTTCCAGCGGCGTGTCTTCCCGCCCGACCGATTGGAGATGGAGCGGACGAGCGAGCTGTGGGTCAAGAGGAAGACGCCCGGCGCTGAAGAGGCCGTCCTGCTCTAAGAGGCCAGCTCGAAATCAAGCGATGCGACAGGCTGGGTCTTCGACGGAGATTTTCCTGATCGCCAGTTTGTCGGTCAGTGTACATTGGCGAACCCCTCCCAACAGCAATCGTCACAAAAGCGGAAGCCAAACTGCCGTAAATGTCCCTCCATACTGATCTTGGAGGAAAGCTATGTATGGGTGGAGAAGTACTGCACTGGCGGTCGTATTGCCGCTAGTTTTCGGGGTTTCGGTGTGTGATGCCCAAGAGACACCGAAGGCTGGTCCCGTCTTCTCGGACACCGGACCCAACGCCGAGACTTACGGTGAACAACTTGGCTATCCGGTGCACTGGCCTCTAACGAAACCAGAAAACATGGTCGGCGACTACAGTCATTTCGATCAGTTGCCTGGTATCAAGACAAGCATAATCGCTGCTGCAGAGAAGCCTTCGCCGCTGTTGCGGGCCCCGGATGAAATCACCGCTTCCTACCCCGTTGACAACAATACCTTCGTGCCATCTATGGCGACCTTACCTGACTACCTCGCACGCAACCCGGCGACGGGACTGCTGATAGCGCATGACCAGACTATTCTCTACGAGCATTACCAGTACGGTCGCACCGACCACGACCGATTTCTTTCGCAGTCGATGGCCAAGACCATCACCGCTATGCTTATTGGAATTGCGATTTCCGAAGGTGCGATCCATTCGGTCGATGACACGGCTGAGACCTACGTCCCCGAATTGAAGGGCACGGAGATTGGCAGCACCCCAATCCGGGCCTTGCTTCATATGGCGTCGGGCATCGCCTTCACCGAGAATTACAGTGGAAGAGACGACAACGCCAAGCTCGTTCACCTGCTGCTCGGCAAAACGAAAATCAGCACCGTCGAGGCTGTGTCGCAGTTCAACCAACGAGTTGCTCCCCCAGATACCCATTGGCATTACAAGGCCCTCGACCCGGAGGTTTTGGGCCTAGTGCTTACCCGTGCCACCCATATGACGATGTCCGAATACCTGCAAACGCGGATATGGCAGCCGATGGGGGCGGAGGCTTCCGCTACTTGGGTGGTTGATAATTCCGGTCAGGAACAGGCATTCGCCTCTTTCAGTGCAACTCTGAGAGACTATGCCCGTTTCGGCCTGCTCCTTGCTCATGACGGCCTTTGGAATGGCCACCAGATCATCCCACGTCAATGGATACTCGATGCTACACAGCCTGTTGAGCAAGGGTCATTCCGAGCGATAGAAGGTACATACGGATACGGGTATTTGACGTGGTTGTTCCCCGGACCCGATCGCATGTTTTGGATGGATGGATTGAGCGGCCAACGTATCATTGTTGATCCGACGACCCACTTGGTGCTTGTGCAGACAGCCGTCCAGCCGGACTCGCCATTTCTAGCGCAAGCCGAATTGTTCAACCTCTGGAACGCTGTACTGAAGCAGTTTTCGACAAACTAGGTAGAACGATCGCAGAGCGACGTGCCGCGTTGCAAACCGCCTTGGTTGGGCACCAAGTGTAGATCGCTTGACAGGAATCATTGGACCGTTCAGCCTGAAAGAAGGTTGGTGCTACCCGTCCGCTCACGCCTCTACGGGCATGGTGAAAGCACCAGATTGACGATCAACTTCTCGCGAGAGATCGGTCCGTCAGAAATGTGAGCACTGGCTTGGTGGTCCGATCCATCACGGGAAAAGCGATGAATACCTACAGAGAAGCCAAGCACATGGCGAAGGTGCTTGAGGAAATATTGCGTGCAAGAAATGTTTCCGTCTCCCATGGCGAAACCCTCAATATCGTTGCACGGCAGTTTGGTCTGAATGACTGGAACACGCTTTCCGCACGGATCAAGCGCGAGGAGGTCTCGGGCGCCCGGCGCATGCAGGCGCTCGCATCCTGGGATTTTGTCGCCGAGCATCCGAGGGAGTTCGATTTCGGCTTGGACGAGGACGCGCGCAATTCCAGGCGCGGGGCTGCATTGATACGCTACAGCGGGGCAAAGCCGACGCGGTATAGAGAATTTAGGCGCGCCTTTGGAACGCTTGCACAAACCGTCTCGGCTGTTCCCTTCCATGGGCAGCGCATCGAAATCAGGGCGGATCTGGCCACGGAAAAAGTCTCTCAATCAAGAGCACTTGCGCGCGTTTCACCTCTGGAACAGACACGGCTTTGAGAACCTATTTGACGATATGTTTCACGCCGCTCGCTTTGGGAATTTCCGCGACAAAACGGGATTGCTGATTATTCGGGGAAGTTTCGTCGCAAAAATCAGGTGGAAAAGCCAGATTTTCGCGACGGATAATGTCGAAGCGATTTGCGGTTCCGATGGGTGCGGTCGAGACTGCCCACCGATAGGCGCCAATTTTTTCTTTCGACGCCTGTAGGATCGAGGCGCCGGTGATCGTCCTCTGCCAGCATCAACACCGGAGGCAGGTCATGAGCGAGATTCCCGTGATCAAGACTAGGCGTAAAGGCAGAATCCATACTCAGAGCATGTTGATTCCCAGCGAGGGGATGGTCAGTCAGGCGCTTTGGGCAGCGCCGCCAGCCCGGCTGTCTGACCTGGGAACCATTCGTCAGGCACTCGCGACTGAATACGGCGCAGACGCCTGCTGCCCGGTGACAGTTCAGCGGCATCTCGTGGAGATCAGCAAGTGCGGCAAGGCCCCATACTGGCGCGTCGTGGATCCCGAGCGACCTTTCGCCCGAAGAATGGAAGGTGGGGCGGAGCTCATTCGCCAGCGGCTGAACGACGAGCGTGCAAATGCAGATCAGCGAAAGGCCTCTTCAAACAGCGCCAGTTAAACGGCAAGGCTTGAAACTCGACCCGGGTGTCCGGAGGGGTCGTCGTCTTTCAATTTTATGGGACGATGAAACGCGACAATCCCCATACCTAAAAGCTGAAGGACAAATCCACCTTACATGCCGCTGTGCCATGGGCACCATCGCTCGTAAAGGTTCAAATGGTCTGGCACGATCGTGTTGGAAACGACCCCGCCCATCGCTGGCTACGGTTGCGGATCGAAGCGGCTGCCGAACTGGCGAAGACGTCCTGATTGGTTACTTGAGCCAGAGGGCAAAAGCGCCTCTGTCAATCAATGCGAAGCCTCATCGACGCTCTTTAACCCTCACCAGAAACCGATTGGCGCAAAATTATCAGGCATCGATACCGTAAGCTCCCATCTGAAACTTGGCGAGCCACTCAGGTAGATCATTTCCATAACAGGGCCTTACGCCGCAAAGTTCCGGAATTGAACTTTATGCGCAAATCGCAACGAATCTCGCGACTTATTAAAAGAAGAGTGCGTGTCGACAGTTCTATTCCCCTTCAAGAGAAGTCGTTTTGAACGCGTTGGATTTACGAGGTTTCTTTGTTATCCTAGGCGGCGCAGAGAACTCTGGATCGGCGGGTTGCTCGAAACGATCAAACTTGGCGCGGGCTTTCTGCCTCACACAATCAGGATAGAAGCCCGTGAATTTCACCGCGTCGACAAGTGCGGCCACAATTACCAGAACGCCGAGGCGGTGAGGTTCAACAAACGGCCCACGGCATCGCGGCGGCTCCAGCATCATTGATCCGCTTGGAACGCACCTGTCAAATCTGGCGCCAGAGGTGAGACCATCGAGCTTGCTGTAGTCGATTGGGAGCCATCGCACGAACCAAAACGATCTCTATACAGTCGGTCAATATGCGCGGTGCGATTTCTTAACCTCACCGTCGGCAACCGATCGAGGAGGGCGACAAAGCCTCTCGGATGCGGATCAGCTGTCGGGATACCGGCGCGGCAAAGTGAAAAGCGTGTTCCAGGCGAAGGGGGCGATTATGTTCGGATTGACGGCGCTTGAATTGGCACGCATCCAGTTCGGCTTTACCATCTCCTTTCACATCATCTTCCCGGCGATCACGATCGGGCTCGCCAGCTATCTGGCCGTACTTGAAGGCTTGTGGTTGTGGAGGAAGGAGACGGTCTATCGCGACCTCTATCATTTCTGGTCGAAGATCTTCGCCGTCAACTTTGCGATGGGCGTCGTCTCCGGCCTCGTCATGGCGTATCAGTTCGGTACCAACTGGAGCTATTTCTCGGCTTTCGCTGGCGGCATCACCGGGCCGCTTCTCACTTACGAAGTCTTGACGGCTTTTTTTCTGGAGGCAGGCTTCCTCGGTGTCATGCTCTTTGGCTGGAACAAGGTCGGCCCCGGTTTACATTTTTTCGCGACGATCATGGTCGCCACGGGCACGCTGATCTCGGCCACGTGGATTCTAGCCTCGAACAGTTGGATGCAGACCCCGCAGGGCTTCGAGATCATCAACGGTCGCGTCGTGCCGGTCGACTGGCTGAAGGTGATCTTCAATCCTTCGTTCCCTTATCGCCTCGCGCACATGACGATCGCCGCTTATCTTGCAACTGCGCTATTCGTCAGCGCATCTGGCGCCTGGCATATTCTGGGCGGCCGGGCGATGCCAGCAGTACGCACCATGCTCTCGATGGCGATGTGGATGATAATCGTTGTCGCACCGATCCAGATTTTGATCGGAGACCAGCACGGATTGAACACGCTCAAATATCAACCGGCCAAGATTGCAGCGATCGAGGGGCATTGGGACAATACACCTGGCGGGAGCGAGCCATTGATCCTCTTTGGGTTGCCCGATATGGAAGCGGAGACGACGCGTTACGCGGTAGAAATCCCTTATCTTGGCAGCCTGATTCTGACCCATGAACTCGACGGCCAAATCCCGGGTCTCAAGGAGTTCGCACCGGAAGACAGGCCGAACTCCGCGATTATCTTCTGGACGTTCCGGTTGATGGCGGGGCTTGGCATGTTGATGCTACTGCTGGGGATCTGGGGTCTGTATTTGCGCTGGCGCGGCCGCCTTTATCACTCGAAGCTCTTCCTTCGTTTCGCGGTGGCAATGGGTCCAGCCGGGCTAATCGCAATCCTTGCGGGCTGGTTGACGACCGAGATCGGACGCCAGCCATGGGTGGTCTACGGCGTAATGCGGACGAAAGATGCCGTCTCAAATCATTCGGCACTGGCGCTATCGACGACGCTTATCGTCTTCTTCGTCATGTACTTTGTGGTCTTCGGCACAGGTATAACCTACATGTTGAAACTGGTTGCCAAGGGGCCGCAACCCTTTGACGATTCTCCACCACGCGATCTGGGACAAACCCAAAGGCCGGCGCGGCCGCTCTCTGCTGCACCCGACCATATCGATCCATCACTCAATTCTCCCAGGCAGAAGGAGGCCTGACGCCATGGGCATCGATCTTCCCCTTATCTGGGCCATCATTATTGGGTTTGGTCTCATGATGTATGTCGTTATGGACGGCTTTGACCTCGGTATTGGTATTCTCTTCCCTTTCATCTCCGACCGCGGAGAACGGGATACGATGGTCAATACCGTAGCTCCGGTCTGGGATGGGAACGAAACCTGGCTGGTGCTCGGCGGCGCCGCCCTTTTTGCGGCATTCCCACTCGCCTATTCAGTGATCCTCAGCGCGCTCTACCTGCCACTGATGCTGATGCTCGCTGGACTGATCTGGCGCGGTGTCGGCTTCGAATTTCGCTTCAAGGCGGACGACGCTCACAAGCTGTTCTGGGATAAAGCGTTTGCGTGGGGTTCCTATATCGCCACCTTCTCGCAAGGGGTTGCTCTCGGCGCTTTCATCAACGGGTTCGAGGTCAAGAATGGAGCGTATGCCGGAGGGCTCTTTGATTGGCTAACGCCATTCAGCCTGTTCACCGGTTTTGGCCTTCTCGTTGCCTATGCACTTCTTGGCTCGACCTGGCTCGTGATGAAGACGGAAGGGGCACTGCACGAGCGTATGAAGCAACTTGCCCGGCCAGTGACCTTGGTCCTGCTTGCCACTATCATCGTCGTCAGCATATGGACACCAGCCTCCCATTCTGAGGTCGCAAACCGCTGGTTCGCATTGCCGAACATGGTTTTCTTCGCACCCGTGCCGGTCCTTGTGCTCTTGGTGACCTTCGCGATACTTAAGAGCTTGCAGAACGAGGCAGTTCACGCCGGGCCCTTCGTGCTGACGTTGTTTATGCTTTTTCTCGGGTATAGCGGATTTGCCATCAGTTTCTGGCCGAACATCATTCCGCCAACGATAACAATCTGGGACGCCGCCTCGCCGCCGGAAAGCATGGGCTTCACGTTGGTTGGCGCGCTGTTCATAATTCCCTTCATCCTTGTCTACACCGCCTGGTCCTATTACGTCTTTCGTGGAAAGGTGAAGCCGGGTGAGGGGTATCACTGATGGCGGTCACGGCCGCCCACTCCCGCAAACGCTGGCTGCGACGCTTCGGCTGGCTGGTGATGATCTCGACAGCAAGCGTGGTCGCGCTAGCGGTCGCCGCCATGCTGTTCAGGCTGCTGATGGGTTTTGCTGGATTGACGGTCTGAAAAACCGCGGGATTTCGAGAACTGAGGAATAAACACGATCAAGGATTTTTCTGCCAGAAGGCGAGGACGGCGACCGCAAACTCATCTGGAGCTTCCTCCGGCAGGAAGTGCCCGCTGCCGGGGATCGCCCCGCCCTCGACATGGTCGCCAATTCTCGCAGTGGCGGCACGCAGCCCGTCGGCAAGTCCGTCACTGCCCCCGAGCGCGAGGACCGGCATCGTCAACCTGAGCTTCGCGCGCGCTTCCTCCCGAGCAATGCCTTCCGGGCTGAAAGCCGCGCGGTACCATTCGAAGCCGGCACGTGCCGCCCCAGGAGTGGAGAAAACCCGGACATATTCATCGACCGCCGCCGGTTCGATCGCATAATTGCGAGAACTCTTGGTTTGGAACAGCCAAGTGAGATAGGCCCGCTCGTGGCCCTGAACGAGCACTTCGGGGAGATCGGGCAATCGGTTGAAGCCGAATTGCCAGAGCTTGAGATTGATTGCGTCGTTGGGAATGCCTGATGGCAGGGGAGAAACGCCGAGGATCGGGGCTTCGGTCAGCACCAGTCGTTTCACATCTGCCGGAAAGGTGACAGCATGCGCGTGCGCGATCCAGGTGCCGACATCATGTGCTATGATGTCAACGCCCCCAGGGCGATTGAGTCCCGTCGCCGCGAGGAAATCATGCAGATCACGGGCCGCTGTATCGAGGTCATAGCCGGTCTGGGGCTTGTCACTGTCGCCGAAGCCCCGCGGCTCAAACACATAGACCTGCCGTCCCGCAGCGGTAAGAAGCGGAGTCATCTTTCGCCACGAAATCCAGCTTTCCGGCCAGCCAGGAAGAAGCACCACGGGCTCGCCTGACCCCGCGACCACATAGTGGAAACGCACGCCGTTCACCCGAACCACATGATGCACGACGTCTGCAAACGGATCGGTTTGTGGTGCATGTGCCGCTCCGGCAGACATGGAAGTTGTGGAAGCCGGAGTGTCGAACTGAGCGAGTGTCGGCATTGGTCCAAGCACAATAAGCGAGGCTGCGAGGCCAACGAGCGTTTTCGAGATCATATCGAATTCCTTCCATCGCAACGGCGCGATCGACAATCGGATCGGCGACGGTTGCATTGCTGTTGATAGATCGGTTTCGCTGGATGCGGCGGCACCGCCGCCGCATCCAACAGGGTTCATTGAAACGAGGCGCGGATTTCCTCGATTGTCTGCTTCTGTGCCTGCAGATGTGGGTGGTGTCCGACGCCGGCTAGAAGCTTGAGGGGCGCCTGGATCCGATCCGCGAGTTCGATCCCCATCTCCTTGCTGATGTAGTAGAGATCGTCGCTACCCCAGACCACGGTCACGGGCGTCACAAGCTTCGTCAGATTTGCTTCGAGATAATCCTGCTCGCGCGTGAAGTGGGAGTAGTAGTGGTAGAAGGCGTCCACCGACGTCATCCCGCCTTGGTTCCAGCCGAGCGCCATGTCGTCCTTGAATTCGCTTGACACTTCGTAGTGCACTTCCTCCGGAAGACCGCCCCAGAATGGGTTTGCGAGAATTTCTTCGGGATTGGCATTCATGAATGCCCGTATTGTCGTTCGGGACAGCGACCCGCTCTTGGATCCCATGCCATTCCGCGCTGGTTTTGATCAACAGCGTGTCCGATTGTCCATCAAAGGGACTGCTTCTTTAGGCAGCGCCTTTCGATGAATCAGGCGCCATCAATTGCAATCATCACATCCGTTGTCATGTCCGTCGCGGACTGCCGGAGTTCGATGAGTGGCTTGTAATCCGCGGAGTTGTACCAGGTGGTTAGCGTGGCCATGTCAGGGAACTCGAAGATCGCCACGCGATCCGGCAAAAAATGGTTGGTCTCCAGCACTTTGTGCGTGCCCCCCTGGGTCAGGATACGGCCGCCGCAGTTGGCAATCATTGGCCGGACCTTGGCGCTGTACTCCTGGAATTTGTCAGGGTCAGTGATACGGTGTTCTACAATCAGGTAAGCGGGCATCTTGACCTCCGCAGATTGTGAGAGGAATCTACACCTTGGCCAACTCATATAGCCTTTTGCGTTGGCGTGGTGTTCACCCCACCTCGACGACGTTGTGCCTAGGGTAGCATAGCTGTGTTCAGTTTGTTACTGTTCGCGCGGGAAGGCCGGCAAAGACCCAGCCACGAGCGTCTCCCATCGCTTTGTCGAGCCGCCTATCACGAATGATTTTTGGACGAAGGCGAGATTGCCTGGGCGTAAGGTCAATAAATGATTGTTATCACGTGGTTAAAAGGGATCGTCAGTTCAAATCCCTTGAAGAGCGCGCTATACTAAAGGCAAGCCGTGCGGAGCCTCGCAAACACGATTTTGGACCTTTAAGCACCGTAAGTTCCGCGCGTTGGCTAAACTCCATCACGATCTCAAAGCTCTCCAAATCCGCCGTCGACCACCAATTCTGATCCCAGCATGTAGCTCGACGAGTCACTGGCTAGGAACAACACGGCTGCCGCAATTTCATCGGGCTGGCCAAGGCGGCCAATCGGGATCCGTTTACTTGCGCCGGAGACGTAGTTTTGAAATTCGGTCTCGCTTTGGCCCGGATGTTCGGATCGGCCAACGCCGCGAAGAAGTGGCGTGTCGACAAGACCCGGACTTACTGCGTTCACGCGAATGCGCCGACTGAGTAGTTCTGCCGAAAGAGTCCGCGCAAACGATCGTACCGCCGCTTTTGATGCCGAAAGGATTGCACGACCTGGCAAGCCGACGTGATTGAGCCACGCGGTGTTCAAAATGATTGAGCCACCCTCTTGCATGATGGGTTCCACCGCCTGGATCGAAAAGAAGACCGACTTCACATTCGTATCCATCAGGCGGTCGTATTGATCCTCGTCCGTTGTGGCCAACGGAGTGACATAGGCGATGCCTGCATTGGCGAAAAAGACGTCGAGCCCACCAAAGACTCCTTTGACCCCGTTTGCCATTTGCTGAAGTGCGTTTCGCGACAAGACATCCGTCTGAAATGCGACGACGTCCTCCCCTATGCTCGCGCGCGCCTTCTCAAGGGATATTGGGTCACGACCTGTAATCGCGACGCGCGCGCCGTTCTGATGAAGGAGCCTGGCTGTCGCGAGACCAATGCCGGAGGTTCCCCCTGTGACAAGTGCTCTCTTTCTGTCTAGCATTTCCATTCCTTTCAGGCGGCCGATCGCGGCCCACGTTCGGGCTAAAGGTGGGAACCGAACCATTCGATGGCGGCTCTGGATGCGGTTTCGATTTCGCGCTCGTAGGGATCGAAATGGCCGCCCTTGAGCATCACGAGGCGCTTGGGATGCAGAGCACGCTCGTATGCCTTCAGTGCAAGGTCGGTCACCGCGATATGGTCGTGTTCCGCAACGAGCATCAGAAGCGGCGTCGGCGAGACGCGATCCACCCATTCGCCCGGAGCGTACATGCGAGCCCAGCGTGTCGAGCGCAGCGTCACCTTGTTCTCCCATAATCCCGGAGGCGCCTTCTTCAGATAGTAGTCCACCGCATCGGTTGCCTTGTAGGACGAGTTCTGAGCTGTCTCGGTGCTGACGATCACCTGTGTCGCCAGCGGTTCCCCACGGAGTTGCGCACGGTCGTCGGCGGCGAACAATTCTTCGAGATGGGCGACGTTTTCCGGAGAAACGCGGCGCGAGCCTGCGGTATGTCCATCGATTGTAGGAACCTGCGAGACGATCGCCTTCAATCGCCGATCTGTCGCACCGAGAACAAGGGCGTGGCCGCCCGCGAAGCTTGTTCCCCATAGTCCCACGCGATTCTCATCCACTTCCGGCCTGTCCTGCAGATAGGAAATGGCGCGACGCCAGTCGGTGATCTGTTGCCAGGGATTGATGTCGTGCCGCGGCTCGCCGCCGCTTTCGCCAAAACCCCGGTGATCATGCACAAGGACGACGAAACCAGCGTCAGCGAAGGCTTCCGCGATAGGTTCGATACCATGATATTTTGTGCCGGCGTATCCGTGCGCCATGGTGATGGCAGGAAGAGGCTGCTTCTGCCCCTCGGGAACGAACAACCATGCGGAGAGCTCGATTCCTCCTTCGGCGGGGAAGCGTACGTCGTGTTTCTTGAACATTGATCGAATCCTTTTCACTGATTCAGCGAAGCCAGCACGGGAGCCAGAGCCAGCTCCGCCTCCCGTGTCTGGAACCCTCGCTCGAACGCCTTGCGTATTAGCAATTGGGCGGTTTCATCTCGCACGCTCTCACCAAACAGGTCGGAGTCGCGTCGGAACTCTTCGACAGGGGCGAGCGTCACTTCGTTCACCCGGTCCTTGATCATGGCACCGCCTGGGACGGGGAAGCTTGCAACGCGATGGGCAAGCGCCGAGACGAAAGCGCCGAGTTCGGAGGCTGGCAATGCGCGATTGATCCAGCCGTATCGTTCGGCCGTCTCGGCGTCGTAGTCCTCGGCGCCAAGCAAGACCTCTAGCGCGCGGCCACGTCCGAGAAGCCGAGCAAGATGCTGGACACCTCCAGCGCCGGGAATGAGACCAAACGCTGCTTCGATCTGGCTGAATACCGCCGTCTCGCGCTCTGCGAAACGCATGTCGCATGCGAGGACGAATTCACTTCCAGCTCCTCGCACGCGGCCTCTAATCTCGGCGATAGAGATCAACCGACTTGCGCTGAGGTATCGGAAGACCAGACCGATTGATGGCTCGCCAGTGAGCCTCGCGGCTTCGGCGCGGTATTCACTGACGCGGGTAACGTCGACATGCGGAATGAAATAGTCGGGATCTGCGCTGCGGAAGACGACTACACTGACGGTCGGATCATTCTCGGCGCTCTGGATGAGCGAAACGAGATCTCTAACCAGCGCGGGGCCGAGCAAGTTCATCGGCGGAGCGTCGATGTCGGCAAACAGGACGCCTTCCTCAATCCTTGTCTTGATGGTTTCGAAGTTCATAGCAGTTCTTCTTTCACTCAGTTGCGGCCGGCTCAATGCGGTCGCCTGTTCATCGCGCCTGGTTGTCCACTTCACGATTGGCATCGGCGACCAGGAGGCATGACCACAACATAGTCCCTTCCAATTTGCCGCATTAGTCATTAAAAATGAGAACTAAGTTCTCAGGGATGGAAGGCTAATGGATCGCCTCGAAGCTATGTCGATATTCATCGCGGCGGTGGAAACCGGGAGTTTCTCGGCTGCCAGCCGGCGGCTGCGTATCCCCTTGGCGACAGTTAGCAGGCGCGTTTCGGAACTTGAAGACCATCTGAAAGTCCGACTTCTGGTTCGCGGCAGCCGGAAGCTCACGCTCACACAGGCAGGAGACGCCTACCTATCCTCCTGTCGACGGGCCCTGGAATACATTGCGGAAGCGGAGCGAGACGCAACCGGGGAATACCAGACCCCGCGTGGCGAACTTACATTGAGCGTACCACAGGTCTTGGGTCGGGTTCACGTGATGCCCGTAGTCGCTGAATTCCTGCGGGAGTATCCGGACATCCGGGTTCGGGTCCAACTGACCGATCGCAAGATCAATCTGGGGGAGGAAAGCATCGATCTCGCGCTCCGGGTGGGCGACCTCCCCGACAGCAGCATGATTGCCTTGCGTGCGGGTTCGTTTGGTCAAGTTGTCTGCGCGAGTCCATCCTATTTCGATGGCCGGGGCATGCCAGAAAGGCCCGTGGAGCTGGTAAGGCATGCCTGTATTGGCTACGAGGGTTTGGCGCTCGGAACGACTTGGCAATTCGGTGCGGGCAAGACACGGGAAACTGTCACCGTGCCTTGCCCCCTCGTCGTAAACTCGATCGAGGCAGCGTTGAGCGCCGCCGTGGCAGGGGCCGGGGTCGCGTGCGTTTTGTCATACCTCGTTGATGAACCGGTGAGGTCAAACAAGCTCGTGACGGTCCTCAACGACTTTGCTCCGCCCGCCATCCCGGTAAGTTTCATTTATCCCAGCCAGCGCCAGGTGCCGCTCAAGCTACGGGCTTTCCTGGACTTCGCGATTCCTCGAATGAAGGACAGACTGCGCTATGGAACGAGATAGTCCAGCAGGCATGGTGGAACTGCAACTGCCAACTCGCGCCAAGCACCAGCCTGACGGTCGGCAGCCATAGTGGGAGGGCTACTCGCCAAGTCATCGAGTGCTTGGAGGGGCAGGCCTCGTTCATGCGAGATATCCCGCAACTCCGTCCCACAGCAGTTTCACAGCGGTAACGACCAATAACCCGTAGCAGATGCGGTAGATCTGGCGCTGGTCCAGGACACCATGCAGCCGCCAACCAAGCGAAACCCCACTGGGAACGGCAAGCAGACAGATTGCCATAAGTTCCCAGAGTTCGGCCGACGGCCTTGCTAGGAGCAGCCACGGAACGGCCTTGGTTGCGTTGCCGACGGTGAAGAACATGCTTGTCGTCCCCGCATAGATCTCCTTGGTGAGGCCGAGGGGCAGGAGGTACATCGCAAGCGGCGGTCCGCCGGAATGTGCAACCATGGTCGTGATGCCCGACGCAAGGCCGGCGGTTATGGCCTTGGGCGTCGAACGTGGACGGGTGATCACATCGGCGCCTCTCACCAGCCATAGGCCGACGAAGATCAGAGTGATCACTGCCATCATGATCGCGATTGCGCGGTGGTCCAGAGCGCGGAACAGCAGGTAGCCTGACCCGATGCCGAGCACGAGTCCCGGCAAGAGCAGCACGAGATCCGGCCTCGACCATGTCGAGCGCTTGAAGTAACGCAGGGCGTATAGGTCCATCGCGATGAATAGGGGAGCGAGAAGGCCTCCGGCGCTGACAGGATCCATTACGAAAGACAGCAGCGGTATGCCGATGATGGAGAAGCCGCCTCCGAACGCGCCCTTCATGAAGCAGATAAGGAACACGCCCGCGAAGGCGACGAGGATAGTGGTAGCTGTCAGTTCCATGTGCCTTGCTTTCAAATAGCGCGCCAAAGATCGCTCGGATGTGCCGAGCTTTCACTGGAGCGAACAGCTCGGCTAACATGTCTCGCGCAACGATGTTGAAGAGTGGCCCATCGGCCGGGCGACGCTGATTGAGGCATGTGAGCGATCACGCCTCAGGCGCGGCCAAACGCTAGTCTCGCCGAAGCGTCCTGTCGTTTGAAGCCGCCATGAGCCCGAATGCCGCCGCCCGGATCTCCGAGCGCGCGAGTCCGATGTCCCACAATGCGTCACCGTCGAGATCCCGAAGCCGTGCGGCGCCGGTACGACGAACCAGATGACGCATGATTGCCTTCCATGGTGCGCACAAAGTCTGAAGGGGCGAAGAGAGCCTTTTTGAAACCTCGCGCAGATTCTTTGTGATTGAGAGGATTTCCAACATTTGTCTTCTCCAACGCTTCTCCATGCCGACGCCGTGCGTCGGGCGGACTGTCGAGTTCCGGCGGGGCCATGGTTTGGAGGCCTTCACCGTTTCTGGTACAATGCATTTGATGCGGACAGAATGTTCCGATATGGATATCGGTGCAATCGAAACATTGAACTCGGAGCAATATATGTCGAGATCCGAATATCTAAGGCTTGCCGACACCGTTGCCGCCGAGATCGCCGACGGCACTTTTCAACCCGGTGACCGCCTCCCTCCGCAGCGTACCTTTGCCTTCGAGCGCAAGATTGCCGTGTCCACGGCGAGCCGCGTCTATGCCGAGTTGCTGCGCCGGGGCCTCGTCGTCGGTGAAGTCGGCAGAGGTACTTTCATCTCTGGCGAAGCGAGACGAGGCATTGCCGCTCCTGGGGAACCCCGCGGCATCCGCACCGATCTCGAGTTCAACTATCCGATGCTGCCCGAACAGACCGCACTTATCGCGAAATCGCTAGCAGGGCTGGAGCAAGCGGTTGCGCTGGATGCAGCGTTGCGGCAGGCGACGAGCATTGGCACGCCATCGATCAGGAGCATTTCGGCCCTGCACCTGTCGAAAGGAACATGGACCGTCGACGCCGATCAGTTGATATTCACCGGCAACGGACGGCAAAGCATCGGGGCCGCACTGGCTGCGGTCGTCCCCACTGGCGGTCGCTGCGGCGTGGAAGCCTTAACTTATCCGTTCATCAAAGGCATAGCCGCCCGGCTCGGGATCACATTGGTGCCATTGGCGATGGACGGAGAAGGCGTACGTCCGGGCTCGATTCAAAAGGCGCACCAGGAGACTCATCTTTCGGCCATATACGTTCAGCCCGCGGTCCAAAATCCTTTGGGTACCACGATGTCGCCGGCGCGCCGTGTCGATCTGGTCCGCGTCGTTGAGGAACTCGGTATCCCCGTCATCGAGGACAATGTCTACGCCTTCCTGGATGACGAACTACCACTCGCTTCTATTGCTCCGGAAACTTGTATCGTCATCGATAGCCTCTCCAAGATGGTGGCGCCTGGATTGACTCTCGGCTTCATCGTGCCGCCGCGTCATTTGCGAGAGACTGTCATGGCCTCGGTGCGGTCGGGTGGCTGGACAGCGTCCGGATTTGCCTTCGCTGCCGCTGAGCGGCTAATGGGCGACGGCACCGCCGCCGAGCTCGCAAGACTGAAACGTCTCGATGCGCATGCGCGTCAGAAGTTGGCACGCGAACGTCTCGCCGGGTATGAGATGCAATCGCACGTGGGATGCTATCATTTGTGGCTGACGCTGCCAGCGCATTGGCGATCACAGAGCTTCGTCGCGGCTGCCGCCCGACGTGACATCGCATTGACCCCTTCTACGACGTTCGCAGTCAACTCCGGTTATGCGCCAAATGCCGTCAGACTAGCGCTGGCGGCTCCAAAGATGGATCAGCTTGATGCCGGACTTCGTGTGCTGGCCTCCATGCTGGGAGTTGGCGAGGACAACTTCGACTCAACCGAATAGCTGAACCCGCGCAAGTCGAAGCTCGAGCAGGACCGACAAGGACGATCTTGTCAGGAGATATGAGCCCAAGCCATGGGGCCTTGGGCTCTGTAGGCGAAGTCATGGGATCGGACTGCTGCCGATCAAGACGATCACCAGCCTGTTGACCGCGCCCTAATGCGCGGATGCCGCCTCTTCGATGATTTTCGCTACCGCCTTTGGATGCGAAACCATTACGACGTGCGAGGCCCCCTTGACGACTTCGATATCCCGCGCACCCGCGCGCTCGGCCATGAAGGCTAAGGCCTTCGGTGGTATCGCCGTGTCGTGGTCGCCGTAGACAAACCAGGATGGAATTGTCTTCCATGCAGGCTCACCTGCCGCCTCGCCGAATGCGCTGTCTGTTATCGGTCGCTGGGTGACCGATTCTAGTTTCGCCGCCGCAGCCGGAAGATCTGGCGCGAAAGCCTCCCGAAACTTGTCCTGCTGGACATAGAGATCGTGACCTCCCGCTGCCAGCGGAACTGGCATCAGTGCCGGGCCGAGTACGCTTCCCGGAAACTTGGCATCGAGGGCGCCAGCGTTCTCGCCAGCCTCGGGCGCGAAGGCAGCGACATAGACCAGAGCCTTCACATTCTTCTCCCCGTTTGCCGCGTTGCTGATCACCATACCGCCATAGGAATGGCCGACAAGCACAACGGGAGTCTTGATGGTATCAAGGAGTGCCCGCACGCCGTCGGCATCGCTTTTCACGCCGCGCAAGGCGTTAGGTGCAGCAACGACGGGATAGCAGTCCTTTTCGAGAATGGCGATAACGCCGTTCCAGCCTGACGAGTCTGCAAAAGCGCCGTGCACCAGCACGATTGTTGGCTTGGCGGGCTCTGCCGCCGCAGCCGTACTCGCGACTAGCAGGCCAGCTACGATGGTGGTGATCACTTTCATTATCGGTCTCCCTTGAGGGTTCCAAGCGGCAAATCTCAGTGCCTTTCCTGAGCTTCGGGGAGGGCGTCTTCGTCGCCGCGAAAAGAAAATGATACCTAGGTCTCGGCAAGACCTAGGTATCACGCCGACACTATGGGAGACTGACTTGCATCCCGATGGTGTCGAAGCTCGCCGCACAAGACTGATACCTAAGGATGCGTTGCGAGCCACCGGTGTGAGACCTAGGTAAGAGCTAATTCAAATATCACCGGTACACGAGATGAAGATTTCGGAACTGTCCTCGACGCAAGGTGTGCGCTCGATGAAGGGCTCGGCAAGAACAATCCGTCTTGTGACCCCTGCCAACTCCAACATTCCCAGCGCGGCTCCCGCTCATCACCCTAAGGGTCAGTCAATCAGCCCCGCTCCGGAAGACATCGAACCGTCTGTGGTGACGTCCGTCGCAGTTGTCGTGCTGGGGTTTGTGTTCATCGTCTTGGCGATGACGGTAATCTTTGATCCCGATAGTTCGGGACGGCTTGGCGACCTAATTTCGAGCCTGCAATACAAACTGACAATGTGACGCTCCGCATTGTCCGTCGATCTTGTCACTACCTTCGGGTGTTTTTCACACCATGGTATCATGGACAGCGGGGATAGCCCCTCCTAGGCTTCTCCCAAGACCTGAAGGGCACGCCATGGAGACTGATCAGGCAGACATACTTGATGCACTCCCTGCCATGGTCCTGTGGACGGACCTGAACGGCGAGATCAAGTTCGTAAATCGACGATGGATGCAAAGTGTCGGTTTCCTAGGCACCCACGAGACGCGTTTCGAATGGCGGGATCTCATCGATCCTCAGGATCTCTCGAAGTTTTTCGAAGCATGGCAATCGATCCAGGCATCCCAGAAGCCAGGCGAAGTGGAAGTGCGCATGCGAAACCTCAACGGCGACTATCGCTCTCATCTTCTCCAGGTCAACCCTGCTGAGAGCCGTCGTGAAATCCCTCCCAGGTGGTACGTGGTGGCGACAGATGTCGAAGACCTGCGACGTGCCGAGGAAGGGTTGCGCCGCAAGGCGATCGAGTTCCAGCGGATGGTGAACACAATCTCCGTGCCGCTCGCGGTGACAACGCCGGATGGTGATGTCGAAGCGCTCAACCAGCCAGCTCTGGAATATTTCGGGAAGACGCTCGAAGAACTTAAAGGCTGGAAGGCTTCAGACGTCGTCCATCCCGACGATCTTGAGGCTACAATTGCCGCGCAGATCGAGGCGCATAGGCGAGGCACTTCCTACAATGTCGAAAGCCGACATAGACGGGCCGACGGCATGTATCGCTGGTACAACGTGCTCGGCATGCCTCTTCGCGATCAGGACGGCTCGATACTGCGCTGGTTTCATCTCCTCATCGACATCGAGGAGAGAAAGTGTGCCGAGCAGGCCCTGGCGGTTCGAGAGCGCGAGTCCCGTCACATCCTCGACAGCATCCCGGCGCGCGTTGGCGTCTACGACGTTGAAGGAAACCTCGTTGCAGCGAACAAGCAGGCCAGCGAACTCAGTTGGATACCTGAAAGGCTCGACTGGCGGGAGCTTTGCCATCCGCATGACGTGGAACGCAGCGAACGCCTTTGGAATGCCAGTTTGAACGCAGGGACGCCCTTCGCGTGTGAGTATCGCGCTCGCGTGTCCGATGGATCCTACAGGTGGCACCTCGGTCGCCGCGTGCCGATGCTAGACGAGAGCGGCACCATCGTCCGGTGGTATGGCGTCAGCTACGACATTGAGGATCTGAAGAGGGCTGAGAGCGCTCTGCAAGAGAGCGAACGAAATCTTCAGGTCACCATCGACACGATCCCGGCGCTTGCCTGGTCTGCGAGGACCGATGGTACTGCCGAGTTTCTCAGCAAGCACTATCTCGACTACCTGGGTATGTCTTCGGAACAGGCCGTCGGCTGGGGCTGGGTTTCTGCGGTTCATCCGGATGATTTCGGGCGTCTCCAGGCAATCTGGCAGGAAGCACTTGCATCCTGCCGCGCGACAGAGGCTGAGGCGCGCTTGCGGCGCTTCGACGGCGTGTTCCGCTGGTTTCTCTTCCGGGTCAGTCCTCTGCGAAATGCCGATGGCGCAGTCATCAAATGGTACGGTGTCAACACCGACATTGAGGATCGTAAACGGAGCGACGAGACGTATCGCACGATCGTCGAAACCACGCCCGAATGCGTCAAACTGATCGCCCGCGACGGCACGGTGCTTCAAGTCAACGCAGCCGGGGCCGGGATGGCGGGCGTACGGCATTCCGGTCAAGTTATCGGTCTGAACTTCTTCGACTTTGTCGCCCCCGAGCACCGGGACAGGTATCGCGAATTTCATGAGCGTGTCTGTTCAGGGATGCGAGGCGATCTTGAGTTCGACCTGGTCAACGCCATAGGCGCGCGCCGCCACATGGAAACTCATGCCGCACCCCTGCGCCACATTGACGGCTCCCTGGTCCAACTCGGGGTGACACGGGATGTCACTGAGCGCCGAGAGGCGCAAGATCGTTTGCGACGAAGCGAGGCATTCCTGCTGGAAGGTCAGCACCTTGCTCGAATGGGCAACTTCTCCTGGATTGCAGCGAGTGGCGAGATCGTCTGGTCCGAACAGCTCTATCGCATTTTCGAGATCGAGCCGGGATCGGTGGTGTCGCTTGAGCAGATTGCTGCCCGGATCCATCCCGAGTATCTCCCGCACCTGGTCGACATGGTGCAGCAGATGGAGCACGGCCGCCGCGACTTCGAGTATCAGCTTCGCATCCTTGTCGCCGACGAAGGTGTCAAGCATTCCATCTTATCGCTCATCGCGGTCAGGAGGACAAGGACGTCTATCTCGGCGCAGTCATGGACGAGCTTCATGCCGGGGATCAGATAGTGGATCCGATAGCGAAGCCCGCGGGCATGAAGCTGCGAGCGGATGGTACGCTCGAAGGGGTTGTCTTTGCAGCGCGGTGCGCTGCATCCGGCGGCGAACGGCTTCGGTGGCTTGCAAGTCTAGGGACATGTCGGAAGGCCTACTCCGATCATGAGGCTACAGCATGGCATTAGCCACTGAAGTCTTCTTGAGACGAACTAAAACGGTCTTCAGGTTTTCCGGCGAACGCTCGGGTTTTGCTGGCGGAGGGGAAACCTCCCGTCAGCTCTTTCGGCCCATCCTGCCTGGGCGCGAAACCACCACGGCAGCTTCCACTCCCTTGATCTTTTCGAGGCCGGACTGGAGTTCGTGGTGCTGTTCCGAGTGGGCGGAATCGTCCCACACGAACGCGACGATCTTGTCGAACGCCGTCGTGGTGCTGAGATAGAGAGAGGCGTCGGCGGCAACTTCATCGATGACTTTCGCGAAATCGGACTGCGCACCTCCGCGCATGTATTTCACTTCGATCAGGGTCCTGATCGAAGGAACCGCTAGATCCACTCTGGGCCGCTTATGCCCAATCGAAGGGAGGTTCTCCTCGTCTTCGAGATCCGGGAAGATCGGTGCCAGGATCGTCCAGAGAAGCGCCTGCACATGGTACTCGTTCTCGACGTGCCAGACCGCGATCTCGGATCTCGGTGTCCGCGGCTTCGTTTCGAAGGCCCAGTGTTTCATTGCCCGTGGAACACCCCGAAGTGCCAGTAGCAGATCATCGAACCCGGGCGTGGCGATCCGCACATGCAAGCTTCTTGCGACAACGCCGTCAAACGCAGAGAGACGAACCGAAAGTGTGTCGAGGCCGAGATTGGGACCTGATGGCAGCTGGGAAGCGATCGGCCAGGCACTCGTCGCCAGACCATCGTCCGCGTTCCCTATACCACGAATGGCCAGTGCGAATGCCAGATCTGCGGGATCCTGTATCGCGGGTCCGGCTCCAATCAGATGCCTTGCCGCGGAGACGAGTCCAAGTGTCCAGGCGTTGTCGCCAACCTCCTTCGCCGAGCGGAACAGCAGGTCGTTAAGCCAGGTCGGGTTGGGAAACTCCCTGACCACGAGCGCAATACCCAGCAAAGCGATCCCATCGATTTCGACACGCAGCGGCCTGCCCAGGCTGAAGAACTTCCGCCCGGAGAAGTGGTCGATCTCGTTGAGAAGGAGGGTGTTCTGGGCATCGGTAAGGAGACCGCAAGCCTTGCCGTAGCCGAGAGCGGCCACTTGCTCGGGAAGCATATTATTATCGGAGGCAGCCGCTGCGCGCTGAACCTCGTGTGACAGGCCTTCAGTGTCGCCGAGGACCCACGCACTGAATGCCCGCACGTGCACCGCCGCGTCGGTGGTGGCGATGGCGCGGACAAGTTCCAGACGGATCGTGCTCAGATCGATCATGTCAGAGGAACCACGGCTTGTGACCGATCGCTCCGAAGGTCACGGCATCCGGATCCCAGCCTCTCACCGAGGCCAGACCTGCGAGCCGCTCGGCGATGAGATCGGAATAGCGGATGGTTATGGGGAACGGCTCGGGCGAGAGCATTCGCCAGGAATGTGCGGAGAAGGAAAACGCCTGGCGAGAGAGGTAGGTCATGTCCTTAAACGTGGAGTTCAGATGAAGCCTGATAAGGGCAGGCCGTGGCATGCCGTCGGTCACCTGCTTGAGTTCGGAGGCTCCCGCGAATACTACCAGGGACTCGAAGTCGCTGAGACGGATATGGAGCTGCCGCGCAGGGCCGAGGACACCCTTCTTGCCGCCTCTTGCCGCGATACCCTTTTGAGCATGATCGAACAAAAGAAAAGGATGGTCTGGGGCGATGTGCAGGTACGCCGCCTTGACATCGCCCAGCCTCAGTTCGCCCGTCAGAGCGTCGATCGCCTCCACCTCCGAGTCCTTGAAGGGTTTGAACGAGTGAAAAACGAGCCTGACCTTGTCAGTGCTCCGCCAGTTGTCCTCGGTCCGGACGGCTTCGATCGTCCGCTTCAAGGTCTTACGCAGTTCCTCGGGATAGCGATCATAGGGAACCGCGGCAGTCCGGTCGCTGAGCAGATAGCTGCCATCGCTGGAAAACACCGTGGTTATGCCGACATGCCTCATCTGGGGGCCAAGCCTGCTTTCAGAACTGGTGCTCGACCCCAAGCCGATGACAAGCTCGTGGGCGACCGTTTGACTGGAAGCAAGCAGCCATGGCGTGCCCCCGAGCTTTGCGTATGTCGCCAGGCTCAGATGGTTCATCGGAAACACGAGCTCATTGTCCGGGAACGACATCGTCTCCAGACGAACGCTCTGAACGGGCACGTCACGCCTGAGGAAGATGGATTTGGTGGTGTAGTAGGGGTTCGAACCGTCGGCGAGCGACTTGAATTCCTCTTCGATCTGGACGATCGCAAGATCCCACTCGAAGCCTCCGTCGCGGGCCTTGTCCAGCGCTTCGCGACTGGCGACGGCGTAGGCCTCGTCCGACGTGCCGTCGGCGAGGAAATAGTGCACGGTGGGCTTGTTCAGCCGGAAGCGCTTGATGAAGCCGTCTCCAAAGCGCGCGAAGTTCTTTCCCTGCTGAAGAATCTTCGGCATTCCATGCAGGAATTTCGCCACGAACTCGTCAACGCGCCCTTCGAGGCGCGCCTGACACACGACCGCGATATTCAGACCCTTCGGACTGAAGACCTGCTCGTCGTACGGGCCATGATCCTTCAACCCCCGTTCAGCCCAGTCGTCCTTCCGGCTGCCGCTCGGATCGAACAGCAGGAAGGGCTTCTCGATGATTTCCCCGGACGGGAACAGGCGTCCCTTGGTATTCAGTGGACCATCGATGGCAAAATTGGCCCCGGGAACTGCGGCGGGCTTCTTGTCCCTCAGGTACTTCACGATGCTGTCGATGTGCTCCAGCTTGCCCGGGCCGGACGCGAGGTGCTGCGAGGCCCGCTGGGATTGCTCAAGCACGCGCTCGGCATCGCGCCCGAGAACTTTGCGCACACATTCCTCGAAGTTTTCCTTACGCGGTTCCAGGAAGGCCAGTTTCGCAGCGACTTTCTCGTAACCCGGCTCGCAATCCTCCAGAAGGAGCTCTTCGCCGTCGACACTGCGGACCCGGCCAACAAGCTTCCGCTTGGGCATGATCCGGTCATCGATCGGGGGCAGCTCAACCTGGACGTATCGGCCGACGATGTGCACCCCGGCATCGATGAGCACGTCGCAAGTCGCGGAGATGAAGGACTTTGCTCGGACATCGCATACGATGCCATGGATCCTCCTGCGGTCGACGGTGATATGCCGGGTATGGATCTCGGTGACCGACAGCCGCTGGAGCCAGTCCGGCAGATTGGCATGCTCGATCAGCGGAACGCGCGCACCGAGGAACTTCAAGGGATTGTTCGACAGGATGGGCCGCTTGCCCAGAAGCTGGATGAGCGATTCCTGCAAGAGCATCGGCCAGAAGATCTGGTGCTGTCTCAGATCAATCGTTTCCTGGACATGTCCAAGCGGGACTGCGCCCGGCATGATCGGAATGTCGACAATGTTTTCAGCTCCGTCGCGCCGGAAGACATGAGTATCCCTGAAGTCGGCGCGCAGCTCAGCAAGGCGTTCCTTGTCGTAGTTCTGACGCCCGACAAGAACGCTGCAATTACCTTCCAAGGAGATCGGTGCAAAATTAATCGTCAAGTCCATTGAAGTCGCCAACAGAATCAGATTCGTTTTTCGGAGTCTATAGCGGTGGGAAGTCTCCGCAATCGGAAGTACTGGATTTTTAAAGTAAATCGGCGAGCGAGGAGCCTCCATGCACAGCTATTCCGCAGCGATCGATGACATCGTCAGAATTCAGATAGGTCTAAGCAATTTCTGGAAGAACGCTCATGGCTGGGCTCCCGACGGAGCCGCGGCGATGCTGGCATCGGCGCGGCTCGAACTCATGCCCTCGCTTGCAGCGGCGCTGTACAAGTGGACGCCAGAAACCACGATGACGGACGGCGAACTGATCCTTGCTTGGGCGAATCTCGGCAGCCTCATGGAGAGTTCCCTTCGGCTCTTCCTGGCAGTCTATCTCGAAGATTTTCTTGCCGACCACGAGACTGTCAAGAGCCTGGATGCCATGCACAAGAAGGGCGAGAAGACGGGGACGATCCACGATCCTACCGAGATCTCGCTCGAGAAGATGAGGCAGTACTTCACCAAGAAGGATCTCCTGTCGCCAAAGGACCTGGCAGCGGTCGCCTTCATTCAAGGCCAGCGGAACGCCATTCACTCCTTCAGCAAGAAGGACATTGGAAGCGCCGAGATATTCTCCCACCATATCTTTCAGTTTCGGCGTCTGATCGCTGTCATAGGTCTGCGACTGCCGTATCCGGACGGCTTCGAATTTGAAGGTCACGTGCTCGCCAGGAAAATCCTGGCTGAGCCCGTGACCTAGCGCGCCGCATTCAGTGACCGACGCCCACACCCTGAGGCGCTCTCCGGAGCATCAGCGTTGCCACAAGCGCTAACGGCAAGGCGGTCCCGAGCAGGAAGAAGGCATCGCCAAATGCACATTTTGAAGATTGCGATCATGAACGCCTTTGGCCTCTACCGAGGCTCAAGGACCCGCGCTTCCGGAGTTCGCCCGGAAACCTGATCGGTGTTGGCATTGCGACGCCAGAACTGGAACAAGTCGATGTCCTCACCGAGCATTTGGGTGTGCATCAGCTGATCCGTTGTCTCCTCGTCGTACGGCGCCGCCAACCCGGGCAGTGTGCTGGTGTCGCCAAGCGCGACATGATCGAAGGACTTCAACGAGGCACTGTCGCATCCGACCGCGTCCTTCCCCAGCGGTAGTGTGGCGCCAGGTTTCACGCCAACACGATAGATTTCAGGTGATACAATCTCATACCAGGCTGCCTCTATCATGATCGAATGATGGAAATGGAGGTGAGGCGCGGCCAGCATGTCGACGGGGATATATCGGGCCAAGGTGCTCGTGCGGCCTTTTGTGCTCCCGCGGTACACGTCGAGCGTCAGAGTTGCCTCGGTCTCCCGGGAAGAAGTCGTCTGAAATCTGATCTGCCCATTCGAGGCCATTGCGATCCTGTGGAGGTCGGCCTCGCTGCCGATCTTGTCGAGGCTCGTGAAATAGGTATAGGCGACGTTCTCCAGTCGACGCGTGCTCCGCAGGTTCCAGGCCGACGACCAGAGTTCGCCGGAGCGTAGTATCAAGCCGAGGTTGGTGGGCGTCGTGTGGTGATATAAGAGGATCTCGAAATCATCAGCTGCCGTCCTGCGAGCGCGGCCCGAGGCCATGTGTGCGATATGGCGTGGTCCGGAAAGCTCGCACTTGTAGAGCTGCGAGCCATCCCCGTAGCACTTGACTCGGCTGCGATCTTACTTCCCGCCACCGGAGCGACTTGCGCGCTGCGCAAGCACAAGGAATTCAGCCCGCTCGGCGAATTCCCCCATACAAGGCGGTCAGCGCGACTTTCAGGAATGAAAGGCGGCAAGATGTCCACGCTGACAGATTGAGAAGGCGCTCATCGTCAAGGCCGTTGAGCGTAATCAGCGGGTGCGCTTTCAGGCGGCGGCATCGACAAAGGGTTGTTAGCGGTATCAGACCTTACACCTGGGTGGGGTCGTCGCTTGAGGTTTTTAGATTGTGTCCTACGCTATCTCCGATAGGATTCGGGGAAAGATGACACCCGATTGCGACGGCAGAAGGCCCATGGACGAGTCCGACATTAAGACCGAGCAGCGTTACCGCCTGCTCATCGAGGCGATCACCGACTATGCGATCTGCATGCTCGATCGCGATGGTTTCGTCACGAGCTGGAATCCAGGCGCCGAAAGACTGAAGGGCTATAAGGAGGACGAGATCGTGAGCCGTCATTTCTCCACCTTCTACACAGAAGAGGACCGCACAGCGGGCCTTCCGGCACTAGCCCTTCAGGCGGCCGAACACGAAGGCCGCTTCGAGCGTGAGGGATGGCGTTTGAGGAAGGACGGCACGCGCTTCTGGGCGAACGTCATCATCGATCCGATCAGGAATGCCGAAGGCGAGCTCATCGGCTTTGCGAAGATCACACGTGACATCAGTGACAAGCGTGCCGCGCAGGAGGCGATCTTCCAAGCGCAGAAGATGGAAGCCGTGGGGCAGCTGACAGGCGGGCTGGCCCACGACTTCAACAATCTCCTGATGGCAATACTCGGCAGTCTTGAGATCGCTAAGAAGAGAGCGGTCCGACCCGATGTCGCCGACCTCATCGAAAACGCCATCCAAGGGGCCCAGCGAGGGGCCACGCTGACGCAGAGGTTGCTTGCATTTTCGCGCCGTCAGGAACTGCAGCTCGTTCCGGTGGACGTCGGCGGCCTGGTAGGGGGAATGACCGAGCTGATGCGACGGACGATTGGACCCGAAGTCGTCATCACCACGCATTTTCCGCCGGATCTACCGAGGGCCTGCACAGACGCAAACCAGCTTGAGAGTGCGCTGCTAAACTTGGTGGTCAACGCCCGCGATGCCATGCCGGGCGGAGGAGAGGTCATCGTCGCCGCTGAACGGAAATCCGTTCAAGCCAGCGAGGGGACAATGCTCTTACCCGGCGAATATGTCTGCCTCTCTGTGCGTGATCAAGGAGAAGGAATGGATGCCGAAACGCTCGTCAATGCGACCACTCCGTTCTTCACTACGAAGGGCGTCGGCAAGGGCACGGGTCTCGGTCTGCCAATGGTACACGGCCTCATGGCGCAGTCGGGCGGTCATCTTGTGCTTAAGTCCGCACCAGGCGAGGGCACGACCGCAGAGCTTTGGCTTCCCGTCGCCCACGAGATTGATGTCGCTCCCGCCGCCTTCGTGCCCGAAATGCATGTCGACGCGCCACTCACCTCAATGACGGTTCTGGTCGTGGATGACGACCCGCTTGTTCTCATGAACACCGTGCTTCTGCTTGAAGACCTCGGGATGCAGACCATCCAGGCCTCTTCCGCCCAAGAGGCGCTGGCGATCCTTGCCTCGGGTGATCTTCCGGGCGTCGTCGTCACGGATCATGCAATGCCGAAGATGACGGGCGCGCAGCTGTGCCAGGAGATAAACGTGAGATATCCGGCGCTTCCTATAGTTCTCGCCACTGGCTATGCAGAACTGCCGGACGGCGTCGGCGACCTCGGTGACGTCGTCCGACTCTCCAAGCCGTTCAGCCAAGCACAGTTGTCGCGCGCGTTGGCGGAAGCCTGCAAGGGCGGGCAATGCTTCTGATGTAGCTTGCTGCACGCCCTTGCAGGAGGCGCCTGCGGCGGCGCTATCGGCGACCGGTGCGGGCGCCTATGGACCTGAACGACCGCGGTCGGGATAATACACAGAGAACGGCAGCGCGCCATCAGCGTGTGGCACTGCGGCGATGCTGAGAGTGACAACCCTCATCAAGGGGAATCGGTTCCATGGCGAGCTACTTTGTGGATACGCTCGGCTTAACAGCAGTCATGGCGTTCCTTGTCGTCACAAGACTTCTCAGGACCAGAAAAACCGCGAGCTGGTCACAAATCCGCGGTAGCGTCACGGGGGTGAGGGTGCGCGCCCTGGGCGATTTGTCGGAAACGTTGATCGACGTTGCCTACAGCTTCGAAGGGCGGGCTTTCGAGGTGCATGATTTAGTGACGGACGGCGCTGAGCTTCGAGATTTTCCGGTTAAGACGCCCGTTGAACTCTTAGTTCAATCCCGCCAACCCCGGCGAATGTAGATTCAAAGATCGATACTGAAGGATCGCCCACACCCCAAGTATGGTAGGGGCTCGCCTTACTCTTGCGAGCAGGGGGTAAGCGAGCCCGCATGTCCTTTGCTTGGGGGACGGGGCATATTGGAGGAGCGGATCGATATTGCAACCCCAGAACAATAGGGTCTTCTATTGTGGCGCCTATCCGTCAGATAAAGGCGCGGCCAATCAACTTACGAATCCAGATGGGCCTCAATGACTTCCCTTGCCAGCTCAACGGCTCCGGTGTCGTCATTGGCCTCGGCCTCTTCGAGCAGAAGGAGAGCCGTTTCATAAACGTTTGTTTCGTCCTCGTCCGAGAAAATGCCTTTGGCTTTCAGCACCCCGATGAGGGCTGACAGCAACGCCGACGATGAAAGCGCCATCGCGGATGCGCTCAACAGCTTTGGTGTGTCGGACAACTTCAGTCTCCATTTTTGATACGGGAGACGAGTATTCCTCGAAAGGCTAGATGCCAAGCGAGTGACAGATTCATAATTAAACGTTAAGGTTTACGATGGATCGGCCGCGAGCTGCCGTAATCGAGGGCGAGAGCCAGACCGTTTGTTGGGCGTGAGCGAGTCTGACAATCTGCAGACCCGATACCCTCGCTTTTGGTTTCGGATCCTTGTGAAGTTCCGGCCGCAGGTGTGAAACGCAACAAGGAAGGCACTAGCGGTAACCAGGACCGCTGTCGAATTGAGATCGATCAGCTTGGACTACAGGTCCCTTTCTCCCGAGGTTACCTTCGTCAACGAGACAACTACGTGCCAGGAGTTCGTGCACCTTACCACGGGGTTGTGTCACCCGGTTCGACGAACGTCCCCGATGTCGTTGCAACGAGTGCATACTGCACTGGCAGCCTTGCTCCTTCCTCCGCAGTCATGTCGCCGTATCCGGTCAGGTCGGTCTTGACGAAGCCAGGGCTGACCGAGTTCACGACGATGCCAGTTTCTTTCAGTTCCTGGTGCAATTGGATCGTCAGCATGTTCAGCGACGCCTTCGATGCATTGTACCCGATGAACTGCTGAGAATAGTATGTCGATGTCGGATCGCCGTTCAACGCCAGCGAACCAAGCGAGCTCGATACGTTTACGATGCGCCCGGCAGGTGACGCCTTCATCAGCGGCAGCACCGCCTGCGTCACAGCCAATGCGCCGATGAAGTTTACGTCCATGACATTGCGAACAGCATCAATGGACGCACGGCTCGGGGGCGCGTCCGCAAAATCAAAGATGCCCGCGTTATTGACGAGGATGTCCAGGCGACCATGCATGTCGGCAATGGCTTGGGCCGCCGCAGCGATGCTCTCTTCGTTCGTGACGTCGAGCTGGACGGAAAAGGCGTCGATGCCCTGCGACTTCAATTCGGTGGCTGCCGCGGTGCCTCGATCCACATCCCTCGCACCGATTACGACCGTGACACCAGTCTGGCCGAGTTGGCGCGAGACCTCCAGGCCGATGCCCTTATTGCCACCGGTTACAAGCGCAACGCGTTCTTCCTTCATGTTCAAAGCCTTTCTTCGTCTACGTTTTTCAACATGATATGAAGAATCATTCAGTTTGAGGATTCGCTTTTGATTTCATCCACCCCACAGGCCTTGAAGCCCCGGAAACGACCGCAGCAACGACGGTCTTCTGCTACGCTCGACGCGATTTTCGAGGCTACCATTCAGCTTTTGGTCAAGGACGGTCTTCATCAGCTCACCACCACACGCGTCGCCGAGCGGGCGGGCGTTTCGGTCGGCACGATGTATCAATACTTCCCGCACAAACGGGCTCTGATTTACGCTCTCAACGAACGCTACCTCGACCGCCTTGCGGAGAGGATCGAAGCCACTTGCCGCGAACGGCAGGGCAACCCGGCCGGCGACATGGTGGAAGCGCTAATCGACGCTTACTGGCATGCGAAAACCGAAAAGCCGGATGTTACGCGCGCCCTGTACCGATCCGTGGTGGAAATGGACAACGGGGCATTGATATCAGCCTTCGCGGTACGGACCGACGCGGCAATCACCGCCATGCTCGCAAGTGCTTCCGACAATGACGCTTCCGATGCGAGGTCAAATACTCGTACCCTTGTCACCGTCATATTCGGACCGGCGAGGTGGCTGAAGATTTACGCCGAGAGCTCGTGATCATGTGCCGCGCATATCTTGATAGACATGGATGATGAATTCGTTCTGGCACTTCTGGCTGCGACTGTTACGCCAACCTTCGGTTGCGTAGAGGATCTGTGTCGCCTGATGAAGATAGGACACTCGCTGGACGCGGGGCATTCTCGAAATGAAGACAGGGCGGCCTTCCCATCGCTGTCGAGCGATACATGTGATGCCGCCGTGTAGCCGCCGTTCTCCGGACCTGAACGGCTTAGCTAATGAAGGATGGCTTCCCTGCTTTTTTTCGCAAGACGACGCTCCACCGTACCGATCAAGCGGCCCGCGCGTCCTAGCACGACGATGCCGTAGTCGGAGACGGCGAGGTCGTATGCCATTCGGTCTATCGCACGGGACAGATCGGCGATTGCCTCCGCGAGGTCCGCCAGCCCAAGACGGGTCGCCGTTACCGCCAAGTGTCGGAGGCAGTCGGCGTATCGAGAGGCGAGCACAAGCCTGTCGCTCACATGATCTTGCTCTGCGTGATGAAGGGTGCGCGAATATAGATGGCTCTTCATGATAGTGCGCCTCCACGGCGCCTGAAACCAATGCGGTCGAGCGCCTTGAGAGCCTCCACGATGTCGCGATAGTGGACTGATGTCGGCAGTTGCGGTGGATGCCTCAGTTGCGGGGCGGATTCGACTGAATAGCGATCCGACGCCCCCGAGGCCAAGATCGAACGCTTTTCCTGCACGTCCAGAAGCTGACATTCAAGAATGTCTTCGGGGCGAGTGAAATGTCGGTGTAGGACTTCGGACGCAGTCATTACGTCCGCCGGGATCGGGCTCGAATTGCCGTTGCCATTGGTGTCCATGTTAGTCTCCCAAAAATCTCCAGTGGCGGATGAAAATCTCCAGGTAGGGAAGCCGACGCCTGTCTCGGCGTTGGAATTCCCGCTTTTGTCGGCCGAGCTACCGTGCCGACCCACATAATTTATTTACGGCGTCAAAGGGGTTCAATAACCCGCCAAGGGAAATTTGGCACTCCCAGCACATGAGTGCCAAACGGGTCTTGAAGCCGGATGGGGCGATACCTAGTTCCTTGATGTCGGCGCAGGGCCGTGCGGCTTCAGGGAAGGGAGAGCTAGTCGCAATGCATTTCGTAAATGATATCAGTGGGCTTAGCATTGAAGAACGCGAAGAGGTCTTCCTCGATATAGCCAGGAACCTCGACAGGACTGCGATGGAGGCTCTCTTCGAGGGCAACGTGAAGTTCGCCCAGATTTTCAAGAACGTGGCAGAAGCGATGTTCGTCAAGGCCGATGAGTTTGCCCGTGAGGATGTGCAGGCGGCACATCATGTCCTGGGTCAGGCCACAAATCTGCTTCGACAGTTCGAGGACAGCCATCCACACCGTTGGCGGAGCATCGCAATCCATTAGCAGTCTACTGGGGCTCAGGTGGTCGGGCAGTTAACTGCAACAAGTCACGGTATACGGACCCTAGCGGCAGGCGGATGGGGCCCTGCACGACCAACGGAACCTATGGTCATCA
Source organism: Neorhizobium sp. P12A (assembly GCF_008365395.1). Lineage (NCBI taxonomy): Bacteria > Pseudomonadati > Pseudomonadota > Alphaproteobacteria > Hyphomicrobiales > Rhizobiaceae > Neorhizobium > Neorhizobium sp. P12A. Next base: position 5,501 of record NZ_QOVX01000009.1, on the reverse strand, counting down.
CTTTTGCTCGAAGGTCGCTTCGATCAGCATGGCTCCGAAATATTTTCGATCTTCGGCGCTGAGCGTGGGTGGTGCATCCAGCTCGAAGTACTCATGTCTGTCCATACTCGCCTGGACGAAGGCGGAGGCATTCCTGGCGGTGTCGAATGTGTGGACGCCATTTGAATTCGTAACGATCCAGTTCGTTCTCATCTTCCTACCCTTGAGGTTGACCCGTGCCAGCGCCGAGGCATGTTGAGAGGCGGTTAACCGGGATTGTAGTAGCGATGCGGCCGCAGGTTTTAAAAAGAACCCCGCCGGAGCGGGGCAGGTGGAAATGATATGACACCTGGATTTTACCCAAGTTGAAGGCGCTATTCAATTCACTCAGGAGGGCAAGCGGGCCGGATGATCCGGTGGTCGGGGCGAGTGCTGGCAGGAACAAGGCTATCAATGAGGTCGATGGCCCGCTCCAAGCACACTTTTGGTCCCTCGACCACGGTCGACCGAGGTTGCCGCTCCTTGAAGTCGATGATGGCGTTGCTGCCGGGCGGCGTGATAACAGCGTAGTGGTCAGTGGGGCTGTAGATCGCAATCCTGTAACCGCGATGAAGATACACCTGGCTTGGCACTCGCCATCCTTTCAATTCGAGTGACGCTACGCATCGGCAGGAAATCGGAGCCGTTCCGGCAGTCGACCGTGAGGTCGTGGTCGCGCCGCGAGCACATCCGCCTCTCGGACCAGAACTCTGCCGTCGACATCGTCGCCGCGCCTGATCGCGGTCGCCGCGAGCTCCCTGTAGAAGGGAGCATAGCGCATAAGACGGCGGAGCGATTTCTGAGGCGGGTTCGCAGTCGCCATCATCGCCTCGCATGTGACGATCACCTGCCAGACGGAGCATCCGTCGGTCACCGCCATCTGCCCGTTTTCAAAGTACAGGAACGGTGCTGGTTCACAGAGTTCAAATTCGCGTTCCTCGTCCATCATCCGGCCTTCTTGCTCTTGAGTTCGTCGGCGACCGATTTTCGCAGCGCGTCCATGATGTTCACAACATTCGAGGCGAGCGCGGCTTCTTGCTTCTTGCCCTTCGTGGTCTTCCTGGGCTTTAGCGCCGCCTTCTTCTCGTCTATCAGCTTTAAAAGGCTAGTCTGGATTGGATCGGTGACCATCTCCGGCGACCACCGCGCAGACTTTTTCTTCATCAGCTGCTGCACGAGCGGGACCAATTCCGGGTCCGCCTTCTCCTCGACATCCTCGAAGTAGCTCTCCTCTGGACGCACTTCGTCGCCGAAGCGAAGAGTCCAGAGGACGATTCCTTCGCCCCGAGGTTCCAGGATGACGGCACGCTCGCGGCGACCGATGACGAGCTTCGACACCCCCACGACCTTGTCAGCCTTCATGGCGTCACGGATGACGGCGAAGGCCTCGTTGCCGACAGCGTCGTCGGGCATGAGATAGTGCGGCTTCTCCAGATAGACCCATTCGATGCTGTCGGCGGGGACGAACTTGTCGATGTCGATCGTCCTGACCGTGTCGAGCGCCACCCGGTCGAGATCTTCGTCGGTCAAGATGATGTAGTCGTTCTCTCCACGAGCGTAGCCCTTTGCCTCGTTTTCGTCCTTGACAAGGGCGCGGTGCCATGGGTCAGCCTCCTCAGCTTGCTCTGCGTTGCGGGGCGGCGTTCGCGGCGGATTTCGACGCGGCCCCGCGCGAGGCACGTTGCCTGCCTTCGCCCTTGTTGGCATTGGCGGCTGTGCGCTTCGGTGTTTTTGTGGCCTTGCCTGCCAGTCCGGCGCTTTCGCGGAGTGCGGCCAGGAGATCGTTCGGCTTCGAAACCTCGACCTTCTTTGGCTTCGGCAAGGCCTTACCCTCAATCTTGGCCTTCACGAGGTTGGCGAGGGCGGCTTCGTAGCGGTCGTCGAACGACGCCGGATCAAACTCGCCCTTCTTCGTGCCTATGATGTGCTTGGCGAGGTCGAGCATCTCGCCCTCGATATTGATCTTCGGCATATCCTCGAACGCCTTCTTCGAGGACCGGACCTCGTAATCGTAGTTCAGCGTGGTGGCGACCAAGCCCTTGCCGTGCGGCCGTATGAGCACCGTCCGCATCCGGCGGAAAAGGACCGTCCGGGCGATGGCCGCGACCTTGGACCTTCGCATTGCGTCGCGCAGTGCGACGAAAGCGTCGCTGCCCATCTTGTCGGGGGTCAGGTAATACGGCTTGTCAAAATAGACATCGTCGACATCCGAGCAGGGAATGAATGCCTCGACTTCGAGGGTCTCGTTGCTCTCGGGGATCGCTGCTGCGATTTCGTCCAGATCAATCATGATGTATTGGCCGTTGTCGATCTCAAACCCCTTTGCCTGGGCTTCCTTCGGAACCGGATCTTCCGTCTCGCTGTCCACGAAGACGCGGTTCACGCGATTGCCCGTCGCCTTGTTGATCGTGTTAAAGGTTATGCGGTCGGAAGTGCTGGCGGCGGTATAGAGCGCGACGCCGCAGCTCACTTCACCGAACTTCAGATAGCCTTTCCATTGAGCCCGATGCCCTGCTCCCATGTCGCGATCCTCCGAATCAGCGATTCGCGGCTCAAAGCGTGCGGAGGTGATTCGTTCCGGCTCGAAACGAATCATTTTTCAATGGTTTGGCGCAGAATCCTAAGAAGATGATTCGACTGAAATCGAGGCGCGTATTCTTTGCCGATGATTGCGTCTGACACGCGAGAAACACGCCAAAGGATTCCTTTGGTCGCAATAGCTCACTTGTTGATGCGCGCAGCGTTAGGATTCTCAACGACTAACGCGCAAGATCGTGGCGGGAGCCGCACCGACACTTTCCCGGCCCGATCGACCCCACGCTGGCGTGAAATCTCTTGCCGTCTGTCTCAACAAAGGTAACATCTCCCGTGTCGTACGGGGGCGTCTCGCCAAAAAGCTTCGACGGTGATGTGGAGTTGTCGCAATGCGAACCGGGGGCGGTGCGGCGACTTTCCGAATCTACCAGACACCGATTCGTTTTGCTGAACTAACTGCGGTTGAAACGCTCCGCGGCAAATCAAGAATGCCGGGAGCGACCGAACAGTGAATACAGACGTCGCAGACGGCTACGACCAATGGGGGACTGGCAATGCTATCTCAGAAGGCAATCATCTCAGTGCCTGGCAAGGAGCGCGTGGCCAGAACACCTTTTGGAGCGAAGATCGTAATTCACGCTACTGCTGCCGAGACAGGTGGGGCTTTTGGAATGTGGGAGACGTTCACGCCGCCGGGGCAGGGGCCAGCACCCCACACCCATACCAGAGAGACCGAAATCTTTCGCGTAATCCGAGGAGTATACCACTTCGAATGCGGTAGCGAAGAATTCGACGCGCCTCCAGGAGCGGTCGTCGTTCTGCCACCTCATGTCCAGCACGCATGGCGAAATATCAGCGACGAACCCGGCCAGATGTTCGGAACCGTCATTCCGGGTGGCTGCGAGCAGCTGTTCATTGATATCGAGGCGTCGTGCGCCGACACGCCTGAAAAGATCGCTGTGATCGAAGCGCGTTTGGGTATCATAAACGATATGACGCAAGCTCTCGGATTGAGTGGTTAGGACGCAGCCGGGGCGGAGGTATTGATCGTAGCGAAGCAATGCGGCATCAAGCGTCTCGCCGAGATTTGAGAAGGCGGGAAACGTCCCGCCAGCAGCTGAAGAGTCCGCAGTTCCTTTAGAAGCTCATCCCTAACAAGGCCGCCGATTCAAACATTTCGATTGCAATGATCAAAGTAATCAAGAGGCTTGACGTCGCGGCGCCTTCGATAAGCCCGCTGTCTACAAGTGTCGGAACAGTAAAGGGCATTTTTGCCCAGCGGACTGAAAACCTTTAGGCAGAAGAGGCATCCTCGATCGCGAAGGCACTCTTCGATACTCGGTACTCCGCGGCGCCTGAGGTAAGCTTTTTGTTTGCAGGTATTCGAGCAGTAGCAAGCGGTCTTTCGGAGCGATGTGAAGGCCTCATCGCATAACTTGCAATTGGACACGATACGCGATCGGTTCCGATGCTCAGACCTTTGAATTGTATTGTGGCGCACCCTGCATTTCCGGCTACAGACGTAAACGACAGGAGCAAAATACCGCCGATGCGTACGAACCAGCCTACCGCAAACCTGGCACGGCAAGGGTTCGCGCCATTCGTCGTCGTCATGTGGATGGCAGGCAGAGCAAAAGAAAGCATTGCGCTTGCGAAAAACGACACTGTCCGAACCGAGCGTTGCAGAACACTGTGGGTTCGAGCATTGCATCGCAATCACCGTCGCTGTTGTCGCAATAGTGATGGCTTTCGAGAGCTAAGTAGTCCCGGAGCCTGATTGCAATACTCCGGTGATGTGTCGACTTTGTCACGCGACGTGCAGAACCACCCGTATTCCCAAAACGGAATCACCGCTCTGGTGTCAGTGGCCTAATACGCCAGCAGGCGTGTTGTGTTTAACCCTTTCTCGCTGCTGCGCTTGGCGTAGTCCCATTGCGAACGCGTCTGCACGCGCAGCCCCTAGTTCGGCGCGGCAAGCCTCGCCGAAATCGAGCAGGAAATTCATCGCGCCTGAGTGCGCCAAATTCCGCATCTCCGAGAGCGAGCGATTTGGGGTGAGGTAGGTATCCACGATCCGTGCCATTGCGCTCTCGGCTGCGTCCACTACGGATCTCGACGCGATCAGACGCATCTGGGCGACCAGTGCGTAAAGCAACACAAGGTCCGAGACGTCGTCCTTCTGGTGACTAACTGCATCACCATAAAGCCTCGTGGCTTCTGCAATGAAATCCGAAAAAAGCTTTTCGCGCTTGGCGACCTCGATCTCTCGTTGTTTTTCCCTTACCTGTGAACGGTGAGTTATCCAGGCGGTAGCGAACGAGGTTAGCCCGCCGATGGCGACGCCTGCGAGGCCGACCAGGGCTGAAATGTATGCATCCATGAGACTTTCCTTCGAGAGCGAACGCGGCGCGACCGTCGGGAGGGCGACAGACGAGGCGGCGTACTTCTATCCCGCAAGCGGCGGACCTACCCAGACACCGTCTGGCACTGTGGGGATCCCGTTCACCAATCCGTCGAGCATTCCCTGCAGGACGTTCTCAGTCAGCTCCTCCATCTTGTCGCTGGGACCGACCAGTCGGTCCACTAGTAGCAAAGTCAGGCCATGCATCTGCGACCAGAATACCAGGATCGCCCCATCCATCGCGCGGGTGTTGGGCTCGTCGTTTGGAATTTGCCGCCCCAGCGCGCCGTCGGAAATCGCATCAACGACCAAGGCTTTCATTGTGTAGGCCGCCGTTCTTTCGATGGCCGGGCGCCCTTCGTCCTGCGCCCCAAGGTAGCCCCCGAACATCAATCTGTAGAGTGCAGGATTGTCGACGCCGCGGTGAACATAGGCGCGCGCCATGGCTGCCAGCCTATCGCGTGGATCGTGCAGTTCCTTCGTCGCTTCAGCCATGCGCTTCGCCAGCAGCTCGAACCCCACAGCAGAGACGGCTGCAAGCAATTCA
>NZ_QOVX01000008.1:0-239690 GCF_008365395.1 Neorhizobium sp. P12A | reverse complement strand
TCGGTCCTCAATAGAATGATGGCATGCGCACGCCCGAAATCCGTCCGCTGCAAGACTGCAACGCCGTAGCAACAGCATCAAAGACGGAATGCCGTTCCTTCAACGACCCGCGCACCAAAGCCGTCTGTGACCTTTTCCCTGGCTTTGTTCCAAAGCGCGATGCGATCCCGTTGGATCGTTAGCTCTCGATAGTATGTCATCCAGCCGAACGCGTTCTTCGCAATCCACTCCAACGATTGGCCGGACGATCCAACGGCAAGCAAGGGAATCGTCACGCCATCTGTTCGGGGACGCAGGTAGAACTGCTCGTTCGCCACGCCCGACAGGTTTCCCTGGCCCGCCAATGCAGCGGAGACTTCCTCCCAGCCATTCTGGAAGATGACCTTGCGATCTTCGTAGTTCCGCCCGAATGCGCCATACTCACCTGGACGGTCACCTGAACCCAGCCCAAGCAGGAATCTTCCCGTGGAGGAGGATGCCATGGTTAGCGCGGCTTTGGCGACGTGGAGGGGATGACGCAACGGAAGAACGATCGCGGCGGTCCCAAGGGCGATGTGCTCCGTCGAGGCAGCCAGCATCCCGAGTAGTACCCAAGGGTCGGCGTGACCGACCGGGTCCGGATAGCGATCGCTGTTGAGAGGGACGTCGCGAACCCACAGGCCCGCAAACCCGAGTTGATCCGCGCGCCGGGCGATCGCAATCTGCTGCGGAAAATCGAAATCGTTTTTGATTCTCGCCTGCGCGGGCAGGACGATGCCGAGGGAAATCTCATTTTGACGGAAGATCATGTGTGAGGCCGGATTACTGATCTTCAAACATATATAGGCATGCGTCCGACCCGGCGCCATCCGCGCTCATGGGGTTCTGGATGTAAAAGATCGTTCTATCCCGGTTTCATCGCTGTCTCTCGGAAGGCATGCCGAGGACGATCAGCCAGTTCAGGGGCTCGATTGGTCACGCCGGTCTTGCACCAGTATCGCGTCTTTGTCGGTGAAGGGTTCGGGCGCCGGCAGCGTAACGGGCGACGAGTTCCACGAAACTCGCGTTTCGCCTTTCAATGTCTGCGGCATGAAAACGACGGAAACCACGCCGGCGTGATCGCCTAATCGTTCGATCGACAAGATCACAAAAATATGAGGCTCTTGAACGCGATCCCTCCAGCGCGCACCATGCGCCGCTAGATTTCGTGAAATTGGTGGCCTCTCATTTCAGGGCCACGTCATTCATATCGAAAGGAATAGTCCATGCTGGCAACCATCATGCACGCGCCCCGCGACGTCCGGTGCGAGGAAGTCGCCGAACCGAAGATCCAGAAACCGACCGACGCGATCATCAAGCTGTCGGCGTCCTGCGTCTGCGGCTCGGACCTGTGGCCTTACCGCGGAGCAAACGAAGTCAACGAACCCAGGGCCATGGGCCATGAATATTGCGGCGTCGTCGTCGAGGTCGGCAGCGCTGTGACGACCGTGAAGCCCGGACAGTTCGTCGTCGGGTCCTTTTGCATCTCCGACAACACCTGCCCTCATTGCAAGTTCGGGTTCCAGTCGTCCTGCGAACAGCGCGAGTTCATGAGTGGCGCACAGGCTCCATTCGCCCGCATCCCTCTTGCAGACGGCACGCTCGTTGCAACAGCGCAGATGCCATTGGATGACCTCATTCCAAGCCTGCTTGCCGTGTCCGATGTTCTCGGAACCGGATGGTTTGCTGCGGATGCGGCAGGTGTCCAGGAAGGATCGACGGCAGTCGTCGTCGGCGACGGCGCTGTAGGCCTGATGGGCGTGCTCTCAGCAAAACAGATGGGCGCCTCGCGGATCATCGCCATGAGCCGTCACAAGACCCGGCAGGATCTCGCGCTGGAGTTCGGAGCAACGGACATCATCTCCGAGCGTGGTGACGATGGCGTCGCGCGTATCAAGCAACTCACCGGTGGCGTCGGTGCAGATTGCGTCCTCGAATGCGTTGGCACTCAGGAATCCATGAGCCAGGCGATAAACGCTGCCCGTCCGGGCGGCAAGATAGGCTTCGTCGGTGTTCCGCATGGCGTCACATTCGATGGACAGAACCTATTCCGCCAGCAGAAGAGCCTGCTCGGCGGTCCCGCGCCCGTCCGGCGCTACCTTCCCTATCTTATGGATCTCGTGATCGACCGTGAGATCAATCCCGGCAAGGTCTTCGATCTCGAAATTCCTCTTGTGGATGTTGCCGAGGGCTACCGTGCAATGGACGAGCGCCGCGCCATCAAGACGCTCCTGCGCGTCTGAGATCTAGTTTGGCCCGGTACAAGGCGAGCCGGGCCAGGCCTTCAAACGGGGCGGCGGCAGATGACCTTAATGGGGACGTCACCAGAAAGGCGGTAACGCGCCAGCGCTGATCGAGATCCACATTCCAGAAACGGATGGCTTCATCTGATCGATAAAGGGCCTCATTCATCGCCGGCAGTTTGCGCGAATGATCGCCCGTAAGGAAAGAAAATCTCCTTGCGGCCCTCCGCCCACGCGGTCCGCAGCGCCGGGTCCGTAACGCCAGGCACGATATCAGATCTCATGATGATTTCCCCAGGGTTGGGCGTCTCCGTCTACAGAACACTCAAGAACCACCCTTTGCAATCGTACGATGGTGCCGCTGAGGGTCCAAGCTGCAATGGATAACGCCGGAGGCCACCGGCATCATGGATGAAACGAACTTTCATGCATTGGCGCTGACGACGGAAGAGTTTTCGCGCATCGCGACGTGAGATGAAATCTGAAGCCTATAATATCTATAAAGTCACTATACATTAATTGGACACGCGATCGAACCGACGGAGCCCCAATGATGAGACGAAGGACTTTGTTACAAGCTGCCATGATTGGTCTGCTTGCTACCTCAGGCGCAACGATGTCGTTTGCTGCCGACCCGTCAGCAAAGCTAGTCGTTGCAGACCAAAGCGAGTTCGTTCGCAATCTGCTTGAGGCCAGCGGCGAGCAGAAGAACATCAATTTCAATATCGAATTTCCGAATTTTGCCGGCGGTCCGGCGATCCTCGAGGCGATTCGGGCAGGCGCGCTGGACATCGCCTTCGTCGGTGATACGCCGCCCATCCAGGCTCGGGCGTCGGGCACCCTCCTCCCGATCATCGGAACCTTCACGCGCGACGTCGCCGAATACCGCCTGACCACTCGGCCGGGACTGGTCATCAACAAGCTCTCCGAACTCAGGGCAAAGAAGGTCAGCTATGTCGAAGGATCCGGGCGACAGGTATTCCTCATCGAGGCCTTGAACCGTGCCGGATTGAAACTCAGCGACGTGCAGCTGGTCAATTTACGCGTTGCCGATCTTCCTGATGCGGTCAGGTCGGGTGCGGTTGACGTCGCCGTCTTGCAGGAACCATTCGTCACCAGACTGACCAAGCAGGCGGGAGCCTCTCCGGTCCTAGACCCCGAGGAGCGCAAGCTTCTTCCCAGCACATCCTATTTCTACGCCCGGCCGGAAGCACTGGCGGACCCGAAGAAGGTCGAGGCCATCAAGGAATTCCTGACCGCATTCGTGCGTGCTGGCAAATGGAGCAACGAACACGAAAAGGAATGGGCGAAGTTCTACTACACCGATTTTCAGCACATACCGCCGCCCGATGCCGACGTGATCATCAAGGGTCAGTCGCCTCTGATCTTCGAGACGTCAGTGGAGGCAATCCCGCACCATCAGAAGCTGATCGACATCCTCTATCAGGCCGGGTCGATCAAGGAACGCTTCGATGCGAAGACCTCCTTCGTCAATACGTTCGATCAGGTGATCGAGCAAGCCCGCCAGGGAGGAAGCTGATGGCCGACATACTCCAATCGTCTGTTGCTCATTCCCGCAGCCGATACCGGCAAGGCCAACAGCGTGCGGCGCCGATCGCCGCAAGGAAGTCAGTCCGACTTACGCCGGCTAAGTTGCCCGCAGGATTACGGCTGCTCGGTCCGGCGCTGATCCTCATCGTCTGGGAGGCGGCGTCACGGCTCGGCTTTCTGTCGCCATACACTCTTTCGGCACCCTCGACTGCCCTGCAGACCGGGTACGACATGATCCTCGACGGATCATTGCTTCCGCATCTTCTAGCCTCCGCCGGCAGGGCGTACACGGGCCTCTTTCTCGGCGTAATCGTCGGCGTCGTCCTTGCTATGCTCTCCGGACTGACGCGAACTGGTGAGGCTCTGATTGACGGCGTTGTCCAGATCAAGAGAGCAATTCCCACACTTGCGTTGATCCCGCTGGTGATCATCTGGCTCGGAATTGGCGAAGAGATGAAGATATTCCTGATCTTCACCGCCGTTCTGGTGCCCGTCTACATCAACACCCACGCGGCACTTAGGGCTATCGACATCGGACATGTCGAGCTCGCGCAAACGCTGGGGCTGACGCGATTGGAGTTCATTCGCCATGTCGCGCTTCCAGGGGCGTTGCCCGGCTTTTTCGTGGCGCTTCGCCTCGCGGTCGCTATCTCCTGGACCGCACTGGTCGTGCTCGAACTGGTGAACACCCAGACTGGGATCGGATATCTGATGAACCGGGCGCGTGACTGGGGTCAGACCGACATCATCGTCGTCGGCATCTTTATCTACGCGGTCCTCGGCCTCGTCTCGGACGCAGTGGTGAGGTTCATCGAGGGACGTGCCCTGTCCTATCGGAGGGCTCTTGGATCATGAACGCACATACTCGCATCCCCTACGCCGTCCAACTTCGGGACCTGTCCCGCAGCTTCAAGGGCAAGACAATCCTAGACCGTGTCTCGCTGGAGATACCGCGCGGCCAATTCGTCTCTTTGCTGGGCGAATCCGGGTCCGGAAAGACGACGCTGCTCCGTGCCCTCGCGGGTCTCGACGACGACGCAGAAACACGCGGCGAATTCGATGTTCCAGAGAATACGTCGGTCCTCTTTCAGGATTCGAGACTTCTCCCCTGGAAGTCCGTTATCGAAAACATCACGCTCGGCTTGCGCCGTCAGGATGCGAGGCCCGCGGCACTCGACATGCTGAACGCCGTCGGACTGAGCGACAAGTCGAATGTTTGGCCTTCGACACTATCGGGCGGTCAAAAGCAGCGGGCATCGCTGGCGCGATCCCTAATCCGCTCGCCGGAACTCCTGCTTGCCGACGAGCCCTTCGGAGCGCTCGACGCCCTCACCCGGCTTCGCATGCAGGAATTGCTGATGCGGCTGGTGGAACGAGAAAGACCCACGATCATCCTGGTCACGCATGACGTCGCCGAGGCGCTGCTTCTCTCCGATCGCATCCTTGTTCTGAAAGACGGGCGCATTGCCGAAGACCACCTCGTTTCCGCGTCGCACCCCCGGCGTTCCCATGACCCTAAATTGATTTCGCTCCGCGCCAAGCTCCTTCAGAGCTTCGGCGTCGCCGAGCGCGTTTGAAAGGTATCGATAATGTCCCGGCAATTGCACCTGAACCTCTTTCTGATGTCGCGCGGCCACCACGAGGCCGCCTGGCGCCATCCGGGTTCCAATCACAAGGCGCTGACGGATCTCGAACTCTATGTCGAGGCTGCCCATATCGCTGAGGCGGCGAAGTTCGACGCAGTCTTCCTCGCGGACACATTGGCTGCCGGGAATAGCAGCGGACTGGCTTCCTCCGGTTCACTGGAGCCTATCGTCCTGCTGTCTCTGCTCGCGGCCCACACACGCAACATCGGACTCATCGGCACAGCGTCGACCACCTACAGCCTGCCCTATACGCTCGCGCGCCAGTTTGCCACGCTCGACCACCTTTCCAAAGGCCGCGCCGGATGGAACATCGTCACCTCCTGGGTACCTGAGGCAGGCGCCAACTACGGGCTGCAGCAGAACCTCGACCACGCCGACCGCTACAAGCTTGCAGAGGAATTTGTCGAGGCGGTCGACGCTCTCTGGAAGAGCTTCCCCTCGGATGCTGTCGTCGACGATCGCGATGCCGGCCAGTACCTGGATCTTTCGCGTATCACGCCCGCGAACTACCAAGGCCAGCACTATCGGACGAAGGGTCCTCTGAATGTGCCGGGTAGCCCGCAGGGACGGCCGGTCTATATCCAGGCCGGGCAATCGGATTCCGGCAGATCCTTTGCGGCTCGATGGGCCGAGGCAATTTTCACCGCGCACATGACCATCGAGTCCGCGAAGTCCTTCTATTCCGATGTCAAGAACCGCGCGGCCGCTTATGGTCGTCGGTATGAGGACATCGTTGTCCTGCCGGGGATTAGCGCAGCCATTGGCTCGACGCAGCGCGAAGCCGATCAAGTCTGGGAGGAGCTTGACGCGCTCACGAGCACCGAAGTCGGCCTGACGCGGCTCAAGGCGCGCTTCGGCGGACATGACTTCAGCCACGTCCCGCTGGATCGCCCGCTCACCAAGGACGATTTTCCGGATCCAAATGCGGTCGAGGCTTCCAAGAGCCGCGTCATCGGCTATGTCGAAATGTCCTTGCGCGAGAAATTGTCCCTCCGTCAGTTGTTGCGCAAGCTCGCTGGCGCCCGTGGCCACTTTGCCGTCGCGGGCACGCCGGAAAGGATTGCCGACATCATTCAGGAATGGTTCCAGTCGGGCGCCGCTGACGGCTTCAACGTCATGCCGCCAATCATAAACAGCCAGCTCTCGCTGTTTGCGGATGAAGTCGTACCGATCCTCCAGAAGCGGGGTCTGTTCCGGAGTGAATACGAAGGCGATACATTGAGATCGCATTTCGGGCTCGCCGAAGTCGAAGTAGATCGTACCTTCGCACGATCCGCATAGCGCTGAAAGCGGTTGGCGGTGGAGCGCCGGGCTCCGCCGACATCTTGCTGACAAGTCCGGCTTCCTTACCCCGACTGCGCCTTCGCTGTCACTAGATCCTCGATGGCACTCGAAATCGTCGATCCGGCTACCCAGAAGCACATTGACGCGCATGCTTTCGGGATGAGGAAGACAAGCAGCGAATATCTCAGGGAGTCATCGCCGAAGGTCAGCCGAAGCAAATCGCCGACCAAGCCGACGAACTGTGGTCCCGGTCCGGACCCGAAGATGCTTATCACAGCAAGAGCGACCAGGACGGCAGAGCCCCCGATTGGCCGGATCGGCTAGCCTCGTCGGGCCTTTTTTTGTTACCCCGAACGCGGACATTTTACATTCCGTTTCGGGTCATTTTAGAGTCTGGTTTCAATAGGAACGGACCTTCCTCTGGTTCTTTTTCGCTCCGTTCTTACGCCCCTCACTTTCTTTCGAACGAAGCGCGGAATTGCTTGGGCGTTGTGCCGGTCCGCTGCTTAAAGACATCGTAGAACCGACTGACGGAAGCAAACCCGCAGCTATAGCCGATCTGCAGAATCGGCTCTTCGGTATCGGCGAGCCTCTGCATGGCTCGCGCCAGCCGGTATCTCGTGAGATATTCGTTCACCGAAATGCCGAGCACGTCACGAAATATCTTGTTGGCGGTGCTCGGGTGAATTCCTGCGAGCTCGGCGAGAGCGGGCATGCTCAGCGGTCTCGCGTAATGCGTGTTTATCAGGTCCGTGAGCATCTCTGCACGATGCACAGCCGGGCCTGCGGGTGTCGCCAACGACTTCCGGGCTGATGAACCATGCTCATCCGCCGTATCGAGAATGAGACGGCGCACCCTGAGCTTGACTTCGTCCGCAATCAGCTGCTGCCGCACTGTGTCGCCTTCCTGCCATTCCTGCACCCATTGTGGGATCAGGATCGTGTTGGCCGGCTGCGGCTGCATTTCATTCAGGAACCTCCCCTGCATGATCGACTGCCTGACTTTTCTGTTGATGGGCAATGCGAGAAAGTCGACCAACGGGAGATAGATGCAGACGAGCGGCGTATCCGGCGTAACCTCGATGGTTTGATGCGGGATCGCCGCCCAGAAGAGCACAAGCCGCCCGGCCTCGACATGCTCCTGCCGTCCATTGAAAAGATACGTCATCTGCCCCTTGAGGAGCAGATTGATTTCGACGTGATCGTGCCAGTGGGCCGCGCCCATGGCTCTTGCGGTGTGCCGCTCGATCAGAAAATCGCCTTGCGAGATGATCAAGGCCTCGCGCTCGGCGCTATTCTCTCCGCGCATGAAGTTCTCCTCTGACTCGAATCCGGGAAGAACTCTCTCATTAGCAGGAAGAAATTCTAGTTTAAAAGGAGCAATGAGGCGGATGAGACCCAATTATCGGAGTTTGTCATGCCAAAGATTTGCCTCGTGGGTGCCGGCAGCACCGTCTTCGCCCAAAATATCCTGGGCGATGTCCTCTCATCGCAGGGCGGCAGTGATTATGTTATCAGCCTGTTCGATATCGACCCCGAACGTCTAAAGACCTCCGAGATCGTGGCCCGGCGCATCTGTGAAGCACTAAAGCTTGACAAAGTCAGGGTCGAAGCAACTCTCGATCGGCGCACAGCACTTCGAGGCTCCGATTTCGTCATCCTGATGATGCAGGTCGGCGGCTACAAGCCGGCCACGGTGACCGACTTCGACGTGCCGAAGAAATACGGCCTCAGGCAAACCATTGCCGACACGCTTGGTATTGGCGGCATCTTCCGCGGGCTGCGCACAATTCCCGTTCTGGAAGAGATCTGCCGCGACATGCAGGACGTATGTCCCGACGCACTGCTCATGCAGTATGTCAACCCGATGGCGATCAATTGCTGGGCGATCAAGGAGATCGCGCCAGAAATCAGGACCGTTGGCCTCTGCCACAGCGTACAGCACACCGCTGCCCACCTCGCCGATTGCGTTGGCGAGGATATCGCTGATATCAACTATATCTCCGCTGGCATCAACCATATCGCCTTCTTTCTCAAATATGAAAAGCGACACCTCGACGGCAGGCGGGAAGATCTTTATCCGCGCCTCAAGGCCTTGGCTGCAGAGGGGCGCGTTCCGCCTGATGACCGTGTTCGTTTCGATGTCCTGAAGCGTCTTGGACACTTCGTGACTGAATCGAGCGAGCATTTCTCCGAATACACGTCCTGGTACATCAAAGAAGGGCGCGGCGATTTGGTAGAGCAACTCAATATCCCTCTGGACGAATATATCCGCCGTTGCGAGGTGCAGATCGGCGAGTGGCACGCCCTGAGGCGGGATCTCGAAGGCGATAAGCCGATCGAGGTCTGCCGAAGCAACGAATATGCCGCCGGCATTATTCATGCCGCGGTGACGGGCCAGCCGGCGCTGATCTATGGCAACGTTCCGAATAACGGATTGATCACAAATCTGCCGGACGAATGCATCGTCGAGGTACCCTGCCATGTGGACAGGAATGGCGTTCAGCCCATGCGGATCGGTCGCATCCCTTCTCAGCTTGCCGCTGTCATGAGGTTGAGCACATCAGTGCAGGAACTGACCGTCGAGGCCGCCCTGACGAAGAAGCGTGACCGTATCTACCAAGCTGCCCTGCTCGATCCGCATACTTCGGCGGAGCTGTCGCCTGATCAGATCTGGAATCTAGTTGATGACTTGATCAAGCAGCACGGCAATTTGCTGCCCGAATATCACTAAAGCGACGCCCCTCTCCTAAAAAAACGATCAATCTATCATGCAGTTAAGCGCGCCGTCCCTCGGACGGCGCGCTTTTCGCATCGCGTCATCAGGCATCGATAAATAGATCATAAAACGTCATACTTGTGATTGACATTGATTAAATCCAGTGAAATTCTGATCGGAACAAGATAATGGCGTGAGGAGAGCATTCTGTGAACCAGATCGGAGGAGTAAAAGTCGATCGCCTCGACGCCATTCGCAGCCATCTCTACGCGAACGGTTTTTCGACGATCCACACCCTTGCCGACGCCATCGGCGCTTCGCCGGCGACCGTGCGGCGAGACCTCCAGATTCTCGAACGGGAAGGCTTGATCGACCGGACACACGGCGGTGCGCGCATTGCGGAAGGCTCTTCGGTGGAGCTTGCGTTTCAGGAGCGCGCGAAGCGGCATCTTTCGGCAAAGCGGGCGATTGCGACAGCAGCCTATGATTTGCTCGTCCCACGAACGGCCATTTTCCTCGATGCCGGCACGACGGTTCTTCAGCTCGCCCGCCTCATCCGCATCAATCCGATACCCCTTCGCATATTCACCAACGGCCTGACGGTAGCGCAGGAATTCCTCGATATTCCAAACCTCGAGATCGTCCTGCTGGGCGGCCAGTTGCGCAGCGAAAATGCCTCGCTGGTCGGACCACAGGCCGAGGCGATGCTGGAGGAAATCTGGTTCGATCAGCTCTTTCTCGGCGCCGGCGCCATCAGCGCCGATGGCGCGATCTACAGTGTTGACAGCGCGGAGGCGAACCTGAACAGGCGCATGCTCACGCGCTCCGCACATTGCTTCGTCCTTGCGGATTCCTCGAAATTCGGAACCACGGCGACCTACAAGGTGGCGCCTCTAACCGCCGCAAAAATGATCACCGACACCAGCCTGTCGGAGCCATGGCGCGCCCAGCTCCGCGAACTCGGTGTTGCAACGACGATTGCTGATTTGGGAGCGAACGATTGAGCGATGACCTGATTCTCGGCATCGACGGCGGCGGAAGCAAGGTGCTTGTTGCACTTGCTGACCGGAGCGGCCGGATTCTGCGCACATCGCGCGGCGGTGGCGTCAATCCGATGGACAACAAGGATTGGTGGGAGGAACTCGACAAGCATCTGGATCCGTTTCTGGGCGAGCAGCGATTGGCCGCGGTGGCGGCCGCGCTCCCAGCCTATGGAGAGGTGGCACGCCTCTCCGAGCTACAGGACGAAGCGGTCGGAGAAGCTTTTCCAGCCGTGCGCAGAACCGTACTCAACGACGTGGACGCCGCCCATCTTGGCGCCTTCGCCGGCCAATCGGGCATCCTTATCCTTTCCGGCACCGGCTCGATGGCCTGGGCCCGCGACGCAGCAGGCGTCTCCCGGCGCGCTGGCGGATGGGGTGATGTCATCGGCGATGAGGGCAGCAGCTACTGGATCGGACGTGCGGCACTCAGCCTCGTCAGTCAGAGCCTCGATGGCCGCGCGCCGCGCACGGCGTTGGCCGAGGCGATGTTCAGCCACCTGCGGCTTGATATTTCCGATCCAGCAAACGGACTTGCAGGCTGGGTGAGCGAGCTCGTCAATCCGCGTGCAGATATTGCGGCTCTCTCGGTCCTCGTCGATCGGGTGGCGCAGGCCGGAGACCAAGCGGCAATCCAACTGATCGAGCGGGCGGCCGACGAACTTGCAAAACTTCATCGGGCCATTGCCAAAGACGGCGATCCGGTGGGTGACTGGACTTATGCCGGCGGCACGTTTTCGAGCCCCCTTTTGCTTGCCTCGGTCGAACGGCGCATCGGCCGGCCGGCCATCTCGCCAAGACTTCCTCCCATCGGTGGCGCCCTTCTGGCAGCCGCCCAACTCCTCGGCTGGCCCATAGACGAAGGCTGGATCGGGCAAGTCGCCGCCACGGCAAAGGCTGCAGCGGCGCAGTCAGGTAGTGCAGACCTCAATAACAAGGAAAGATGGGAACATGCGTAGATTCATTTTGCCGCTAACAGCGGCCGCGGCCTTGATAGCCGCAGTTCCGGCACTTGCTCAGAATGCCAAGCCACTTGCCGGTCAATCGATTACAGTGCTGATGCCCTCGCCCCAGGGACCGACCATCGCGGCTGACTTTGAAGCCGAAACGGGCATTCACGTCGATCTGCAGACATTGTCCTGGGATGACATCCGCCCGAAACTGGTGACGGCGCTGATCGCCGGAACGACGCCGGCTGACGTTACCGAGTTTGACTGGTCGTGGACCGGCCAGTTCAGCTCTGCCGACTGGTATATGCCGCTGAACGACGTCATCGATACCGATACGGTCAAGGATATCGGCGTCTCCAGTATCTTTACGGTGAACGGAAAATTGCTTGGTGTGCCCTACACCAACGATTTCCGTGTCATGCTCGTCAACAAGAAGCATTTCGCCGACGCTGGCATTACCGAGATGCCGAAGACGCTGGACGAGCTCGTCGCGGCGGCAAAGAAGATCAAGGAAAAGGGCATATCCACCTACCCAATCGGCCTGCCGCTTTCGGCGACGGAAGGAGCTTCTACCAGCTGGTATCTGTTGACCAAGGCCTTCGGCGGCGAGCTGTTCGACAAGGATTTCAATCCGTTGTTCTTGAAGCCGGATTCGGCTGGCTACAAGGCCCTGGCCTTCGAATTGATGTTGCTGAAGGACGGCCTTGTCGATCCGGCTTCCACCACCCTCAAGGACACCGAGATCAACGAGGGCATGTTCACCCAGGGCGTGACCAGCATCATGATCTCGGGCGAACCCGGCCGACTGGGAGCGATGAACGATCCGAAGCAGTCGAAGATCGCCGGTCAGGCGGCTGCGATCCTTGTTCCGACGGCAAGCGGCGAAACTCGCACCTTCGGCCTGCCGGAAGCACTCGCTGTGCCGAACGTGTCGCAGCACAAGGAAGCTGCGGTGGCCTTCATCAAGTGGTTCACCAGCAAGGACTACCAGAAGAAGAACTTCGTCAACGGTTTCCTGCCGACCCGTACGTCGGCTCTCTCCGAGCTAAACGCTGCGGGCGGGTTGCATAGCGGCGACACGCTGGTGGCGCAATCAAAGACCGTCGAGGCGCTGTTCCCGCAGGGCACTCCTCCCTGGTATCCGCAATTCTCCAGCGCGGTGAACACGGCGATCAACAGCGCTGCCAAGGGTCAGATGACCGTTGACCAGGCGATGCAAAGCATTGCCGACGCAACAAAGCAGGCGATGTCGCAATGACGGCTATCGTCTCACCGAGCGTGGGAACCAAGCGTGGGGTCGGCGCAAATGCCGACGCCGGGCTTGGGGTGCTGCTCGTCCTGCCGATCTTCATTACGATGGCGGCGCTCGTCTTTTACCCTGTCGGGAGAACCGTCTGGGACAGCCTGCACAGGGTCAACCCGATGCAGGCCGGCACGCCCTTTGTCGGCCTGGAAAACTACACGCGGATGTTGTCCGATGCGCAGCTCGGGACGACCTGGATCAACACGCTCCTCTATGTCGTCCTTGCCGTGGCTGCCGAGACGATCTTCGGCGTGCTTGCCGCTGCTCTCATCAATCAGGTCAAGGTCGGGCGCCAATGGCTGCTTGCGGCAGTCATCCTGCCCTGGGCACTTCCGGGCGTCGTCAATGCGGTGATCTGGCTCTGGATCTATCAGCCCGGCGCTGGCCTGCTGAACGGTATCCTCTCGGCGATGGGACTGCCCTTCGACAATCACGTCTGGTTCAACGACCGCACGAGCGCCATCATCGCAGTCACTGTGGTGCATGTCTGGCGCATGATGCCGCTTACCATCGTCATCGTCCTTGCAGCGATGCAGGGCATCCCGGCTCATCTTTACGAGGCTGCGCGGATCGATGGAGCCACACGGGCGCAGATGTTCTGTTTGGTCACCCTGCCCCTCGTGCGCAGCGCAATCGCTGTCGCCATGACCAATGCGACCGTCAACGCCTTCAACCTGTTCGACGAGGCCTGGGTTCTCTCGGGAGCCAGTCTCGCGACGAGGCCGGTCCTCGTGCAGATCTATCTGGAGACATTCCAAAACCTCCACTTCTCCTACGGGATGGCGCTTTCGGTGGTGATCACATTGGTCTCGCTGCTCGTCTCGCTCGTTTATGTCCTTCGCGTCTATCGCAACACCCGGTACGACTGATGAAACAGAGCCTTGGATATCGTTTGCTGATCTTGGTCGGTGTCGCAGTCTTGCTGCTATGGTCGTTGGGACCGATCTACTGGACGCTCGTCAGTTCCGTCACCCCCTCCGCTGATTTCTCGGCCCGTCCGATACATTTCTTTCCGCAGCGGTTCACCTTCGACCATTTCTCCCGTCTTCTCGGTATCAATATCGCGCAGATCGGCGGAGTGGAGGTTTGGGCGCAGTTCCGTGCCGCTGTGGTCAACAGTATCGTGACGTCGGCCGCTGCTACGATCCTGTGCGTCGCGATCTCCGCATTGGGAGCCTATGCTTTCACACGGCTGGAATTTCCCGGACGAAGGACGCTTTTTGCCGTGGTGGTGGCAACGCTCGCCGTTCCGGCCTATGCGGTCCTGATCCCTCTCTACCAGATCATGATCAAGCTTCACCTCGTCGATACCTATGTCGGCGTCGCGTTGATTTACGTCTCGGCCTATTTGCCGCTGTCGCTCTGGCTGTTGCGAAGCGTGTTCGAAGCGCTACCGATCTCGCTGGAGGAAGCAGCCCAGCTTGATGGGGCCGGCCGTCTTTACATCCTCTTCAATATCGTGCTGCCGCTCGCAGGACCGGGGCTGACGGCAGCGGCGATCCTGACCTTCCTCGGCGCCTGGGGGCAATATCTGGTGCCGCTCATCTTCTCGCCGCAGGCGACAAAGCCGATGACCGTGCTCATCCCTGAATTTGTCACCAAGAACTACATCGACTACGGCCTGATCACGGCAAGTGGATCGATTGCCATCATCATCCCGGCCCTGGTCGTGATTTTCCTCAACCGGTACCTCGTTAGCGGCCTGCTGGCTGGTTCGGTAAAATGAATCGGAGATAATATGAATACGACGGAAAAGGTAATCATTGAGCAATTTCCCTACTGGGAGAAGGCAATCGGCTCGATACCGGCTCCTCAGAGTGCAGAACTGATGGTCTTCGTCGGCTGCGGTACCTCCTATAATCTTGCTCTCTCGCTCGCGGCATTGTCGAATTTGGCCGGCCGTTCGGCGATTGCGGCACCGGGTGCCGAATGGCTGAACCGGCCTGCCGCTCTGTGGTCGCGCTGGCAGCAGACCCATGTGGTCGTCCTCTCCCGCAGCGGTGAAACCACCGAAACCGTCGCCGCAGCCAAGGCAAGTCGCGCAGCCGGCGCCTTCGTGACGGCGCTGACCGTAGAGCCGGAGAGCTCGCTCGCGAAGAATTGCGACCGACTGATCGCCTCCCCGACGCATCCGGACGAAGGGATTGTCATGTCGGTATCGGCCAGTCTCATGCTGCTTCTCGGCATGCAGATGATCGGTCTGCAAATTCCGCACTCGATCGTTGCCTCTGCGCGCGGTCTGGCCAATGATCTCGATGCAGCCTTGTCAAAGGCCGTGACCGGCCGGTCGCATTTCGTCTTCCTCGGGAGCGGTCCCCTCTATGGTGTCGCCGTCGAGGGAGCGCTTAAACTCATGGAGATGAGCCAGAGCATGACGCAGGCATTCCATCCCCTCGAATACCGCCACGGACCAATCAGCCTGGTAGATGAGAAAACGGCCGCCATCATGCTTTACAGCGCCGATCAAAAGGCCGAAGAGGCAAAGCTGGTGGAGGAGCTACGGGAAAAGGGCGCTGTCGTTATCGGCCTCGGCGGTCCTGGTGATCTTGAGCTGAACGTCGATTTCGATCTTTCGCTCGCCGGTCTGGCGATGCTGCCGGCTTTGCAGATCCTCGGCGAGCGCGTCGCACAAGCCAGAAATATCGATACGGTTTCTCCCCGCCACCTGACGAAGGTCGTGACGCTGGCATGAGTATGTTGATGGACAACAATCGCAGCGTCGCACTCGGGAAACTCTTCGGAGACCGCACGCATTCACTCCCGAGCGGCATTACTTCCGTCTGCTCCGCTCATCCACTGGTCATCGAGGCCGCGCTCAGGCGTGGAACTGCGGAAAACTCGGTCGTTCTCATCGAGGCAACCTGCAACCAGGTCAATCAGGAGGGTGGCTATACGGGCATGACGCCGGCGGATTTCCGGCGCTTCATCGAAGATGTCGCGGCGCGTGTCGGGTTTCCCGTCGACGACATCATTCTCGGCGGGGACCATCTCGGCCCAAACCCCTGGAAGAGCCTGCCTGCCGAAGAGGCCATGCAGCGGGCCGAACTCATGGTAACCGCCTATATCGAGGCGGGTTTTGAGAAAATCCACCTGGATACTTCGATGGGCTGTGCCGGCGAGCCTGTCGCCTTGGAGGACGAGCTGACCGCTGCCCGGGCCGCGCGTCTCGCCAAAGCCGCTGAGCAGGCAGCCCGCCCGGCTGGTCGGCGCGCCCCGGTATATATCATCGGCACCGAAGTTCCGCCGCCGGGCGGCGCGACCCATGCCCTTGATGTGCTTGAGGTGACGCGGGCCGATGCAGCAGTGCGAACGCTCGCGGTCCATCGCGCCGCTTTCAGCGACGCGGGCATCGAGGCCGCCATGGAGCGGGTGATCGGCATTGTCGTTCAGCCGGGCGTCGAATTCGGCAATGCCAATGTTGCAATCTATGAGCCTGACCGGGCACGTTCCCTGATCGGTGCTCTCGAACACATGCCGGGTCTGCTTTTCGAGGCGCATTCGACGGACTATCAGCCCTCGGACGCGCTGTCGTCTCTCGTCGATGGCGGCTTTGCCATCCTGAAGGTCGGTCCCGGATTGACCTTTGCCCTGCGCGAAGCGCTGTATGGCCTTGATGCAATCGCCGCCGTTCTTGCCGGAAAGATGCTATCTGATCCGCTTGTCGCGACGATGGAAAGCGTCATGCTTGATCGTCCTGAGCATTGGAAGGCTCATTACCATGGTACGGCTGAGGAGCAGCGGTTGCAGCGCCATTTCAGTTACAGCGACCGCATCCGCTATTATTGGCCCGACCCCCGCGCCTCGGCGGCCGTAGCCGACCTGTTTGATCGATTTGATGCAGATATTCCGGAAACGCTCATCAGCCAATATCTCGGTCGCATCTCCCCCGGCGTTGTGTCGAAAGAGGTTTTGCCGCGGCCGCGTGAGCTTTGCCTTGCCATGATCGATGCGGCTCTTGAGCCCTACTCGGCCGCGACGGCTCCCCGGAACATCCGGACTTAAAGCTGCGGGCCGCCTGCTGCCGCGGCCGCAAATCATCGACAGATCACTTACGCGGAGGGATATTATGGCGTCGGTAAGCGTGACGAACGCCCGCAAGAGCTACGGCCATTTCGAAGTTCTGCACGGAGTCAATATTGATATCAGGGATGGCGAATTCGTCATTCTCGTCGGCCCATCCGGCTGCGGCAAGTCCACGCTTCTGCGGATGATCGCCGGGCTCGAAAATATCACCGATGGTCAGATCGCGATCGGCGCGCATGTGGTGAACGATGTCGCGCCCAAGCAACGCGACATTGCCATGGTGTTTCAATCATATGCGCTCTATCCGCATATGACTGTGGAGGCGAACATGGGATTTTCGCTGCGGCTTGCGAAAGCTCCGAAGGAACAGATCCGGAAACGTGTTCGGGATGCGGCGCAGATCCTGGGGCTAGAGCCCCTCCTCGACCGGTATCCGCGCAACCTTTCCGGCGGCCAGCGCCAACGCGTTGCCATGGGACGCGCGATTGTCAGGCAGCCGCAGGTATTTCTGTTTGACGAACCCTTGTCCAACCTCGACGCCAAGCTCCGCGTGCAGATGCGTTCCGAGATCAAGCAGCTGCATCAGCGGCTGCGGACGACGACGATTTACGTCACGCATGACCAGATCGAAGCCATGACGATGGCCGACCGGATCGTTGTGATGCGCGACGGCTCGGTGGAGCAGATCGGCTCGCCGTTGGAGCTTTATGATCGGCCCGTCAATCTTTTCGTCGCCGGCTTCATCGGCTCACCCGGGATGAATCTCATTCGTGGTAAGATCAGTGCCTCCGGCCCGCTGAACTTCGTGGCCGACGGCGGAGGCCAGCTGCCTCTTCCTGAGGGCATTGCCGTGACGCGCGGAGCGGATGTGATCTACGGCATCCGGCCGGAACATCTGTTTGTTGGACAGGGCGGCGTTGCGACGGAGGTCACGGTTATCGAACCGACGGGAGCCGAGACCCAGCTGACCGCAAATATCGGTACCGACACGCTTGTCGCAACAGTACGCGAGCGCCTGGACATACGCCCTGGCGACGCCCTCCGCCTCTCGCCGGATGTCAGCAAGCTGCATTTGTTCGATGCGGAGAGCGGGAAGCGTTTGACGTGGTGACGAAGGGGACGCTTCGATGAGTGGGGACTGGTCCAGCCAGCCCCCTCCTCCGCATCATCACGTTCCAGGGGTTCAAGACCCGTTCGATATCAGGCTTAGAAGGCCTTCAGCGCGACTTCGACATGCTCGACCGTCGGTGCCTTGGCAAAATGGGGACCTGCGAGCCGGCGCCATTCCTGGAAATCGGGAGATTCCCGGAAATGGACCATATGATCCTCGACGCTTTTCCAGCCGACGACGAGGCGATAAACCGATGGCCGTTCGACGGTTCGGTGCAGCTCGAGGCTGAGGCAACCCTTCGCCTTCTTGAAGTAAGGAGCGGCCTCTGCGACCGCTGCCTCGAAGGCCTGCCCCTGGCCGGCCCTCACTTCGATTTCCGCGATTTCAAATACCATGTCTGCCTCTCAAGCGCGTTCGGAATCGATCGTGCGCGTATCACCCGTCGCAACCAGCGTGCGCGTGGCGTCGACCGATGCGTAGGTCCAGAAGATGCGCATACGCTCCGTGGACGATGCGTTGATGAAGCGGTGCGGCAGATTGGCCGGAACCCAGGTCGTGTCGCCAGGTCCCATCGGATATTCAATGCCGTCGATCTCGGCGATGGCCGAGCCCTCGAGCACCATGACGCTCTCTTCGCAATTATGCGTGTGCAGTCCGATTGCGGCCTCCGGTTCGAATTCGGTAATGCCGTTGAGCAGGCTCGTTGAGCCCACCCGGCGGGTCACCATCGGGATGGTGCGTGCGCCGCCGCCGCGCTCATGCGGCTTGATTTCGGCAGGACGCAGGATTGCCGGCTTTGCGGTTTGTTCTTCGCTCATCTTGCCCTCGCTCACTTGGCTGCAACAGACCGGACTGGTCCGATCCAGATCGTCTTGATGTTGGTGAATTCCCGGATGCCGTGATAGCCGAGTTCGCGGCCATAGCCGGAGCGCTTGATGCCGCCGAACGGCAGGCGAGGGTCGGAAGCGACCATGCCGTTGATGAAGACGGCGCCTGCCTCGATCTTGCGAGCGAGCTTGCGCGCATTGGCGACATCTTTCGTCCAGAGCGCTGCGCCGAGGCCGAACTCGGTCTGGTTGGCCAGCCGGATGGCCTCGTCAGCATCCTTGACGCGGATGATCGCGGCAACCGGTCCGAAGGTTTCCTCAGTAAAAGCGGCAGCCTCAGGCGTGACGTGATCGAGCACCGTCGGCGCGTAGTAGAAGCCCGGACGGTTGACGAATTCGCCGCCGACGGCAAGTGTGGCGCCTGATGCAACCGAACGCTTCACCTGATCATGCAGCGTGTCGCGCAGATTGGCGCGGGCCATCGGACCGATATTCGTGTCCGACTCCATGGGATCGCCGACCTTCAGCTCGCCGACGCCTTTGATGTAGGCTGCAACAAAGCGATCGGCGATGCTCTCTTCAACGATGAAGCGCTTGGCGTTGACACAGCTCTGGCCGACATTGACGAAGCGAGCCTTGACCGCGACCCTGGCCGCCTCTTCGATATCGGCATCGGCAAGCACGATGAAGGGATCGGAACCGCCGAGTTCGAGCACCTGCTTCTTCAGCGCCTTGCCGGCCTGCGAAGCGACGATGGCGCCGACTTCGGTCGAGCCGGTCAGCGTGACGGCAGCAATTCGGTCATCGGCGATGATAGCGGCGACATCCTTGGCCTCGATCAGGATCGTGCGCATCAGGCCCTCAGGCGCGCCTGCCTCACGCATCACTTCCTCGCAGGCGAGCGCGCATTCCGGAACGTTGTTCGCGTGCTTCAGGATCGCGCCGTTGCCGGCGGCCAGAGCCGGGGCAACGAAACGGAAAAACTGCCAGAACGGGTAGTTCCAGGGCATGATGGCAAGCACGACACCGAGCGGATCATAGGCGATCAGGCTTTCATGCGCGGTCGAGGCGACCACTTCGTCTGCCAGAAATTTCGGCGCCTGCTCGGCGTAGAAATCGCAGTTCCAGGCGCATTTTTCGATCTCGCCGGCCGATTCCGGCAGCGGCTTGCCCATCTCCCTGGTGATCATCAGCGCGTATCGCTCGGCATTGGCGCGCAGCACCTTCGCCATGCGGCGCAGCAACTCCACGCGCTCGGCGATCGGCACTTCGCGCCATACAGCCTGGGCGGCCACCGCCTTGGTCAGAGCCGCGTCAACATCCTGCGGCGAATGCAGATCGAACCGTGCGATTTCCTCGCCCGTTGCCGGATTGATCGATTGGATCATGATTGTCTCCTGAAATATCAAACCTGTCGGCCCACCGCCGTCAACGGGTGGCGGCACCACTTAAAAGGTCCTTCCAGGACGGCATCCATGACAGGGTCTCGCCCGTTGACTTGGAAGGAATGTATTCGAAACCGATTGCGTGCTTGTATCCATGCGCCAGAAGCGTCTTAAGCGTGCCCGTGAGATCGAGGCCGCCCGTTCCCGGCTCGTGCCGGCCAGGGGCGTCGGCAATGTGCACATGCCCGATGCGCGCGACATGCGCAGCAATGAAGGTCGCCAGATCGGTGCCGTTGGCGGCAGCGTGGAAGGTGTCTACCAGCAGAACGGTCTCGTCGGCAGAACCGACCTGATCACCAAATGCGATCGCCTGTTCGAGGGTGGAAAGGAAATAGTTCGCAACGACCTTGTCGCTGATTGCCTCAATCAGGATGCGGACCGGCCGGTCACGGCACTGCTCGACGGCAAAGGCCAGGTTGGTGCGATAGGTCTCTTCGGCACGCTGGCGATCCCCATCGACGGCGCCATCCACGGCCCCGGCCATCGGATGCACGAGCGGACATCCGATCGTCTCGGCATAATCGAGTGAGCGCAGCAGCGCGTCGCGAAATTCCGCCTCGCGCCCCGGCAGAGCCGTGATGCCCTTTTCGCCGCGGGCAGCATCGCCTGAAGCCGCCGCCATCTGGGAGAAAACGAGACCATGCTCCTGCAGTTGCGCAAGCATGGCCTTGGCATCGACCGACAGGGGATTGGGATGTTCGATCGCGGTAAAACCGTCGCGCGCTGCCGCGCCGATCCTGTCGATCAAGCCGAGCTCGGTGTAGAGATAGCCGATATGCGCCGAAAGATGCTGTGTGGACATGGGGAACTCTATGGAAACGCTGACGGTCAGCTGACGTTGATCTTGTATCGGAAGCGTCTCGCCTCGCCGCGCGAGATGCGCCATTCCATCGGGTGGCCCGAGGCGTCCTTCGCCAGCCTCTCGATCGCGACGACCAAGTCGTCGCTGCTGAGCTTCAGCAGGCCGGCATCATCCGGAGAAACGTCGGTGATGCTGATCTCTTCCTCGATGAAGCAAACGAGCTGGCCGCAGAGGCGCTCATAGGCGGGGTAGAGCAAAGGACCGATTTCTTCTGGCGTGTGGCTGAGGATAGCGCTGAAGCGGGCGGGCGGCAGGAAAATATCCTCGAGCAGACGTGCCTGCCCCTCCCAGTGGCGATGCCGGGTGACCTTTATGACGTCATCGCCTTCCCGCATCTTCAGATTGGCAGCAACGTCGGCGCTTGCGGGAACGATTTCCCGCGAGACGATGTGGCTTTCCGGCATGATCATGTTGCCCGCGGGATCGCGGAACAGGAAGAAGCGGACCATCATATTGTCGAAGTTCGGCCGACGGATGAAGGTGCCGGAGCCATGGCGACGCTCGATCAGGCCGTCGTCGACGAGTTCGTCGATCGCCTTGCGGATCGTGCCGGGCGCCACGCCATATTGCTTGGCGAGATCGAGTTCGGCCGGCAGGGCATCGCCCGGACGCCATTCGCCATTTGCGATCCGCTTGGCAACGGTCAGATAAAGCCGGCGATAGAGCGGCAGGTGCTCATCGCCCTCAAGCACCAAGGCGTCCTGTGGATTGCTCTCGCGAATGCCCATGTTACCCCCGTGATCCTTTCAATCGATTCGTGACCTTGTTCGATGCATCTACAGCACCGCTTGCGCCCGTCTTGCGATTTCCGAGAGAATGCAGTTGATGACCATGTAAACGACGGCGACCAGCGTATAGACCGGCAGCGAGTAGCTGCCGCCCAGATATTCGACCGCCGTGCGTGCATCGCGCAAAAGTTCCGCATAGCCGATGACAAAGCCGAAAGAGGTCTCCTTCAGGAGAGTGATCAGCTGGGTCAGCAAGGTCGGCAACATGCGGCGGATGGATTGCGGCAGCAGGATGATGCAGAAGACCTCGGCGTTGCTGAGGCCGATCGCTAGGCCGGCTTCGCCCTGCCCCTTCGGCAGCGTGTCGATGCCGGCCCGGAAGATTTCGGCAAGGACGGCCGAATTATAGAGGACAAGCCCAAGCACCAGTGCCCAGAAGGTCGAGATATCGACGCCGATCACAGGGCCCCCGAGGAAGAGGAAGAAGATCAGAAGCAACAGCGGCAGGCCGCGGAAGACCTCCACCCATGTCCTGAGGGCAGCGCGCAGCAATACGGATCGCGTCATCAGGCCCGCCGTGACCAGTGCGCCCAAAACGACCGACATGACGATGGCGACTGCGGACACTTCGAACGTGGCGAGCAGGCCGCCGGCCAGAAGGTTCAGGAGATCGGGCTGGAAGACCGTCGCCCATAGATCCGGTGCCAGCATTCCGGCCTTGTCGAGGGAAAAGCCGGCCCAGGCGAGGAGGAGCAGGATAACAAGGATCGACAGCGCCGACAGGATCTGAGAGCGGCGGCGAGCCTTCGGTCCGGGGGTGTCGTAGAGAAGCGTGCTCATCGAGAAAATGCGCTCCTGCGCTCGATATAGGATGCCAGCAGTCCGAGCGGGATCGTCGCGGCAAGATAGATGAGGGCCGTTGCGATCAGCACCGACAGCACGGCGGAGCTTTCCTCGTTTGCCAGCTGCTGCATGGTCGCAAGCGCTTCGCCGACGCCGAAGGCTGCCGCAACAGCGGTATTCTTCACCAGCGCGATCGCGACGTTGACGATCGGCGGAATGCAGCTGCGCAGCGCTTGAGGCAGGATCACGAACCAGAGGCATTCCACATAGGGCAAGCCGATGGAGCGCGCCGCTTCGGCCTGGCCGATCGGAACCGAATTGATGCCCGAGCGGACGGCTTCACAGAAAAGCGGCACGTAATAGGCAACCAGCGCGATGATCGCGAAGCTGAAATAGGATACATGCACGCCGAACTGCGGCAGCACGAATGCCGAGAAGAAGAAGACGATCGTCAGCGGCACGTTCCGGATGATCTCGATATAGATCATCGAAATCACTCGGAAGCCGCCGACGGGCGATATGCGCATGACGGCCACGAGGACGCCGAGCGGAAGGGCAATCACGATCGACAGCACGGAGAGAGCAAGCGTCACCAGCATGCCGTTCCAGAAAACATCGATATTGTTTAAAAACGCTGTCATTTCGATATGCCTTGCATCCTTCCGCTCAAGCCTGTGGACCACCCGTCAGATCAGGGGCACTGATCGAGAGCGGGCAACTTGCCGTCGCCGCCGACATAGGTCTTCAGCGTTGCGTCATACATCTTGCCGTAGGTGCCATCCTTGTCCGCCTCGGTCAGGACATCCGACACGAAGTGGCAGAAATCATTCTCCGACTTCGGCATGCCGACGCCCCAGGGCTCGCGGGTGAAGAGGTTGTTGACGAGCTGGAGATTGTTCGGATCGCGGCTAACGAGGCCGGCCAGGATAAAGTTCGTCGTGACAACCGCATCGACGGAACCATTCTTCAGCGCCTCGACGCATTTGGAGATCACGTCGAAGGGAACGATCTGCGTCTGAGCGTACTTCTTGGCCAGAGCAGACTGGCCTTCGCTGCCGCTAATGACGCAGGCCTTGTGGCCGGCGAGATCATCGGGGCCTTTGATGTTCAGCGGATTGCCCTTCTTCACGATCATGTCCTGGCCACCGACGATATAGGGGCCGGCCATGTCGATAACCTTCTTGCGCTGGTCGTTGATCGCATAGGTCGCGACGATGAAATCGACCTTGTTCTGCTCGAGGAAGGGTTCGCGGTTGGAGGACGAGGTCTCGACCCAGGTGATCTTGTTCGCCGATACGCCAAGCTTCGAGGCGATCAGCTTGGCAATGTCGATATCAAAGCCGATCGGCTTTCCGGAGAGATCGCGCAGGCCGAAGAGCGGCTGATCGAACTTGACCCCGATGCGCAGCGTCGAAGCCTTCGACAGCCGCTCCATCGTGGAGCCGGCCGGGAATGTTGCCTGGTCGGCGTTCGCAAGAGCCGGTGTCAGCGACAGCACGCCGAGCAGCGCAACTGCTGCGGGACGAAGATTGAATTTCATTGATTCCTCCCTTTCAAGGTTTGTTTAGTGATGCAGCACTTTTGCGAGGAAGTCGCGGGCGCGCTCGCTTTGCGGGGCTGCAAAGAATTCCTTGGGCGATGACTGTTCGACGATCCGCCCGGCATCCATGAAGACCACCCGATCGGCCGCCGACCGGGCAAAGCCCATTTCATGGGTGACGACGACCATGGTCATGCCGGCATCGGCGAGAGAGCGCATGACATCCAGCACGCCGCTCACCATTTCCGGATCGAGCGCCGAGGTCGGCTCGTCGAAGAGCATGACTTCCGGCTCCATAGCCAGCGCGCGGGCAATCGCCACGCGCTGCTGCTGGCCGCCGGAGAGCTGTGACGGCATTTTGTTTGCCTGCTCGCGAACGCCGACGCGCTCCAGAAGATCGAGCGCCTTCCGCTCCGCATCCTTCTGCGTCATGCGACGCACGCGGGTGGGGCCAAGCGTGACGTTCTGCAGGATCGTGCGATGGGCGAAGAGGTTGAAGGATTGGAACACCATGCCGACGCTGGCGCGCAGCCGTGCCAGGTCCCGCCCCTCTTCCGGAATCGGCTTTCCGTTGATCTTGATCGCGCCGCTGTCGATCGTTTCAAGCCGGTTGATCGTGCGGCAGAGCGTCGATTTTCCCGATCCTGACGGACCGATGATGACGACGACCTCGCCCTTGCGTACATTCAGGCTGACGTCGTTGAGGGCGCGATAGGCGCCATAGAACTTGGTGATGTTTTCGATCAAAATCGCGGGCGTCGCCGAACTCGCCGCGGCATTGGCCTTGGCTTTTCCCAATCCTTCTGCGCTGTCCATTTCCACCCTTGCATGACCTTTTGATTACTCTTATAGAACTAGTCTTATACAAGACTATAAGACTCGATCAAGAGGTTTTTCGAGAATGAACGTTATGCCGGAGTCCGGGAACTGGGTGGACACGCACGTGCATATCTTCGAGCGGCGGCTGCCCCTGGCGGCGGCCCGCCGCTATGCGCCCGACTATGATGCCACTCCGGAAGAACTCCGCCGGGAAATGCGAACTGCAGGAATCGCCAAGGCCGTGATCGTGCAGCCGAGCTTCCTTGGAACCGACAATCATTATCTGCTGGATACGATCGTTGCAGACCCGCAATCCTTCGCCGGTATCGCAGTGATCGACCCTGCGAGCGGCATCGATGAATTGGAGGCCCTGAAAGAGGCAGGCATCGTCGGGGTGCGTCTGAACTGCATTGGCCAGCCCGCGCCGGATCTGCATCGGGGCGACCATGGGGTCATGGCGCATCGCCTCGGCGAACTCGATCTTGTGCTGCAGATCCAGGCCGAGGGCGTGCAATGGCTTTCGATCGCGCCCGGCCTTGACGACCTCCCCTGCACTATCCTTGTCGATCACTTCGGCCGTACGTCGGCCGGTGATGAAAGCGGCGGCTTCGAGGCTCTGTTGTCGAGCGCCACCGTTGCAAGCAATGTCTGGTTCAAATTTTCAGGCCCCTACCGCTTTCCCGAAGATGCCGCGGATCGCTGCGCCGCTGCAATCCTCGATGTGACCGGCCATGACCGGATCGTCTGGGGCAGTGACTGGCCGTGGACGCAATTCGAGAAGCAGCACACCTACCAGGAGACGTTCCATTGGCTCGATCGCTGGGTCGGTGATGCCGGCAACCGCCAGCAGATACTCGCGGACAATCCCGCCCGTCTCTTTGATTTCAATTCCAACAAGCACTGAAGGAAGGCTCGCAAGATGACGAATGTATCGAAGGAAAAAGTCGAGGTCGCATTGATCGACGGCGATGGCATCGGGCCGGAAATCGCCGCCGCCGTTACGGAAATCCTGGCCGTCGCCGGCGCGCGGATCGAATGGGTACCCTGCCTCGCCGGCTCTCGCGTCTTTCTCAAGGGCGACCCGACGGGACTTCCCGAAGAGACGATCGAGACCATCCGCCGCTGCAAGCTCGCGCTGAAGGCGCCGCTCGCAACTCCCCTCGGCGGCGGCGAGCGCAGCGCCAATGTCCGCCTTCGCGAAACCTTCGACACATTCGCCGCCGTGCGCCCGGCCAAGACCCTGCGGGGGCTGGAAGCCAGCTCGCGTTTCCCCGAGATCGATCTGATCCTCGTTCGTGAAAACCTCGAGGACCTTTATCTCGGTGTGGAATACGACCTCGGCCGCAACGTGTTCTCGGCGCTGAAGGTCAATTCTGAGAAGAATACGCGCCGCATCTGCAAGGCGACCTTTGCCATCGCCCGCGCACTTGGCCGCAAGCGCGTGACCGGCATCTCGAAATCGAACATCCTGAAGCGGACCGATGGCAGCTTCGACCGGATCTTCGATGAGGAAGCGAAGCTCTATCCGGATCTCATTGCCGACCGCATGCTGGTCGATGCGGCGGCCTGCAAATTCGTGACTGATCCAGGTCGTTTCGACGTCGTCATTACCAGCAATCTCTATGGTGATATCCTCAGCGATCTGACCGCCGGCCTTGCAGGTGGCCTTGGCGTCTGCGCCTCGGTCAATCTCGGCTGCGACGTCGCCATCTTCGAAGCCGTGCACGGCACCGCCCCCGATATCGCCGGCCGCAATGTCGCCAATCCGACCGCCCTGCTGCGTGCCGCGATCATGCTCCTCGATCATATCGGCCAGAACGACGTCGCACGGCGAGTGGAAGGTGCGCTCTCACTGGTCCTTCAGGAGCGCAAGTCGCTCACTGCGGATCTCGCCGCTGGCGGGCCTTCCGTCTCCACCACAGCGTTTACGCAGGCCGTCATCGATGCGCTGCCAAAGGTCGAACTCGTGGACGGGGAAACCCGCTGGCACGCGCCTTCCCTCGAAGGCCTGTCCGAGATGGGATGGAAGCCAGACGACCTCAGAAGCTTTGTCCAGGCAAGTCTGGCCCCAACCGCAGCCTAAGCAGACGGAGCTATTTCGTGGTCAGATATTGAAACATTAGACAGCGGTTGGTCGAGGATATTACTTCGGCCAACAATGCCATCCCCGCGGGTAAGTGAGTTCCGTGTCGCTCACATTCCCACGGACTGCTCGGCCGCGGCGATTGCCCGCTTGCCGAGGCCTGATTTTACAATGCGGATCAGCTCCTCCTCGCTCGTTTCCGAGGTTGCCGCATCGAGTACGATCTCGCCGGAATGCAGGAAGTTGATGCGGTCGCACACTTCGAAGATCTGGTTGTAGTTGTGGACGATCAGCACGACAGACACCTCGCGCTGGCGCCGCAGGTTCTGGATCAGTCCGAGTACATGGGCGCTCTCGCGCACCCCGAGCGCCGCAAGCGGTTCATCCAGGATCAGGACGGTCGGTGAGGAATAGATCGAACGCGCCACTGCGATGCATTGCCGTTGGCCTCCAGACAGCATGTCGACAGTGCTGTTGACGCTTGGAATGGAAATGCCGAGCGTGTCGAGATAGGTTCGCGACAGCTGCCGCATGCGCTGATTGTCGAGCAGGTTGAGCCCCAGGAAGCGCCGGCGCTGCTCGCGGCCGAGAAACATGTTGTGAAACACGCTGAGATCGCCAATCAGGGCGAGATCCTGGTAGACGGTCTCGATGCCGAGGGCACGCGCATCGCGCGGGGAATTGAACCGCATTTCCGAACCGTTGAACAGCATCTTGCCGCGATCCGGCGTATGAAAGCCGGACATAGTCTTGATCAGCGTCGATTTGCCCGCGCCGTTATCGCCGACCAGCGCCAGCACCTCCCCCTTGCGGAGCTTGAGGCTGACATCGACCAGCGCCGTCACCGCGCCGAAGCTCTTGCTGATATGCTGCATGTCGAGAATGATGGGAGCGTTTGCCGCTAGAGCGGGTATGGGTTCATCGGTCATTTGCGTTTCCTTGTGCGCAGCCTGTCGACCTGCACGTTGAGGATCATGGCGGGCCGACGGTCGTGATCAGCGAAGGCACGCGCATCCTGACGGTGATGAAGCCATTTATGAAACCGATGGCGACGCCGAGCAGTATGCCGATGATCGCGCCGGCAAATAGCGGCAGACCCCAGGTGATCGACATCAGCACCATAAGATAGGGCGCGAGCGAAAACGTGCTGCTGAGCGAGAGGTCGATTTCGCCGGTGATCATCAGCATGACTTCGGCGACCGAGATCATTCCCAGTCGGCCGGTATCACGCAGGACGACGCTCATCAGCTGCGTCGTCAGGAAGCCGCCATTGCTTCCGATCTGAAAATATATGACGAGCAGCACGGCGACGACGGCAATGCTCGCCTCCTTGTAGCGCGACAATATCGCTGCCAGCCTGCTGCCGACCGAGGGTCGCCCCGCAGGCGTTGAGGAAGCAGCGGTCCGATTGGCCTTTTCCAGGCTATTGGACTCCACGTTCATCTATATTCGACCTCGTCATTGAAGCGCCGGCGCAGCCGGCAAGGAAGTGCACAGCCGGAACCGCTGTGCACCTCGGTTTCCGGGACCCGAATTACTTGGGCTCGTCGGCGGTCCGGCCTTCGAAGCGGGTCTGGCCAGGATAGTTGTCGACATTGTCCTTGGTGACATAGGCCTGGCTGGTGTCGCTGTTTGCGGGACCAACGAGGCCTCCGGAGACCTTGTAGAGGAACATCTGCTGTACCGGCAGGAAGCCCTGCAGATAGGCCTGCTGGTCGGTGGTGAAAGTCACGTCGCCGCTCTTGATGAAGGTCAGCGTCTGCGGGAACAGATCAAAGCCGGCCACGACGCCGCCCTTCTTGGCAAGTCCGTATTTGTTCGACACGAAACCGCAGGCATAGGTATCGGAACCGCCGGTGCCGAAGAGACCGGCAACGTTCTGATGGCTCAGATAATAGGATTCGACACGCGAGATTTCGGTCTGCGGATCCGGACCGGAATTGACGACATCGTAAGTGATGCCATTGCCGAAGTCCTTGATCGCCTGGATGTAACCGTCGAGGCGCGGCTGCGTGTTGAGCGAGCCGGGAACGCCGATCGTCAGCATCACATGCGCCTTGGCAGGCAGCAGCTTCAGCCATTTCATCGCGACGTTATAGCCGGCCTGGAAAAGCGGCTGGCCGACATAGGAAAGCCGCTTGTTCGGGCTGCCCGTCGGAACGTCGGCGTTGAACGCGACGACGGGAATGCCGGCAGCGATCGCCATGTCCGTTGCTGCGTCGAATGCCTTCGGATCGACCAGGCATACTGCAATACCATCGGCCTTCTGTGCGATTGCCGTCTGCATGGCGCTGACCATTTCGGAGACGACGTTCTTCTGCGATCCCGTCCACTGGTAGGTGGCGCCGAATGCCGCGCACGCATCCTGAATGCCGTAGATGCAGGGAGTGAAGAACTGGTCGAGCGTCACATGGCAAACGAAGTGAAACTTGAACGGCTTCTTGGGCAGCCCAGCGCTCGCGGTGGCCGCAGCCTGCGCCATCGCGAAATCCGGGTTGGACATGAGCGTTGCAGCTCCGCCGGCAAGCGCCGCGGCCCCGAGACCCGCCTTGGCGGCAAAGCCGAAGGCTTGTCTGCGGCTCAGCATGCGCTGGGCAATGAGATCGTCATTTTTATCGTGACCGTCATTCAAAACTGCATCCTCCCTTTGAGGACAGGAGCCACACCTCCCGTGCGCTTGCTGTCGTACGGTTACATTGTTGTACGACAAATTCTGTGTCAATATGAATCGGCAGCCTGCGGCAAATGAGACGCCATCGGCCAGGTCACAAATTGGTGAAATCGAAAATTAGTCAGGAAAATCAATGTCGATATTGGAGAAGAGAAGCTTAGCCGGAGGACGACTGAACGTCACCACGATGGGTTTGGGTGGCACGGGTCTCGGCAATATGTATCGCGCCACCGACCCGAAGGTCGCACATGAGACCGTCCACGCCGCCTTCGAAAACGGGCTGCGCTATTTTGACACCGCTCCGGTTTACGGCTTTGGTCTCGCTGAAACGCGCCTTGGCGAAGCGATCAGGACGCTGCCGCGAGGGGAGATCGTCATCTCATCAAAGGTCGGATATGATCTGGTGCCCATCCCTGACAGCGAGGTCAAGCCGGTCCTCTGGGATGAAGCCCCTCCTTTTCGGGCCGACTTCGACTATTCGCGCGATGCGGTTCTCCGCTCGATCGAAAACTCGCTGAAGCGGCTTGGGACCGACTATATCGACATGCTGGCCATCCACGATCCGGATGAGGCCATCCATTTCGTCAAGGGTGAAGACCCCTATGCGCGCAGCCGGTTACGGGAAGCCATGGATGGAGCCTATCCGGTTCTCTCGGATCTGAGATCCCAGGGCGTCATCAAGGCGGTCGGCGTCGGCATCAACCAGTGGGAGATGCTTTCGGACTTTGTCGAGGCCGGGCAGTTCGACTACTTTCTTCTCGCCGGACGCTATACGCTGCTCGAGCAGGAGCCGCTCGCGACGCTCTTTCCCGCCTGCGAGCGCAAGGGTACGAAGCTCGTCATCGGTGGCCCCTATAATTCCGGCATCCTGGCAACGGGAGCGGTACAGGGCGCCACCTTCAACACGCGGAACGCGCCACAGGCCGTCCTTGACCGCGTTGCAAGCCTGAATGCCGTTTGCGAGAGTTATGGCGTCCCCCTCCCCGCCGCGGCGCTACAATTTCCCCTGGCACATAAGCTTGTGGTGAGCGTCATCCCGGGCGCCCGGTCGGTGGCGGAACTGGAGCAGAACCTGAAGTATATGCAATGGCCCATTCCCGATGGCCTCTGGACCGATCTCAAGAGCCAGAAACTCATTGACGAGGCTTCGCCCCTACCATCGAAAGCGGCGTGAGGCCGCTCGACAGGGCAGTCGGCCTGCCGACATCAGTCTTCGGCAGGCCAGAGCGACCTTCGCAACCGTGATTGTGCAGGTGGACGGTTAGCTAGCCTTCGGCAATGACGGCCGAAAGAGATCGTCGACTTCCCGCCAAAGTTCTTCCGGGATCACCTGATGTGACCAGGCAAGATTTTCCGCAATGCGCTCCGGCTGGCTCATGCCGAGCACGGCCGCGGAAACAAACGGATTGCGGAACGGGAACTGGATGGCCGCGGCCTGCAAGGGCACGCCATGTCGATTGCAGATCTGTTCGATCGCCTTGGCCCTCGCCACCACCTCTGCCGGCGGCGCGCCATAGTCGAAGGTCGCTGCTGCGCTGGCCGGCCCTGCTGCAAGAATGCCGGAATTGAACACGCCGGCGACCACGATCTCGACGCCACGTCGTTCCGCCTCCGGAAGAAGGTCGGCCTCCGCTCCCCGGTCAAGCAGCGTGTACCGGCCGGCCATCATGACAGCATTCAGCGAGCATGCCTTGATGAAACGCGTGGCAACGTCACTCTCGTTGACGCCAACGCCGATCGCCTTGATGTGGCCGGCTTTGCGAAGATCGTCGAGGGCACGGTAACAGCCCTCAATCGCCTCGTTGAACCGCCGCTCATAGGCGTCGCCATGGGTGAAGCGATCGACATCATGAATATAGATGAGGTCGAAGTCGGCGATCCCGAGACGGTTTGCGGACTGCTCCAGCGAGCGCATGGTGCCGGCATAGCTATAGTCGAAGACCGGTTTCAGTCGCAGCGGCGAGGCCCAGAGCCCATACTCCACCCTCTCGCCGAACGGAGGCACCATATAGCGCCCCACTTTCGTTGACACGGTGACGGTCCCGCGATCGATCGTGCGCAGGAAGCGGCCGAGTCGCAGTTCGCTAAGGCCATGACCATAGAGCGGCGCGCTATCGAAATAGCGCATCCCCGCTTCATAGGCCTGATCGAGCACCTCGGCCGCCTGGGCTTCAGTTACATCACGGTAGAGGGTGCCGAGGCCGCTCGCGCCAAATCCGAGGCGCGAACGAAAATTAATGCGGTGTCCAGAGTGATTGTCGGTCATGCGCCCATCCCCCAAAATTCCGGCAAGCGATAGGCTTCGATGGCATTCAGGCCAAAAATCTTCTGCCTGTCGGCCTCGGAGAGATCCTTGACGCACTCCTGCAGTGCATCCATCACGCGGTCATAGCTCGCTGCGACGAGGCAGACCGGCCAATCGGTGCCGAACATGCAGCGGTCGGTGCCGAAGATGTCGAGCACTTCATGGACATAGGGTTTCAGGTCTTCTGGTGTCCACGTTTGCCAGTTGGCTTCGGTCACCATGCCTGAAAGCTTGCACCAGACATGGTGCTGGCCGCGAAACTGTCGGATCAGCGCGGCCCATTCGTCGAACCCACCGCTACGGATTTCCGGTTTCGAGATGTGATCGAGCACAAAGCGCATGTCGCCGAACGCCTCGACCGTCCTGATGCACGACGGCAGTTGCGGCAGGTTCGGCACGAGGTCATAGACGAGGCCAGCGGCGCCAACTGCTTTGAGGCCTTGCCTGACATCGTCCCGCAGAAGCCAATTTGGATCGCTCTCGGTCTGGATAAGATGGCGGACGCCGACGAGCCATATGCCCTCGGGCGAGCCCCTCAGTTCGTCGAGCGTATCGACAAGGCGCGCATCGGTGAGATCGACCCAGCCGACGACACCCGCCACGAAATCCGTCGCCTGCGCCGTTCTGATGAAATCCCAGGTCTCGCCGAGATCGTTCCAGGTCTGGACCAGGACCGTCCCGGTGACGCCGTTCTTTTGAAGGGCCGGGCGCAGGTCGTCCGGCTCAAATTTTCGGTTGATCGGTTCGAATGGACCGCTCAGCCAGCCATAGTCGCCGCCGCTGGCCGGATCCCAGAAGTGATGGTGGGAATCGATGATAGGCGATGTCATGATCCGGCTCTCCTACCAGCGCTGATGAACATATTGCTTGATGTGCGTGTCGTAGATCGACTTGATCTCCCGCATGGCGCTTTCGGAAATCGCCGGAAGGGCAGCCGCCTCGGCATTCGAACGAGCTTGAGCCGGGTTGCGCGCTCCCGGGATGGCGACCGTCACTGCGTCGAACATGAGGATCCAGCGAAGCGCGAACTTGGCCATTGTCGTGTCGCCCGATACCAGCGGGCGCACCTTCTCGACGGCATCGAGGCCCACTTCGTAGGGCACGCCGGAAAAGGTCTCGCCGACGTCGAAAGCCTCGCCATTGCGGTTGAACAGCCGATGGTCGTTGGCTTCGAACTGTGTATCTCTCTTGAATTTGCCGGAAAGCAATCCGCTCGCCAGCGGTACGCGTGCGATGATGGCGACCTTCTTTTCTGCCGCCTGTGCAAAGAAATGCTCGATCGGGCGCTGCCGAAACGCATTGAAGATGATCTGCACGCTGACGACGCCGGGATATTCGATGGCCTTCAGGGCTTCCTCGACCCGTTCGACGCTGACCCCGTAGTTGCGGATCTTGCCTTGATCGACCAGCCGGTCGAGCCGCTCGAAGACCTCGGGATGATAGTAGAGGTCCGTCGGAGGGCAATGGAGCTGCACGAGGTCGAGGCAATCCGTCTCGAGATTCCTGAGGCTTCGGTCGATCCAGCCGTTCAGGTTCTCGGTGCTATAGCCCTCCACCGATTGCTGTGGCAATCGACGGCCGGCCTTGGTGGCAATGAAGGGACGCTCGCCGCCGCGTTCGCGCATCACTTTCGCGATCAGTTTTTCGGAATGGCCGTCGCCATAGACATCGGCGGTATCGATGAACGTCACGCCGGTATCCAGTGCGGCGTGCAGTGCTGCCAGCGCTTCTTCGTCATTAACCTCCCCCCAGGCTGCGCCGATCGCCCAGGCTCCAAAGCCGATCTCACTGACTTTCCGACCTGTGCGGCCGAACTCCCTGTTACGCATCTCTCACTCCCTCGTTTGCTTGCCCCGACATTGCCGGTGGCCTGCGGTTAGACTTGCTTGACATTCTCCGTCAACCCAATTATCAGAAAACAGGGTTGTACGACAACCCGGTAAGTACGCAAAATCTGCACTGGGAGGATTAGATCGTGCGATCACTTGTGATGGGAGGCATTTCTGTTGCGCTCGGCCTTGGCGCGTCTGTACAACTGGCGTCCGCGGAGGACACGATCAAGATCGGTGTCGTCGCGGCCGAATCCGGCGCCTTCGTTTCCGCCGGCCATACGCTGCCCGCTGGCGTCGGTCTGGCGGTAAAGGAAATCAACGCGGCCGGCGGCGTGAAAGTCGGCGACAAGACCTACAAGCTCGAGATGGTCAAGCGCGACGACCGCACTGATATCTCGACGGCAATCGCTGCGACGCAGGAGCTTGTGCGCGACCAGAAAGTGGCGGCAATTTTCGGTTCCGAGACGCATGACTTCACGCTTGCAATGACGAAGATTACGCAGCCTGCAAAGGTGATCCAGATCGCCGGCAACAGCACTCTTGCGAAAATCCTGAACCCGCAATCGGTCGCTTCGGGTGGTGAAGACCACTATCTGTTCCAATCCGAGCCGCAGGAATTCCAGCGGTCCGGCTCGACCGCCCGTGGCGTTCTCAGCCTCCTGACCCCGCTCGTCGGCCACCCGTTGAAGAAGTCCGTCGTCATCGTCGGCAATGACGCGACCGGTCAGTTCCTGACGTCCTATTACGTCAAGGCTCTCAAGGCCGAAGGCCAGGAAGTGCCTGAGGTCATCTCCTATCCGCCTGATACCACGGACTTCTCTCCGTTCCTGACACGCGCCAAGAGCCTCAATCCTGACGTCGTGCACTTCTGGTACAACGGCGACTCGACGCTGACGGCATTGCCTCAGGCGCTGGAACTTGGCGTGGCCCCCAGCTATTTCCTGTTCGGCGTCGATCCCGGCATCTGGAAGGAGCGCAATTTGAGCGCTGATGTCCCGGTCGCCATGAGCTGCGTCCCAATCTGCTGGGGCGAATCTTCGAACGCCAATGCGAAGACCTATTTCAAAAACTACTTCGCCGCCGGCGCCCCGAAGGGTGTGACCTCTTCTGTCTCGCTCCTCTATTACGACTACGTGCACATGCTGGCCGAGGCCTGGGAGAAGGCCGGCTCGCTTGATCCTGACAAGACCGTGGCAGCGCTCGAAACCCTGCATCACAAGGGCGTTGTCTCCGACGATCTGGCCTTCAACAAGAGTCATCAGGTGACCCACGCCACCGAAGTCTGCGCCGCTGCACCCGGCGGAAACATCTCCTGCGCGATGCAACAGCCCCCTGCCGAAGCCCCTGCGGAATAGGCTGTCAGAGCGCCGTCCCGCCGGTTGCCCCCAAGGCCGGCGGGACCTTTTGTTACAGGAACAGGCGGGCCAAGCGCGCGACGCCCGCACAACAGCGGAACAAGGCTGTGGACATTCTCATTCAGCAAATCCTCAACGGTCTGTCGATCGCGAGCGTCATCACGCTGATCGCCGTCGGGGTCACATTGATTTTTGGGCTGACCGGCATCATCAATTTCGCGCACGGCGAATTCCTGATGGTGGGGAGCATCGTCACCTGGCTCGCCGTTCAGGCTGGCCTTGGCTTTTTCATCGCCCTTGTGCTTGCGGTCGTGGCCGTCGCCGCGATGGGTTTCGTGCTGGAGCGCGGGTTGTTTCGCTTCACGCTGACACGACCGACCAATGGGTTCATCGTTTCGCTGGGCCTGATTGTGGTTCTGCAGCACATCGTTATTTTCTTTTATGATCCGAACCAGAAGAGCATTCCGCGACCCCTCAACGGCATCTGGGCTGTCGGAGGCGTCCGCATCGCCTCGGTGCGTGTCATGGTCATTCTCGTGACCATTGCCGTGGTCGCTCTCACCTTCGCCATGGTGACCCGCAGCCGCTATGGCCGCGCACTTCGCGCCGCCGTCGACGATCGCGATACCGCCGCCTTGATGGGCATTCCGGTCCGCCGCTATATCACCGGCGTCTTCGTTCTCGGCAGCGCGCTTGCCGGGCTCGGCGGTGCGCTCCTGATCGCCCTCTTTCCGATCACTCCATTCACCGGCGGAACAATGGTCATGAAGGGATTTGCCGTGGCCCTGATCGGCGGCCTTGGAAATCTGACCGGCGCGGTCGTTGCAGGCCTGATCCTCGGGATCGTCGAGGGCTTCAGCGCGGGCTACGGCTTCTCCGAATGGACCGACGCTTATTCCTTCGCGTTGATGATTTTGGTGCTGCTGTTCCGCCCGAACGGTCTCTTCGGCGGCACAAGCGGGCCGAAGATGGCTTGAGGCTCGAAAGGTAACATCATGAACACGTCTCTTTCGTCGCTTCGCTCGCTTGTTCCGGCCCTAGTGGTGTTGGCGGTGCTTGCGCTTGCCCCCTACATCGGGCCTAGCAATCGTATGCTATCGCTCGCCATTTCCGCCGGCATCAACATTGTTGCTCTCTATGGCCTGTCGGTCCTCTTCGGACAAGCCGGCATCCTGTCGATGGGCCACGCAGCACTCGTCGGTGTCGGAGCCTATGCCGCCGCACTGTTTGCACGCGATGCTGATGTAGGCTTCTGGTTGGCATTGCCGCT
Source organism: Neorhizobium sp. P12A (assembly GCF_008365395.1). Classification (NCBI taxonomy): domain Bacteria; kingdom Pseudomonadati; phylum Pseudomonadota; class Alphaproteobacteria; order Hyphomicrobiales; family Rhizobiaceae; genus Neorhizobium; species Neorhizobium sp. P12A. The sequence continues at coordinate 203,222 of NZ_QOVX01000008.1, read as the reverse complement.
CGGGGGGATTTTCGCCGCCATCGCGGCGACAGTGATCGGCATCCCGTCGCTGCGTGTCTCGGGTCATCACTTCGTCATCATGACATTCGCCTTTGGACAGCTGCTGACGATCGTGCTGACCAATGGTGGCGACTATACGGGTGCGGCAACCGGGCTAGACCTGCAGTTCCCTGTCACTGTCTTCGGGCAGCCTGCCGACGATCTCATCCCCTATTACTACATCGTGCTTTTCTTCGTTGCTCTGAGCGCCGTCGCGAGCTGGATGATCATCAACTCGCCCTACGGGCGCACGCTACGCGCCATCCGGGAGAACGAGAAGCTGGCCGCCTCGCTGGGTATCAATGTGGGCCGACACAAGATCGGCGCCTTCGTCGTCAGCGGGGTTTTCGCGGGCGTATCCGGTGTCCTCCTCGCCTATTTCTTACGCCATATCTCACCCAGTCAATTCGCCTCCTTCCCGAGCATCTACCTCGCCCTGATGGTCATGATCGGGGGGGCAAGACTGCTGCTCGGACCGCTCGCGGGCGGCATTCTCGTTTCCTTCCTGCCTGAAGTGCTCAACCTTGATCCGGTCGAATCCCGCATTCTCTACGGTGTCTGCCTGATCGCGGTCATCCTGCTTCTCCCCAACGGACTGATCGCGGGCCTGCTGGAAGGGTGGCAACGGTTGTTCCGGATGTTGATGCGGAAGGATACGGCAAGCCGAACCGCCGACGGAAATCATGCGTCGGAGGCGGGCCGATGAACGCCATTCTCGAGATCAAGGGACTGAAGAAGCAGTTCGGCGGGCTGACGGCGCTATCGGGCGTCGACCTATCGATAGAGGAAGGAGAGATCCTCGGGATCGTCGGCCCTAACGGATCCGGCAAGACGACGCTTTTCAACGTCATTACCGGCGTCCACAAGCCGACTGAAGGCAAGGTCAGCTGGCGCGGACGCGACATCACCAGTCTGGCAGCGCATCAGGTATCGGGCGCGGGTATCGGCTATACGTTCCAGCAGGCCATGGCCTTTCCCGGCCTCTCGGTCCACGAGAATGTCCAGATCGCCTGCGAGCACTCGCATCGCATCAGCCGTCCCTATCCCTGGACAACGCCGGCCGCACTGCTTGACTTCGTCGGGCTGACGGCTCTGGCGCAGGAACGGGCCGGAATCCTGCCCTTCGGCAGCCTGCGCCTGCTAGGTGTCGCCCTGGCGCTCGCGACGCGACCATCGCTCATCTTGCTCGACGAGCCCGCGGCCGGCCTCAATGATCGAGAAACGGCAACGCTGGTCGGTCTCGTTAAGCAATTTCCTGAACACGGCATCAGCGTCTGCGTGATCGATCACGATATGAAGCTGATGCAGATGCTCTGCAAGCGATTGGTCGTGCTGGATTTCGGTTCGAAGATCGCCGACGGGCTGACCCAGGACGTACTCTCCGATCCTAAAGTCCTCGAAGTCTATCTTGGAGGTGCGCTATGAGCCTGCTTGAGGTTTCGAACGTAACGACCGGCTACGGTGCGACTGTCGTCAATCGCGACGTTTCCATCGCGCTCGACGAAGGCGAAGTCATCACCATTCTCGGCCCCAACGGGGCGGGCAAGTCCACGCTTTTGCGCACCATCGTCGGGCTGGTCAAGCCAAGGGCGGGAAGCATCCGCTTTGCGGGCGAAGACCTGACGGGAAAGACGCCCGATATCATGGCCAAGCGTGGCGTCGTCCTGGTGCCGGAGGGCCGGCGTATCTTCGCGGATATGACGGTCGAGGAGAACCTTCGGCTCGGCGCCTATGCCAGACGCGATGCCGGTGCCGTCGACACCGACGTGAAGACGATGGAGAATTTCTTCCCGATTCTCGCGACCAAGCGCCAGCAGAAAGGCGGGTCGCTGAGTGGCGGCCAGCAACAGATGTTGGCGATCGCCCGCGGTCTGATGGCCAGGCCACGCGTGCTTCTTCTCGACGAACCTTCGCTCGGTCTTTCGCCGCTGCTCGTCAAGGAGATCCAGGCGATCATCCTTGATATCGGCAAGACCTTCGGCGCATCCGTTCTTCTGGTCGAGCAAAATGCGGGACTTGCCTTGTCTGTGGCGACTCGCGGCTATCTCATGCAGAATGGCCGCATTGCCACATCAGGACCGATTTCCGATCTCAAGGATATGTCGCTGATGCGCGAGCTCTATCTCGGCGGCGTGGCGGAAAAGGTATAGCGATGCGCTCAATTGCTCTTTCATATGGCCGCGGCCACATTGACATTGAACTGCCCGCCGGTGTGCGGCCAACGATCATCCGCAAGCAACAGCTGCCGAAACTGCCCGATCAACAGGCAGCCGTGATTGCGTCTTTCGATGCGCCGGTGGCATCGCCGACGCTGGCCGAGCTTGCTCGCGGCCGCAAGAGTGCCTGCATTCTCATCTGCGATATTACCCGACCGGTTCCCAACAAGCTCTTCCTGCGGCCGATGATCGAGACCATGTGGTCCTCGGGTATTCCGAAGGATCAGATCGTCGTTCTTGTCGCGACCGGTCTGCATCGCCCCAACCTCGATGACGAACTGGCCGAACTCGTCGGCGATCCCTGGGTGCTGGACAATGTCCGGGTCGAAAATCACTACGCCCGGGACGACGCCGCCCACATCGACCTCGGCTTCACGAAGACCCGTCTTACTCCGGTCAAACTGGACCGGTTGTTTGTTGAGGCCGATCTGCGGATTGCCACCGGGCTGGTGGAACCTCATTTTATGGCCGGCTGGTCGGGTGGACGCAAGGTCATCTCGCCCGGCGTCGCCCATCACGAAACGATCCGCACCTTCCACTCGGCTCGCTTCATGGAAGATCCGCTGGCGGTCCAGTGCAATCTCATCGGCAATCCCCTGCACGAGGAGCAGCTCGAGATCGTCCGCATGCTTGGCGAGGTCTATGCCGTGAACACCGTTCTCGATGAGGACCGTGATCTCGTCTGCGTCACCTTCGGCGAGATCATCGCCAGCCATCAGGCGGCCGTCGATTTCGTCAGCGGCGTCACCCAGATTCCGCTCAACCGCAAGTTCTCGACCGTCGTCACGTCTTCGGCCGGCTATCCGCTGGACAAGACCTACTACCAGACGATCAAAGGCATGGTGACGCCGCTCGATATCCTGAAGCCGGGAGGCACTTTGATCATCGCGTCGGAATGCTCGGAGGGTTTCGGATCGGCCGAATTTCGCGAGGCGCAGGCTCGGTTGGTCGACCTCGGGCCGGATCGGTTTCTCGCCACGCTCACTGCCAAGACCCTTGCGGAGATCGATGAGTGGCAAACGGAAATGCAGCTGAAGCCCATGCGCCTCGGCAAAGTCGAGCTCTATACAACTGGGCTTTCCGGCGATGACCGACGTTTGACCGGTGTCGGGATGATCGACGACCTTTCCGGCGCAATCGCCCGCAGTATCACCGCAGGCGGAGATCCCGATGTCGCCATTATCCCCGAAGGTCCCTATGTCGTTCCGCGATATGCCGCGTGAACGATCAACGATGGAGATTGGCGTCGCGCAGCTCTTCGAAGCGAGCCGTGCTTTTCGACAGGTGGTTGCGCAATGCCTTGCGGGCAGCCGCCTCATTGCCTTCGCGGATCGCCTGGAAGATCGCGTGATGTTCCTTGCGCATGCGTGTCGCATGACGTTCGCGCTCGGCCGCGGTCATCTTGTCGAGACGCGCCCATTGACGGGGCACCATGGCGGTTCCAAACGTATCGAACAGGCGTCCGTAATAGGAATTCTGCGTGGCGACGAGTATGGCCCGGTGGAACGCGAAGTCTTCCTCGGCGCCGTAGCCGCCCTGCTCTATCGCGTGATCAAGCGCATCCAGCCGGTCCTGTATGCGGACGATATCCTCCGGCGTGCGCCGAAGCGCGGCAAGTCCGGCCGCTTCATACTCGATGCCGAGACGAAGCTCGAGGACACGCAGCACCTCGTCGATCGACTGCAGGTCATTAGGAATGATCGAGAAGGTGCGCGGCATCGGATCGTTCGAAACAAAGGCGCCGAGCCCCTGCCTAGTGGTAATCAGGCCCTTGGCGCGCAAGGTCGCCAGCGCTTCGCGTACGATCGTGCGGCTGACGCCCGTCGCTTCCATGATCGCCTGCTCCGTCGGCAGCCGCTGTCCGGGCTTCAGGTCGCCGGACTCGATCTGGCCGATCAGACTGTCGACAAGCCCGCTGCGCAAATTTGGCGTCTGCGGGATCGTGTTGAAAACGGCGTTGTCCCTATCCTTCATGCTGTCTTGACGTCCATAATTACCGTCTGGCGAGTGGCCGATGATGTCGTTGCTACCGCATACGCAGGCAAAAAGCAAAATCCCGCATGACGGGAACACACCAAACGAACCGGGAGGAAAGAATGAAAGAGGAAATCGGGTTTATCGGTCTCGGCGCGATGGGTTCCGGCATGGCGGCAAACCTGCTGGCGAAGGGCTGGCCGCTGACGGTCATGGCGCACAGGAAGCGCGAAGCCATAGAGCAGCTGAAGAGCCTCGGCGCAGGCGAGGCAGCCACGCCCAGGGAACTGGCGGAGGCATCCGATGTCGTCATATTCTGCGTCACCGGTTCGGAACAGGTCCAGGAATTGCTGTCCGGGCCTAACGGCATTCTCGCGGCTGGCAAGCAACTTCTCATCATCGATTGTTCGACTTCCAATCCGGCGGTGACGATCAAGCTCGTGGAGGATCTTGCCCGTCAGGGGATTACGCTCGTCGATGCGCCGCTGGCCCGTACGCCCAAGGAAGCGGCCGAGGGCAAGCTCGATGTTATGGCGGGAGGCTCGCCTGAGGCGATTGCCCGGGCACGACCGATCCTTGAAGCCTTCGCCGCCCGCATTGTTGAAACCGGTCCCGCAGGGACGGGACATACGATGAAGCTTCTCAACAATTTCGTTTCGATGGGATACTCGGCAATCTACTCCGAGGCGCTGATGATCGCCGCCAAGGCCGGGCTGACGCCGCAGGTCTTCGACAGCGTGCTGCGCGGCAGCCGCATGGATTGCGGCTTCTACCAGGCCTTCTTCGACTTCGTGTTGAACCGCAACGAGAATGCCCAGCGCTTCGCCATGGCGAACGCGTTGAAAGACATGTCTTATCTGGCCTCACTGGCTCAGGCGGTTCAGGCGGTCAATCCGGTTGGCGCGGCAGTCCGCAACAGCTTTGCCACTGCCGTCGCGGCAGGTCATGGCCAGTCCTTCGTGCCGGCGCTGTCGGACGTTATCGCAAGCGCGAACGGCGTTTCGCTGGTCGAAGCATCGAGCCGCTGATAGGACGAGCAGCATGCTGGACATCCATCTCGATCCGCTCGGCGGCATTTCCGGCGATATATTCGTCGCAGCCATCCTCGATCTCAGGCCCGATCTCGAAACCGGGCTGCGGGCGGCTTTAGCACTCTGCCCGATGATCGGAGAGGTCGAGTGCGATGTGATCGATCATCACGACGGCGTGCTGACCGGTCGCCGCTTCATCGTGCGGCATGCGAAACACGGCGAGGACCATGCCCATGATCATGGGCATGACGGTCATGATCACAGTCATGACCATCATTCCGGCCACGAACATCAGCACGGCACGGATGGCCATATCCATACACATGCCGACCATTCACCGGCCGTGGATCATCATCATGAGCACGTGGCATGGCGAGACATTCGTAACGCGCTTGCGGAGTTCCAGCTGGACGGCGAGACCATCCGCCACGCGATCGGCATCTTTCAACGCCTGGCCGAAGCCGAAGCCAGGGTGCATGGCACACATCCCGACGATGTTGCGTTCCACGAGGTCGGGGCGTGGGATTCGATCGCCGATATCGTCTCCGCAGCATGGCTGGTGGCGCAGCTTGGCGCGGCACGCTGGACTGCCGGGCCGGTTCCGCTTGGGAGCGGACGTGTCAGGACGGCCCACGGCCTGCTGCCTGTTCCAGCCCCTGCAACGGTCCATCTGCTGCGGGAGTTCGAGGTGATCGACGACGGCATCGGTGGCGAGCGGGTGACGCCGACCGGAGCGGCGATCCTGTCCTATCTTTGCAACGACCAGAAGGTGGTCGGGAGGCACGGACGCAGGCTCATCTCCTCCAGCCATGGCTTCGGCAGCAAACGGCTGCAAGGGGTCAGCAACTGTCTTCGCGTGCTGGCGTTCGAGCGGCCTGATGCTGCCCAATCGTCCGGGGATAGGGTCGCAGTTCTCGAATGCGAAATCGACGACCAGACTGGTGAAGACCTTGCACAAGCGATAGACAGGCTCCGTGGCCGCGCGGATGTCTACGACGTCGTGCAGGCGCCGGTTTTCGGCAAGAAGGGACGGATGATGACGCATCTGCGGGTTCTCGCGGCGACTGACGCAAAGGAGGAGGTCGCCGCAGCGATCCTCGACGAGACGACGAGCATCGGCGTGCGCATGACCACCACCGAGCGGATGACGTTGAGGCGGGAAGCTGCCACGGTGGAGCATGAGGGGACGGTCTACGCCTTCAAAATCGTCGAACGACCTTCCGGCAGCACGGCCAAACTGGAGGCCGATATGCTGACCTCCATCGAAGGTGTAGGCCCCCGCAACGCGCTTCGCCGGCTCCTGGACGGATTGCTGAGGCAAAAGAGAGGAGAGCTTCGATGAGAGATGCACTCGAAGACGTGTTGTCTTCCCTCGGTGAAGTTTCGATCGCTGTCAGCGGCGGGGTAGATTCCGTTACGCTTGCGACGATCGCAAACCGTCTCAACGGTCCCGATCGCGTTGCAATCGTCCATGCCGTCTCGCCCGCCGTCCCGCCCGAGGCGACCGAGCGGGTCCGGGCGCTTGCCGCCAGCGAGAGTTGGGACCTACGCATCATCGATGCGGGCGAATTTGGCGATGCCGATTACCTAAAAAACCCGGTCAACCGCTGTTTCTTCTGCAAGGGCAATCTCTACGGAGCGATCGCGGCCCTGTCGGATAGACAGATCCTATCGGGTACGAACCTGGATGACCTCGGCGAGTACCGGCCCGGTCTCGACGCGGCAAAGAACTTTTCCGTTCGCCATCCCTTTGTGGAAGCCGGCATCGACAAGAAGGGCGTACGTGAGCGTGCGCGACTAGCTGGTCTAGGCATGATCTCGGAACTGCCCGCGTCTCCCTGTCTTTCGAGCCGCATCGAGACATCGATCGCAATAAGGCAGGATGTCCTTGCGGCGGTGCATCGCATCGAAAGCTTTCTGACGAAAACGCTCGATCCCAAGACCGTGCGATGCCGTGTGCGCCGTAGCGGCATTGTCGTCGAGCTTGATCCGGACGCGCTTTCGCGCGCCGGGACGTTGGCGGCCAACGGCGATGCCCTACGCGATCTGCTCCCCGATGCCTACAAGGGTCAGCCGCTGAGTTTCGAGCAATATCGCAATGGCAGCGCCTTCGTGGGAGCAAGGCCGTGAGAGACGATGTCGTCTTCGACTTTGCGCGCGCCGAGCGGATCGGCCTCAGCGAGGCGGTCTTCTGCGCCGGCAAGTCGCCAGAGCAGATCGCAGCCATTCTGGAAGGCGCGCGTGAGAGAGAAGCCGGGTTGTTGCTAACGCGTCTGGACGCGGCCAAGCTCGCTGCGTTGCCCGCGGCGCTGACGGAACAGCTGGACTGGTGCGAGCTCTCGCAATCGGCCTTCTTCGGTCCGCTCCAACCTATTGCCGTCAATGGCCAGGTGGCGATTGTCGCTGCCGGAACCTCGGATGCGCCAGTCGCAAGAGAGGCGGCGAGGACGCTCCGGCATGCCGGCGTTGAGGCATCGAGTATCGTCGATGTCGGCGTTGCCGGACTGTGGCGGTTAATGGATCGGATCGAAGACATCCGCCGCTATCCGATCGTCATCGCCGTTGCGGGGATGGATGCCGCGTTGGCGAGCGTTCTTGGAGGGCTCTACGGCGGCAGTCTCATCTGTGTGCCGACCTCGGTCGGATATGGCGCCTCCGAGCAAGGGCGTACGGCGTTGAATGCGATGCTTGCGAGCTGCGCCCCGGGCTTGCTCGTCTGCAATATCGACAATGGTTACGGCGCCGCCTGCGCGGCGCTGCGCATGTTAAAGACAATGAATCTTCGGTGAGGAGGCGCCTAGACGCCTCCTCCACCATCTCAATCCGCATTGACAGTTAGTTGCGTCTGTTCCCCGAGGCCCTCTATCCCGAGCCGGATCGTCTGGCCGGCGGTCAGGAAGAGCGGCGGCTTCATTCCGAGGCCGACGCCGGGAGGCGTTCCTGTCGAGATGATATCGCCCGGCTGCAGGCTCATGAACTGCGAAATATAGTGAACGAGGAAGGCAACGCCGAAGATCATCGTCTTGGTCGAGCCGTTCTGGCGCATCGTGCCATCGACGGACAGCCACATCTTGAGGTTCTGCGGATCGGCGATTTCGTCGCGGGTCACCATCCAGGGGCCGATCGGGCCGAAGCTGTCGGCGGACTTGCCCTTGGTCCACTGTCCGCCACGCTCCGCCTGGAATTCGCGTTCCGACACGTCGTTGATCAGGCAATAACCCGCAACATGCTTCATCGCGTCGGCTTCAGAAACGTAGCGTGCCTCGTCGCCGATAACGACGCCGAGTTCGACTTCCCAATCGGTCTTCTTTGATTTGCGCGGGATAATGACGTTGTCATCAGGACCGGTGATAGCGCTGGTCGCCTTCATGAAGAGGATCGGCTCTTCGGGGATCGCCGCCCCGGTCTCGGCCGCATGGTCGGCATAGTTGAGACCGACGCAGATGAACTTGCCGGTGCGCGCCACGCAGGGTCCGAAGCGGCCCGGCTCGGCGACGACAGGCAGACTCTCGACATCGATCGCGGCAATGCCGACAAGTCCCGATGCCGTCAGGTTATCGCCGGCAATGTCGTCGATCCGACCGCTCAGATCTCTCACGTTTCCGCTCGCGTCGAGAATGCCCGGCTTTTCGGAGCCACGCGGTCCAAATCTCAAAAGTTTCATATGATTATCCCCGTATCCTTAAGTGTCTTTTCAGGCATTTGCCCAGCCGCCGTCGATGACGATGGCATTTCCGGTCATGAAGGCGGATTCATCGCTCGCGAGATAGACGACGAGCTCGGCGACTTCCTCCGCCGTTCCCAAACGTCCCATCGGCTGGCGGGCAATGAAGCCCGAACGTGCCTGTTCGTAATCGCCAAGCGCCCGCATGCGATCCTGGAGCGAAGGACTTTCGACTGTTCCCGGGCAGATCGCATTGGCCCGGATACCCTTGCCGACATAATCCAGCGCGACCGATTTCGTCAGCCCGATCACTGCTGCCTTGGTGGTCCCGTAGATGAAGCGGTTCGGCGCGGCGATGACGGTGGAAGCAACCGACGCCATGTTGACGATTGACCCGTCGCCGCGCGCAATCATGCCCGGCAGGAAAGCGCGGATCATGCGGTACATGGCACGCATGTTGAGATTGACCGAGAAGTCGAAAGCATCCTCGTCGCAGTCGAGGATCGAGCCGTGATGAACGAAGCCGGCGCAATTGAACAGAATATCGGGCGCGTCGATTTCCTCGCTAAGAGCCCGGATCGCCGCGGGATCGAGCACATCGAGCTTGCGGGTCGTGACACCGGCAAGGTCGTTCAGCGTGCCGAGCTTTTCGGCATCGATATCGGTTGCGAGAACATGAGCGCCCTCCCGCAGGAATGCCAGCACCGTGGCACGCCCCATCCCCTGTCCGGCGGCGGTGACGATCGCCGTCTTTCCCTTCAGTCTTCCCGTCATTTGAAATCCTCAAGACATTATTCTGATTGCTCTTCCGCAAGACCGACACGGCTTGCTGCGCCGTGAAGATGCTGGCGCATGGCATCTCGGGCCTCATCGACCTGCCGGGCCTCGATGGCATCGAGGATGCGCTGGTGTTCGCCGAGCGTGACGGCTGCGAGATCTTCCGAGCGCTGCTGATTGCCCGAGGCGAGGATGCTCTCGCGCACGCGTTCGGAGACGAAGGTGAGGAACTGCACCATGTAGGGGTTGCCTGTCGCTGCAGCCACCGTCTTGTGGAACTCAAGGTCGGTCTTCAGCCACATGACGCTGCCGTATGGCGCGGCCTGCATGGTTGTTAGCGCTTCTCTCATGGCCGATAGATCGCTGTCGGTTCGCCGGCTGGCGGCGAGTGCGGCTCCCTCGACTTCGAGGATACCGCGCAGCTCGAAAAGCGACTGGAAGGCGTTGGCCTGCTGCAGCGCCTCATAGTCGATGGTCAGCACCGTTGCATTCGGCTGATCCGCCACGAAGGCGCCACGACCCTGCTGCGACCAGATGCGTCCCTCGGAGCGTAATCTTGCGATCGCCTCGCGCACGACGTTGCGACTGACGCCGAAGGTCGTCGCCAGCTGCTGTTCCGTCGGCAACTGATCGCCGGGCTTCAACCGGCCCTGTGCAATCTCGCGCGAGATCGAACTCGCGACCAATGTCGAAAGATGCGGCCCTCGATTGACCTTGTCGAGCTTCAGCGCCATTCCCTATTCCCCTGCCCCTGCTTCCACGCGTTCCAATATCCGTCCTTCGCTCAAAAGATGGCTCGGATCGAATGCGTCTTTGATCCGGCGCGACAGCTCGAGCGTCAAGGGGTCGGCGCGCTTGAGAAAGGCCGCCTGTTTGACACGACCGATACCATGCTCGGCGCTGATCGAACCGCCATGCTTGTCGATCATATCGAAGATCACCTCTTCCGTGGCATGGAAGAGTTCGTCGAAACGATTGGCCGACATATTCTCAGGCGGCACGATATTCATATGGATATTGCCATCCCCGACATGGCCGTAGGTAACGGCGATCGCCTCGGGATGCCTCTCCGCAAGGGCCTCGAGTGTGTCGGTAACGAAGGAGGCCAGGCTCGATATCGAGACCGACACATCCGTCCTCAGATAGCGACCTCCCCGTCCCTGCGCTTCCACCATCATTTCACGCAGCAGCCAGAGCCGATCGGCCTGCGCCTTGCTGCTGGCGATGACACCGTCGAGAACAAGATCGGATGCGTCGGCGAGGAAGCCCTCGAGCAACGCACGCAGGTCGACGCGTCCCGCAGCTGATGTCTCGATAAGAACATAGACGGGATAAGGCTGATCCAGCGGATCGCGCAGATCATCTCTGGCGTTGAGTGCAATCTCGATGCCGCCGCGCAACAGAAGCTCGAATGCGCTCAGAAGATCGCTGCATTCGCGCCTAGCGCGGGCATAAAGCTGCATGGCATCCTCCACGGAGCGAAGACCAACCAGGGCAGTTTCAACCTTGTCAGGCATCGGGAAGATCTTCAGCGCGGCCGCGGTGACGATCCCGAGCGTGCCCTCGCTGCCAATGAACAGCTGCTTGAGGTCATAGCCGCGATTGTCCTTTCGCAAGGTGCGAAGCCCGTCCCAGACGCGTCCGTCAGCGAGGACGACCTCCAGGCCGAGTACGAGATCGCGGGTCATGCCGTATCTCAAGACGTTGAAGCCACCGGCATTGGTCGAAACGTTGCCGCCGATGCGGCAGGTACCCTGAGCGCCGAACGTGATCGGGAGAATACAGTCCGCCGTCTCGGCCTGGCGCTTGGCATCCTCGAGAATGCATCCGGCTTCCACGACTATCGCGAAATCGATGGCGTTGACGGAACGAACCTTGTTCATTCTCTCTAGGGAGACGACCAGTTCGCCGCCCGGGTAGCTCGGTACCGCGGCTCCGACGAGGCCCGTCAGTCCGCCTTGCGGGACAACATGGATCTGCTGTTCGTGACAGCATTTCATCAGGCTGCTCAGTTCGGCCGTCGACCGCGGTCGCGCGACGATCAGCGGTCGAGCGTAATGATCGCCGGACCAGTCACGGCTGTATCGCTCCATGGCGTCCGTGTCCGTCAGGAACAGATCCGCCGGCATGGCAGAGGAAAGGGCTGCAAGCGCTCTTTCCTGGAGAGGCGGATGGGCATTCATATGGTTGCTCCGATTAGACGGGAAAACATCTGGACAACTGGGTCACTTACATGGTTATCATACAACACTGGTTGTGAACATCAAGTGCAGGGACCATTTCCGCTGCTCTCATTTTTCTAAAAACCAGTGTGAAAACGATAACTTGCAGGAGGATCCGTACCATGACCGCAGCGTCCGGCCAATTTCGTATGATGCATACTATGATCCGCGTTCTCGACCTCGACCGGTCGATCAAGTTCTACACCGAGCTGCTCGGCATGAAGCTGCTGCGCAGAGAGGATTATCCCGGCGGAAAGTTCACCAACGCCTTCGTCGGCTATGGCCCGGAAGAAACCGATACGGTTGTCGAGCTGACCTACAATTGGGGTCGCGAGGAGCCCTATGATCTCGGCACCGGCTTTGGCCACCTTGCGCTCGGCGTCAACGATATCTACGCCGTCTGCGCAGCGCTGGAGAAGCAGGGCGCAAGAATTCCGCGTCCGCCAGGCCCGATGATGCACGGCACCACGCATATCGCCTTCATCGAAGACCCGGACGGCTACAAGATCGAGTTGATCGGACTGGACACGATGTAACGAAGACTTGCCGTCTGACCGGCCGCGCCCCATGGCGCGGCCTTTTTGATGTTCGGATGAGGTCATCTGCCGCTCCATCATTTGATGATCGCGATCTTGCTGCGATCGATGGTGATGGCGACTGCGAGAATGAGAACCGCGCCGAAGACGACATTCTCGGCAAAGATGTTGATGCCGACGAAGGTCATACCGATACGGACGATCGAAATGATCAGCGCACCGACAGCGGTACGCGCGACGCCGCCGAGACCTCCGGTGATAGCCGTACCGCCGACGATGACCGCCGCGATGGCCGGCAGCAGCAGCTGATTGGCGAGATTGGGCGACCCGCTGGACAGGCGGGCAGCGAGAATAACCCCTGCAATCGCGGCCAGCATGCCGGAAACGGCGAAAGCAATGATCTTCGTGCGCTCGACATTGATCCCTGCGGCAATCGCTGCCGGTTCTCCGGCGCCGATCGCCAGGCTATGGCGGCCGAAGCGGGTATAGCGGAGACCTGCGAAGGCAAGCAGGCCGATCACGGCGGCAATCCAGATAACCGTCGGCAGACCGGCAAATGTTCCGTTGATCCACGCCGTGTTTTCGCGGCCGCCTTCCTCGATCGTAATCGCGCGCCCGGCAGCGGCCCAGAGCGCTATGCCCGCCACGACACCGCCGGTTGCGAGCGTCGCGACGAAAGAAGGCACCTTCAGCCGCACATGGACGTAGCCGCTGAGAATGCCGAAGACCAGGCCGGACAGGATCGCGAACACGAAGGCCAGCATGCCGAACCTCGGCAGCAGTTGCGCGAGGATGACGCTCGACAGCGACGCCACCGACTGGATCGACAGGTCGATGCCGCCGATCAGGATCACGAAAGTGACCCCTGCTGCCAGGATGAACAGAACGGCGGTGTTGGATAGCAAAAGCAGAAGCGTATCGCCGGTCAGAAAGCCGGGTGCTGCGAGTTCGATGATCAGCACTAGCGCGACAAGTAGCGCCGGCGGTATGGCACCCTGCATCCAACCTGCTGCGAGAAGGGCCTTTATATCCTTGATGCGTTCCATGGTTCCCTCCTCACACCATTGCCCGGACAAGATCGACCTGATCCGGCTTGTTTCCCGGCGCCGCATCGAAATGCGCCGTCACCGCTCCATCGCGCATGACAAGCACCCGATGCGAAAGCCCGATCGTTTCCTCCAGCGTGTCTGAGATCAGGAGGATCGCTACACCCTGAGAGGATAGGTCGCGAACCAGCTCGTAGACTTCCTCCTTCGCTCCCACATCGAGCCCGCGGGTGGGGTGGTCGAGCACGAGGATGCGCGAGCCGGCCGTCATCCACCGCGCCAGCACCACCTTCTGCTGATTGCCGCCGGAAAGCTTGCGGCAGGCGATGTCCGGCCCCGGTGCCTTGATGCGCAGCCGCTTGATCCATTCGCTGGCCAGCCGGCGCTCGCGACGATAGTCGATCGCACCGTTTCGCATGACCGAGGACAGATCGGCGAGCGAGATGTTCTCGGCAATCGAGAGGAACATGACGAGGCCTTCGACACGCCGCTCGCGCGGTATATAACCTATGCTCTTGCGAACGGCCTGCTCCGGCCTGTGGAAGTGTACCGGCTCACCATTGATTTTCAGGCTGCCGCCGGTATGCGGTAGAAATCCTCCGATCGCACGGGTCACTTCCTCGCGGCCGGAGCCGACAACGCCGGCGATGCCGACGATCTCGCCTGCCCGGATTTCGAGGTCGACATCATGAAACGCGCCGGCGATTGCCAGTCGGCTCGCTTCGACGACAATCTCGCTGCGTGGCGGAAGCTGCTTGTCTTCCTTGTAATAGGTCGCCTGCAGACCACGGCCGACCATGATCTCGTGCAGTGCCGGTCCGGTTACGTCGGCTGCCTGATGTTCGGCAACCACCTGGCCGTCCTTCATGGTGTAGACGCGATCAGAGATGCGCAGCACCTCGTCCAGCCTGTGCGAAACGAAGACAAAGCTGGCGCGAGATTTCAGCGACCGCACACGCTTGAACAGAACGTCGATATCGCTGCCGCTCAAAACGGATGTCGGCTCGTCGAGCAGGATGACCAGCGGACGCGACACTGTTTCTTCCAGCGTCAAAGCTTTTGCCAGTTCGACCATCTGACGTGCCGCGAACGTCAATTCCGATGTGCGCGCCGTCACGTCGATATCGACGCCGATCTTTGCGAGCTGCCGTTTTGCCGCCGCCCGCATGGCTCCCCAATTCACGACGCCGAAGCGAACGAACTGGTCTTCCTGACCGAGGTAGATGTTTTCGGCAACCGAGAGATTGAGCAGCAGCGACTGTTCCTGGAACACCATGCCGATGCCGTGCGCCGCTCCGTCACGGGCATTGCGCAATCTCAGCGGCTGGCCATCCAGCATGAGCGTTCCGCCATCCGGCTGATGGGTTCCCGCAAGGATACGCATCAGCGTCGATTTTCCGGCGCCGTTTTCTCCGATAAGACCGACGACCTCGTTCGGCCGGACTTCCAGCGAGACGCTCTTCAGCGCCGGGACGCCCGCAAAAAATTTGCTGATTTCGTTGGCTGACAACATGGCGGTCACTTCACGATCTGGAGGCGGAGCCGGTCGAGCGACAGGGCGACAGCAGCAATGATCATCAAGCCCTGTACCGTCTGCTGCACGTAGGGCGAAATGCCGAGCAGGATCATGCCATTGCTGAGAATGGTGACGATCAGGACTCCGATGAACGTGTTGACGACACCGCCCTCGCCCCCGGTCAAGGCCGTGCCGCCGACGACGACTGCCGTCACTGCGGCAAAGAGCCGCCCGTCTGCAATGACGGCGTCGGAGCGGCCGAGCTGGGCGGCGGCAAGAACGCCGGCGACACCGAAGAAGAAGCCGGCCAGACCGAAGGCCATGATGCGCACCCGGCGCAGGTTTATGCCGGAAAGCTCCGCCACGTCCTCGCCGCCGCCGATGGCCATGATGTGGCGGCCGAGACGGGTATAGTACTGGATCGTGCAGGCGAAGAGAAAAGCGGCAAGCGCCACCCATACCCCCACCGGCAGGCCGAGAAAGCGAGCGAGCGCGAGGTCACGAATGGACGGGTCCATCAGTCGCACTGCCGATCCCCCGAGCATATAGACCGAAATGCCGAGGCCGATGAACCAGACGCCGAGCGTCGCCATGAAGGACGGAATTCGAAGGAAGGTCTGGATGATACCGGTCGCAAAACCCATCGCCGTACTGGCCGCGATCGCCGCAAGCACTGCCAGCCAGCCGTAGGAATTGCCATTGGCGTCATTGGTCGCGAGCAGCACCGTCACCATCGCCGCAATCGAGAGCGATCCCTCGACCGAAAGGTCGATGCTGCCCAGAAGAATGATGAAGGTGAGGCCCATGGCGAGCGTCAATGGAACCGCAGCAGAATTTGCGACGCGAACGAGATTGCGCAGCTCGATGAAATTCGGATTGGCGATGGTGATCAGGATGCAGAGCGCGATGAGAACCAGCACCGGTGCGTAGGCGCGCAAATGCTTTCGGTTGAGACCGCCGAATAGGCGGCGTCCATTGTTCGGCATGGCACCTGCCTGTTCACTTTTCGGAATAGTTTTGATGTTTTCGGCGTTGATGGTCAACACAGGCACCTCAAAGCGTCAGCGGGGAGACTGGCGGGCGTCGCAACACACCCGCCAGCATAGGGGCGGCCGCAGAAGGAGCCACGGCCGCCGGGGAAACGATGCATGATGTCAGGCGCGGATGGCGCCCGTGACGCGGCCCCACAGGTCGCTCCAATCGAGCTTCGGATGCGAGTCGATATTGTTCTTGTAGTACTCCTCGACATTGTCCTTCGCGACTAGAACTGCCTTGCCGTAGAATTCGCGGTGCTCCGGCGGTTCCTTGGCGGGATCGAACTTCTTCTGCAGCGCGGCCAGACCGATCGCGAGCCCCATGCCGCCCTGCCAGAAGGGATCTGACGTAACGGTGCAGGCGAACTCGCCCTTGCGGACCGCATCGACCGCGGCCTTGATGCCGTCGACACCGACGACCGGGACCTTGCCGGCGAGATTTTCCGCGCGCAGAGCTTCAAGCGCACCGGTGCCCATGTCGTCATTGGCGGCCCAGACGCCTGTCACGTCGTCGCCGAAGCGTGTCAGAAGATTGCTGGTGAGGTCATAGGCTTCCGACGATTTCCAGTTCGCGACCTGGAAATCGAGGAGCTTGATATTGGGGTTGGCGGCCAGGGCGTCTTCAAGACCCTTCTTGCGCTCGATCGCCGCCGTATTCGAGATCTGGCCGCCGAGCGCGATGATGCCGCCCTTGCCGCCCATCGTCTTGAACAGGATTTCGGAGATCTGTTTGCCGCTGGAGATGCCGTCGAACTCGATATGCGAGACATAGTAAGGGTTGAAGTCTTTTGGGTGCAGATCGTCCGGCTTGTTCCACTGGGTAACGACATAGGCTCCCGCCTTGGCGCAAGCCTCGACGATCGGACGTGCGTCCGGCGTGTCGTTCGGGTCGGAATTCAGCACCATGTTGCCGCCGGTCTTGGCAAGCATCGCCTTGATGTCGGCAATACCCTTCTCGCTGTTGCCCTCCGACACCAGCGTGACGTGGTCCAGCCCGATCGACTGTGCAAAGGCTTCGGCACCGGTCTTCCATACCGCATGGTAAGGATTGGACAGCGAACGGATCGACGTTACGAGCGTCGGCTTGTCGGCCGCGAAGAGTTGCCGGGGCAATGCGGCCACGGTCGCGCCTGCCGCGACGGTGGCGAGAAACGACCGGCGATTCATGGCAGCAAAACGCGAATTAGTCCTGTCAGTCATTCGAAAACCTCCCGTTGAATGACGAAGATCGGGTGTCGTCCTTCTCCTACGACATCCGGATCCAAGAGCGAGTTGGTCATAGCATTTGTACGACAACCCTTCAAGACGATAACCGTACCCTTTCTCTTGACGCGGAGCAAGAGACTTGAGATGGTGACTGCGATTTATTGCCCGGACAATGAGATCCCGGCGCCCGCATAAATTTATCGGAGGAGAGAATGCCTGATTACATCATCGTCGGGGGCGGCTCGGCGGGGTGTGTCCTTGCTGCGCGCCTGAGCGAGGATCCGGATGTTACCGTGACCTTGCTCGAGGCCGGCCCGCGTGACACCAACATGTATATTCATCTGCCGGTCGGCTTCTTCAAGATGACAGCCGGCCCCCTCATCTGGGGATATGAAACGGTGGCGGGCCGTGAACTGGCAGGACGGAAAATGGTCTATCCGCAGGCGCGCGTGCTCGGCGGCGGCAGTTCGATCAATGCCCAGGTCTTCACCCGCGGATGCCCCGAGGATTACGACGGGTGGCGCGACCTCGAAGGATGCGCCGGCTGGGGTTACGAGGATGTAAGGCCTTATTTCCGCAAATCCGAAGGCAACGATACGTTCGGCGGTCTTCACCATGGTACCGAAGGTCCGCTCGGCGTCAGTTCGCAGGTCCCGCACCCGCTGACACGCGTGTTCGTGCGCGCGGCGCAGGAGGCAGGCCTTCCCTTCAATCCCGACTTCAACGCCGGATCTCAGGCGGGTGCCGGCTTCTACCAGACGACGACACGCGGTGGCCGTCGCAGCAGCACCGCCGTGGGCTATCTCAGGCCCGCTACAGGGCGAAAGAACCTCACCGTCCGCACAGACGCGATGGTCAACCGTATCGTCATCGAGAACGGTTGTGCCGTCGGCATCGAGATCGTCGAAAATGGCCGCCCGGTCGTCCTGCGCGCCGACCGCGAAGTCATCCTGACGGCCGGAGCAATCGGCTCCCCAAAAATGCTGATGTTGTCCGGGCTGGGGCCTGCGGACGAGCTGCGCGCGCTCGACATCGACGTTATCAGAGATCTGCCGCAGGTGGGCAAGAACCTGCAGGATCACATGGATGTCGACGTGCTTGCGGAACTTTCCGGTCCCCACGGTATCGATCGCTACAAGAAGCGCCACTGGCAGATTGCTGCTGGCATCGAATATGCCTTGTTCGGCAAAGGACCGGTCGCTTCGAATATCGTCGAGGGCGGCGGCTTCTGGTGGGGCGACAACGAGGAGAAGACGCCGGATATCCAGTTTCATTTCCTTCCCGGCGCCGGCGTGGAAGAGGGTATCGGCGGCGTCCCTGGCGGAAACGGCTGCACGCTCAACTCCTATCACGTGCGTCCGCGTTCGCGCGGTCACGTAAAGCTCCGCTCGAAAGATCCGGCTATCGCCCCCGATATCGATCCCAACGCCTTTGCCGAGCCCTACGATCTCGAGCGCGCCGTCGACGGCATCAAGATCAGCCAGGAAATCCTGTCGCAGCCGGCCTTCAGGCCCTTCGTGAAACGGCTGCATTTGCCGGATGGAACGATCCGCAGCCAGGCGGAATACCGGGAGTTCGCCAGACAATATGCGCGTTCTGCCTATCATCCCGTCGGCACCTGCCGGATGGGCGGCGGCAGCGATTCCGTCGTCGATCCCGAGCTGAAGGTCCGCGGCATCGACCGACTGAGGGTATGCGACAGCTCGGTAATGCCGCGACTAATCTCTTCCAATACGAACGCCGCGACGATCATGATTGCGGAAAAGGCGGCCGATATCCTCAAGGAGGTAACGGACAATCGGACGACGCGAAGCTACGCATGATGTCGTCATTTAGGAGAACGTCAATCGGGTGACGGGCGCTGCGGCGCCCGTTGGTCTAGGGTTTCAGGCCAATTAGGTCGGCAACATCAAGCATCCTGTTTGCAAAGCCCCATTCGTTGTCATACCAGCCGAAGACGCGTAGCAGCCCTCCGGGAGATACGGAGATCTCTGGGCCGGAAATGACAAGCGATTCCGGCCGCGCGCGCATGTCGACCGAAACCAGTGGCTTTTCGATCCAGCCGAGGACGGGTGAACCTGCCGCAATCTGTTTCAGGCGCTCGATCGCCTCATCACGAGTGGGTGCCTGCTTCAGCACCACGGTCAAGTCGATTGCAGAAACGCTTGCCGTTGGAACACGGATCGCACGCGCCTCGATTTTTCCAGCAAGATGTGGAAGTACCTTGCTTAAAAGCTTGTGTGCACTCGTGCTCGTCGGAACCATCGAAAGAGCGGCAGCTCTGCTGCGGGCAAAATCATCCCGCGGTTGATCGACGGTCGGCTGACTTCCGGTATAGCAGTGAACCGTCGTCATCTGCCCACCGATGATCCCATAGGCGTCGTCGATCACTTTCAAGAGCGGCACCAGGGCGTTTGTCGTGCAGGAGCCGTTTGAGATGATGGTTTGTCCGGTGAAGACCTCTTCGTTGGCGCCAAGAATCATCGTGGCATCGGCAGCCTCGGCTGGGCCGGAGATCAGCACCCGTTTGGCTCCAGCCTCCAGGCCCCGAGAGGCATATTCGCGGGTGTAGGGCTGTCCGGTGCATTCTAGTAGGACATCCACTCCCTGAAGATCCAGTCGCCTGACATCGTTCTCGTTGAAGAAGCGGATATTCCGTTTCCCAATCTGCAGTACCTGGTCCAGAGCGGTTACTTCTTCACGCCATGGCCCAAACACGCTGTCGTATTGAAACAGGTAGGCGCAGCTGGCGAGCGGAGCGACGTCGTTGATGAGGACCAGCTCAAAGTTTCGATCGTCATTCAGCAATATCCGCAGGAGCGAACGGCCGATGCGCCCGAACCCGTTGATGGCTATCTTGATCTTCTGCCCGGACACTTTTCCCTCCGAAAAACCGCAGTACCCGATGGTGATAAACAGGGATAAGTCCGCAAGGCAAGCCGGAACGAGTTGTTGGCGAAAACGTCGCGGCCCTTTGCGAAATGCGGGTAGAGCTGCATATACTCCGGCGAACGACTATTCGCTTCGCGACCTCGTCTTTTGCGCAAGCAAGCCAATCATCCACGGCGACATCACCGGCAAAATTGTCTGTGCGTTGAATTCAGGCTTTGCGGCGGAGCAGTTCCGGGGGCTTGGCAAATAACTTTTGTGGAGGACTATGCAAATGCTGGACGCAATCGACCGGAAGTTCGCAGCCTTGGCGACGGATAATGCGCCGGGGCAAGAGGTGCGACAGGTCGCCGCAGACCTGACCGGGAAGATGATCGGTGAGAAATTCGATGGTCGGTTGGTGGATTTTTCCCACGGCGATGTCGATGCCTTCCTGCCCGCACCGAACTCCTTCGAAGCGTTCGAACAGGGTGTCCGGGATGGTGGCAAACAGGCATATACGGAGTATCGCGGCTCGCGCGACATTCGTGAGGTGGTGGCCGAGCGGCTGGCAGCTTTCACAGGGGCGCCGATCTCAGGCGATCAGCAGGTTATTCTGACGCCCGGTACGCAAGGCGCGCTGTTTCTGGCCGTCGCGTCCACAGTGGCTGCCGGCGACAAGGTCGCGATTGTTCAGCCGGACTATTTCGCCAACAGAAAGCTCGTCCAGTTCTTTGGCGGCGAGATCGTTCCCGTTCAACTCGGCTATCTCGATGAAGACGAGCTGAAGGGACTCGACCTTGCCGCGCTGGAGGCTGCCTTCGAGGCAGACGCCCGGCTCTTCATCTTCTCGAATCCGAACAATCCCACAGGAGCCGTCTACTCAGCAGATGAGATCGAACAGATCGCGGCTCTCGCAAAACGGTTCGGCGCCACGGTCATCGCCGATCAGCTTTATTCCCGCCTTCTCTATAGCGGCAACACCTATACGCATCTGCGGGCCAAGGCCGGCGACGACAATCTCATTACGATCATGGGGCCGTCGAAGACCGAATCCCTGAGCGGATATCGGCTAGGCGTCGCGTTCGGCTCTGAGAAGATCATTCAGCGGATGGAGAAGCTGCAGGCCATCGTTTCGCTTCGCGCCCCAGGCTACAATCAGGCCGTTTTGCACACCTGGTTTGCGGAACCCGCTGGATGGATGGAGGAGCGAATCCGCTTGCATCAGGCAATTCGCGACGACCTCGTCACGATATTCCGCAGCGCCAACCTTCCGGTCGCGATACCCAAGGCAGGAAGCTACCTGTTCCCGAAGTTGCCCGAGCTGCGCGTTGCGCCAAAGGAATTCGTCGCGCTGTTGCGTCAGCAGGCGAACGTGATCGTGACACCAGGGTCGGAATTCAGTCCGCGAACGCTGACAAGCGTGCGTCTAAATTACTCTCAGGATCGCGCCGCCGCGGTCGCCGCCGCCAAGCGGATTGTCTCCATGGTAGAAACCTACGCGAGATGAACCCGGTATCTCAGGGCTCCAAGGGCAATTACGTGGAACCGAGATGCAGCTCGTCCTTCGAATGGCTGCGTCTTCCCTCTTCGACCAGCCAATCACGCACACGCCGTGCCTGAGCGTTCAGTTCACGTGATCGGGGCCAAACCACATGGAAGGCAAGATTTGTATCGAGGACGTGGCTGCCAACAGCGACAAGCGCACCCGATCGAAGCTGTTCTTCGACCAGGTGCTGCCATCCGAGCGCCACGCCTTCGCCTGCCAGGACGGCCTGAATAACGAGGACGTAGTCATTGATTGCCAGCCGCCGGGGCTGGGCGGAGTAGCGAACCCCCGCGCTCGCGAACCATTCGGACCAGTCGCAGGCCGCCCTCACAGGCTCTTCCAGATGGATCAACGGCAGTTGCAGCAAATCTTCGGGACGCTCGGGACGTCCGCGTTTTTCAACGAAGCTCGAACTGGCGACCGGAAAGACGATCTCCGGTGCCAGCATCACGGAATAATATCGCGGCCATTTTGCCGGATCGCCACCTCGCACGCCGAGCGGGATCGGCTCATCGTCCAGATCGAGGTCCCGGACGCTCGTCTGGATGCGTAGGTCGATATCCGGGAGGTCGGCACGCAGCCGGGCGAGCCGTGGCAGCATCCACATCGAGCCGAAGGCAGTCGATGCAGCAAGCGTGACATTCGATTCCCGTCCTTTCATGCGAATATCTTCCGCCGACTTCTGGATACGCGACAGGCCAACGGTGACGTCCACGTGGAACCTCTCGCCAGCATCGGTCAACTCGACACTGCGGTGCTCGCGATGGAAGAGCGGCACGCCAAGCTGGTCCTCGAGTTTTCTGACGGCATAAGAGACGGCCGCCTGGGTCATGCCGAGTTCTTCGGCCGCCCGGCTGAAATTCTGGTGACGCCCCGCTGCCTCGAAGATGATCAGGCTCGATGCGGAAGGAAGCAGTCTTCGAAACGTTTCCATAAATAGAGCTTATACTAAGACCAAGTTTTTTCCAGCGTCACAAAGCGTCGAGGTCGTCCTAGCCTCTGTCCAAATTACGGAGGCGGATATGACCGAGGCGGCAATCGAGGAAGGGACTGTCAGACGGGGACGCAGTGGAAGAGCCGCGCGTCGGGATGGAAGCGCGAAGCCGCACGGCGCCCCGTATATTGTTCGCAATATTCCGACCTATGACATCTTGTCGGAAGAAAATCTTCAGAAGATCGAGCGGACCGCGGATCGTATCCTCGCAGAGATCGGCATCGAGTTCCGCGACGATCCCGCGGCGGTCGATCACTGGAAGCGAGCCGGAGCGAAGGTCGACGGTGTCCGGGTCAAATTCGAGCCGGGGATGCTCCATGAGATCGTTGCATCGGCGCCTTGGGAGTTTACGCAGCACGCCAGAAATCCGGCCAACAGCGTTCAGATCGGGGGCGACAAGGTCGTCTTCTCCCCGGCCTATGGTTCACCTTTCGTCATGGATCTCGATAAAGGACGCCGTTACGGCACGATCGAGGATTTTCGGAATTTCATAAAACTCGCCCAAGCAAGCCCGTGGCTGCACCATTCCGGCGGCACCATCTGCGAGCCGGTCGACGTGCCCGTCAACAAGCGCCACCTCGACATGGTCTACAGCCACATCAAATATTCCGATCGCGCCTTCATGGGTTCGGTGACGGCAGAAGATCGTGCTGAAGATTCGATCGAGATGACGCGCATTCTTTTCGGTACCGATTTTGTCGACCGGAACTGCGTTATCCTGGGCAATGTCAACGTCAACTCGCCGCTCGTCTGGGACGGCACCATGACGAAATCGCTGCGAGCCTATGCCCGTGCTAATCAGGCCGCCGTCATCGTGCCCTTCATTCTCGGCGGCGCGATGGGTCCGGTCACCAATGCCGGAGCCATTGCGCAATCCTACGCCGAGACCCTGGCGGGCTGTGCCCTGACCCAGCTCGAGCGTAAGGGCGCGCCGGTCATCTTCGGAAACTTCCTCTCGTCCATGTCGCTTCGCTCAGGGTCGCCTACCTTCGGCACACCGGAGCCGGCCATCGGCTCGATGGTCATCGGTCAACTCGCACGGCGGCTGAAGCTCCCCCTGCGCTGCGCCGGCAACTTCTCAAATTCCAAGCTCCCGGACGGTCAGGCCATGCAGGAGGGCCTGATGTCGATGCTATCGGCAATTCACTGCGGAGCGAACTTCATCCTCCACTCAGCCGGCTTCCTGGATGGGCTTCTCGCCATGTCCTACGAGAAATTCGTGATGGACACAGACCTCTGCGGCGCGCTGCACTCCTATCTTGCCGGCGTCACCGTCGATGACAATACGCTCGCCTTCGATGCCTTCGAAGAGGTCGGGCCAGGCAGCCATTTCTTAGGCTCGGCTCACACGATGCGGAACTACCAGACCGCATTCTGGGATTCTACGCTTTCAGACAATGAGCCCTTTGAGAAATGGAGCGAGGAAGGCGGTTCGACCGATATCGCAACCCGCGCCAACAGGCAGTGGAAGCGGACGCTCGAAAGCTACGAAGAGCCGCCCCTCGACATCGCGATCGACGAGGCCCTCGGCGACTTTATGAACAGACGCAAAGCGTCGATGGCTGACGGCTGGTATTAAGGATTCCCGCAGCCCAGCGACCGCTTTCATTTCCCGGCAATCACCGCCGCATCGGTAGGAAACGTTCATTCAATCGGCGGGATCACGTATTGATGACTCCCGCAATGATGATTGAATTGCGCCGACTCGACTCCCCCGAGCAACGCTGCTTTAGTTAGACAGGTTCTGCGTTAATAGAGCGAGGCAGGCGAGCGTGGTGAGAATTGATTCGGATGAGCGACACGATCGCAGAAGCCAAACGTTGAAATTCTGTACTGCTTTACTTGTAACAGTCGCGTTGTCGGCTCTCCCAATATTATACGTATGCTGGGACATGGGGTTGTAGGAGTTTACCTTACGTAAGGCTGATTGTTTTCAACCTCATGTCTTTTTTAAATTTCGAGAAAATTAGCGGATGCTAGTTATCACAAGCCTGCAGGGGGACGCAGGCGTGGCCGTCGCCGGTATTAAGATGAGCGCTGGCGACGGCCTTGGATCTCTGGATATTGGGCTGGACTGTCCGGTTCGCCAGCCAAGATCTCAATACCTCATATCCGTATCTTCCGGAACAGTTGGCCTTTGGCGGACTGACCAGCGTCAGATCGCCCCATCGTCGGCCTGATCGCCCTCGATATCATCTCCAGCTGAAACGGCATCGCGAAGGCGAAAACTCACCCGCACGGAACTCCAACGGCATCCTTTTTACCCAGAAAGGATGATGGGACGTGAGCCCTTATCCCATGGTAAAACCTGATCACTTGGGGAGGGTTCGATGTTGCATCTGCGGGCCGCCGCATTCGTGTTGTTCAGCGTTATCCTACTCGCCCCGTTGCAGTCGAAAGCCGCCGAGGAGGTTGGCCAAGCCGTCTTGATCAAAACCGAGGTTTCGGGTGACGGCGGTCCCCTAGCCGTCGACGATCGCGTGCATCGCGACGAGCGAATCCGCACCTCGCAATCCGGCCTGGGTCAGTTCACCTTTCGTGACGGTACCAAGCTCGCGGTCGGCTGGGGCTCTTCCGTGGTCATCGACAAGTTCGTTTTCGATGATTCCGGCTCGGTAAAGAAGCTCACCATAAAGGCCGCGAAGGGAACGTTTCGCTGGATCAGCGGAAATTCGAACTCCTCCGCCTACCAGATCGTGACACCTGCGGGGACGATCGGGGTGCGCGGAACTGCGTTTGATTTCTATGTCGATCGTAATGGCCGGACGGCGGTCGTTCTCTTGAATGGTGCCGTCCAGTTCTGCGGCGCGGGCGGTTGCAAACAGTTGAAGCAAAAATGCGATGTGGTCGTCGCCTCACCGAGTGGCGGCGTGAGCGATGCCCGCCGGGTCAATCGCGACGTCTTAAGGACGCTCGGCAATCAGCAGGCTCTGCCGTTCCTGTCTGGCGACCAACAGCTCGCCGGGCAATTGGGTTTTGCCGGCTCAGGAGGATGCGGTCTGGCCACCGCGACAAGAGAGCGGCCGAATGGGATTTCTCCCCGAGCCGCGCCGCCATCCGCACCGGCTCCCCAGAGGGCACCCGATACTCCCACGGCTCCAAGCTCGCCGGCAGCGCCCAGCGCACCTGCAGCGCCGCAAGCGCCGAGCACACCGAATACCCCCGACCCTCCGAGCACGCCGGGTAAGCCCAGCGGTCCGGACAAGGATCACGACGGCCGGGGCAGGCATCACGATCGCGACCACGACCACGATCATGATCATGACCGTGACGGTAGACACGACCACGGCTGGGGCCGGGACAACCACGGACGTGGGCGAGGGGATCATGACGGGGGTCGAAATAATGGTGGAGATCACCATCGATAACGCCTCGCCCCCGCCAGGCATCGATCAGGGATCCAATCATGTCTCGGCGTGATCCGTCCTGACTGCCGGGTCGGAGAGAAAGTGATCGGACCGGCGCGAGATCCGCTCGTAAAATCCGGGCAGGCCCGTTGCCAAGATCGCCGCCTTGCGTTTTGCGGCGCCGAGAAGCTTGCGACTGCTCGTCGACCGCGTTCGCAAGACATCGACGAGCTGTCGGTGAAGAGCCTGAAGCTCGACAAATGCGGCAGATTTCGCCATGCCGGCGTCACCCACGACAGCAAAAAGCGTGGTCCGGGTGCTTTTTCCCTTGAGCGTGAGCGCGCCCGCCTCAAGCAGTGCCGACGCAGGCAGTAAGCGCGCTGTCGTGTCGGACACCAGGATATCGAAGTTGATATCCTTGCAAGTGGATTCGATGCGCGCGGCGATGTTGACCGCGTCACCGACAGCCGAGTAGTTGAAGCGTGTCTGCGCCCCCATGTTTCCAACGCAGGCAAGTCCCGTGTGTATGCCGATGCCTATGCCGACCTTTCGTTCGGGGCCGAAGCCGAACGCATCGCTGTCATTGAGACGCGTGAGCGTTTCCCGCATGCCAAGCGCGGCATGGACAGCCTTGCCGGCATGATCGACGACATCCACGGGAGCGTTCCAGAAAGCCATGATGGAGTCGCCGATGAACTTGTCGAGCGTGCCCTCGTTTGCGATGACGTGGTGGCTCAGCGCATCGAGCAACGTGTTGAGGAAATTGACGACGGCTGCCGGCGTCATCGCTTCGCTGATCTGGGTGAAGTTTCGCACATCGACGAACATGACGGTCAGCTCGCGATCGTCGCCCCCGAGACGCAAGGCGTCTCGCGTATGCTCGACGCGATAGAGCAGAGACGGCGAGAGATAGTGGCCGAAAGCCCGCCGTACGTCGCGCCGCTCTCGATCGGTCACGAGGAAGCGGAATGCCGTGGCGGCGAAATGGGTGATGGAGCCGGCGACGATCGGCGCCAAGGGGTCGAAGAGGAGACCAGCATAGAGGAACGCTGCCCATGATGCAGCAAGCGCGAGCAATGTTATCAACAGCCCGCAAGCGAGCGCGACCGCTGGAGTAACGAAAGTGGTCAGGATAACCAACAAGCTACCCAGCACGGCAATAGACAAAATCTCCATTCCATTTGCCCAATCCGGCCGGGAAAGGAAATGCCCGGAAAGGATCTGCTCGACGATCTGCGCATGGATGGAAACGCCCGGGACATTTTCACCCAGCGCCGTGGTGCGGACGTCCTGAAGACCGGCGGCGGAAGTGCCGACAAAAACGATGCTGCCTTCGATGGCCGATCTGACATCAGCAGAAGGCCCCTCCGGAGCCAAGACCTTGCTCGCGGAAATATATCTTTCAGATGTGTCTGGGCTGACATAGAGCCAAAGCTCGCCCGAAGCCGTTACCGGGACGACGAAATCCCCGATCTTCGCGCGGGTCATCGTGTTTGGCGTGTCCGGGGCACCGGCCAGCACGTAGGTGGACGAGCCCTGTGCTACGCGCAGCGCCTCGAGCGCAAGGCTGGGATAGAGCTGCTTGCCGTCGCTGAGAAATAGCGGGACGGCTCGCACCACAGCGGAGGATGCGCCCGGATTGAGGCTGATATGTCCGATGCCCGTGGCATTGGCCTGCAGCTGTGGCCTTAGTGGCGTGGCGGCCTTGATGGCGGGAGGTGCCCCGACAGGGCTTTCGCCGGTGAAGGCAAAGCCGGCCAGCACGGGGGGCAGATAATTGCCCTCGTTCGAAAGACCAAAGCCCAGCACCACCGGTTTTCCGGTCAGCGATTTCGCGAAAATCTCGTCATTGTCCGGCAATTGGCTGAGAAGCGACGGATCGATGCCGCTGACATCGCGAACGACATTGCGTGGCGACAGGCGATCGGGCTCCGCGAACAGAACATCGAACGCAATTGCCGAGGCTCCCATATCGGAAAGCCTGTCTACCAGCGCGGCGACCCGATTTCTCGGCCATGGCCACTGCCCGAATTCCCGAAGAGACGCTTCGTCGATGTCTATGACGCGGACGGGCACATTCTCGAATTTCCTCGGGACCAGGCGCTGATATTGGTCAAACGTCAAATCACGGGCCAGTTGCAGCAACTGCGGGTCGCTCGCCCGCAAGATCGTCAGCACTGCGACAATGGCAAGACCGACAATGACGCCAACCTGTTGTGCGCGTGTCACCATTATGGTGCCGGTCCCTCTTTGCCGGAAGCCAAACAATAAATACTATTTCGTCGAGACTGCCCTGTTTATTATCCTGCTGCCGCGCCAAGCGAAGTATATGCTGCATCGTTGTTGCTATGGATGCAATGGCGAAGGTCTGAAAGGCAAGCAGAGCCTCGACAAACCGTGAAATCATGCTGCCTTACGGCATCTTTTCATCGACTTCCAGGTAGCGCATCTTCTCCAGTACCCGACTGGTTGTCCGCTCGACAGCCACCGTCTTCGGTTCGGTCACGCCGGCTCTCGATCCGAGGAAGAGCCTGCCGTTCTCGATCCTGGGGCTGGAAGGCAGCAGCTGTATGCTCCCTTCCGCGACATAGCGATCAGCCATCCGCGTCGGCAGAATGCCCGCGCCCAGGCCTGCTGCTACCAGCTCGGGGATTACTGCAACGCTGTTGCAGATACTGACCTTCTCCGGCTGTATTCCGGCAAGCGCAAACCAGTGGGTGATCTGGCGATACATGGCGGAAGGCGGCGGATTCGAGATGATCGGCTTGTCCCACAGGTCCTTGGGTTCAACCGAGCTGCCCATCTTCCACGAGGCTGGAGCAACCCAATGTGTCGGTTGCGGGCCTAGCGGCTTCAGCGCCAGTTTTTCGTGCCCGGTCGGATTGAGCAGGACCGCAACATCGAGCTTGTCGTCCAGAAGCGAGGATTCCAGCGTCGTGCTGGTCGAGACAACCCATTCCGGCTGTAGTGCCGGATGATCCTCCAGGAGGCCCGCCAGCAGCGGCGCCAGACAATTGACCGCGAAACCCTCTGCCAAACCGACACGAATGGCGCCCACCACAGCGCGGGCCGGATCCTGTTGCTGGATACCTTGCACTTCCGTCATGATCGCCTTGACGCGGGGCAGCAGCAGGCGGCCCTCCGCCGTCATGACAAGGCCCCGGCTCGAGCGCTCCAGCAATTCGACGCCTAGCGCTTCGCCGAGATCCTTCAAGCGCAACGAGACCGTTGGCTGCGCGAGATTAAGGTGCTGTGCGGCCTTTTGCGCCGAGCCAAGTTGAACCGTCCAGTAAAAGGCTTCGACCTGGGCAAGCGTTATCCGCATATTGAATAATCCTATATCCCTATCTTTGAAAAACTCATTTGATTGGAAATGTCAATATTCGATAGAAGCTACACAAGCGGCTGGCCGCCGTACTGTGGGAGGAAAGAATAATGACAGACAGACCAGACATCATATCCAAGGCTGCAAAGCGAATATTGCCGATCCTTATGCTTTGCTATCTGGCGGCGTTTCTCGATCGCGTGAATATCGGTTTCGCAGCATTGACCATGAACCAGGATCTTGGCTTTTCCGCTTCGGCCTTTGGGTTCGGCGCCGGCATCTTTTTCCTGGGCTACGTCCTGTGCGAATTGCCGAGCAACCTGATGCTGGCGCGCGTCGGTGCGCGTCGCTGGATTGCCCGCATCCTCATTACCTGGAGCATTCTTTCCGCCGCGACGGCGTTCGTCTGGAGCCCGGCGAGCTTCTATATCGTTCGCATCCTGTTGGGCGCTGCCGAAGCAGGCTTCTTTCCAGGCATGATCTTCTACATGACCTTGTGGTTTCCCCGCGCATACAGGGGCGGAATGTTTGCCTCATTCAACGTGGCGGTTCCCCTCGCCTCAGTCATAGGAGCGCCGATATCGGGGCTCATTCTGGAAAATCTCAATGGTGTGGCCGGCCTCCACGGCTGGCAGTGGATGTTCCTGATCGAAGGAGTGCCCGCTCTCATCATGGGTCTGGTGGTGCTCTTTGCTCTTCCGGAGGAGCCCAAGACGGCCTCCTTCCTGAATGACGAGGAACGGCAGTGGCTGACCAATCGCCTGGATAACGAACGCGAGGCGCAGGAAACCGTGGAGCGTTTTTCCGTTGGACGTGCCCTGGTTGATCCGCGCGTTCTGCTGATGTGCTTGATTGCGGTCGGCCTCGTCATCGGTACGACGGGGATCGCGATCTGGATGCCGCAGTTCATCAAGCAATTCGGCCTCTCCAACATCCAGACCAGTTTCGTCTCCGCCATCCCGCCCGCCTTCATGGCTGTCGCAATGATCGTTGTCGGTCGCCATTCCGATAAAACCGGAGAGCGCGTCTGGCATACGGCCGGACCATTTCTCGCAAGCGCAGTGGGTTTCGTGATGGCCGCTTTCGCGACGAATCCGATCATCGGCCTTATTGGCCTGACGATCGGCGCGGCCGGTATCGGCGGCGCTTCGCCGACGATCTGGATCTTCCCCTCGACGCTTTTGACAGGAACTGCCGCGGCCGCCGGTATCGCCCTTATCAATTCCGTCGGCAGCACGGGCGGCTTCTTTGGTCCGACGATCATCGGCTGGGTTCGCGACGCGACCGGCGGCTTCCAGGGCGCTCTTCTGTTTCTGGCAGCGGTAATGGCAATCACTGCCGCTGCCATCTTCCTTCTCGGGTACAGCATGAGGGACATGATCCGTCCCAGGATTGCCCGCCCGCTATCCGCAAGGACACAATCATGAGAATATCCGAACTTCGCCTCTACCATCTTTCGGCTCCGTTATCGGAGCCGATTGGAAATGCCCTCATCTTCTTTCCGAGCCGCCAGACACTTCTGGTGGAGATCGTAGCAGGAGGGCTTTCCGGTTGGGGCGAGGCGTGGGTTTCTCCTGGCACTGCCGCGGCGATGGTCGAACAGCAACTCGCCCGCCATCTGATTGGAGGCGACCCCACCCATATCAAGGCGCTATGGCAGACAATGCGTGAAGCGAACGAAGGCGATGGCATCATGGTGGCCATTGCTGCCGTCGACATGGCTTTGCACGACCTGACGGCACGCGCCTATGGCATACCGCTATCGAGCCTGCTCGGCGGCGCACGACGCGACAAGGTGCTTGCCTATGCCAGCGGCCCGTTCTTCAAGCCGAACGGTCATCCCTATCGGGATTTCGAGCGAGAGATCGATGGCTATTTGAAGGAAGGTTTTCGCGCGCTGAAACTGCGAAGCGGCTTCAATCCGGGAGACGATGTCGCCGCCGCACTTGGCGCGCGCAGGCAGATCGGCGCGGATGCCGACCTCATGATCGATTTCAATCAATCCTGTACGGCGCGGCGTTCAATTGCGACCGCGGCCTTGATGGAAGAAGCGGCTCCGCTCTGGATTGAGGAACCGGTGACGCCGACGGATATCCAGGGCTACCGCCTGGCCGCAAATCACATCAAAGCGGCGATCGCCGGTGGTGAGGCCCTGATGACTCCCGCTGCCTTCCGTCCGTTCCTGTCGGAGGGCTGTATGGATATCCTGCAGCCTGATATCGCCATCTGCGGCGGTCTTACCGGGGTCGGGCAAGTCGCGACATTGGCCGATATGTACAATCGTCCTGTTATCCCGCACGTCTGGGGAAGCACCGTCAATTTCCATGCAGCTCTGCATTTCATCTCGACACTGCCGCGCCATCGCTCCGGCGGGAGCCAGCCATTCCCCTATCTGGAATATGACGTCGGCCCGAATCCGCTTCTGGAGCTGGCAGGCAGGCCGAAGGTCAATGGTGATGGCACGGTTTCCGTACCCGAAGGCGCTGGGCTCGGAATCGAGCTGAATGCCTCGATCCTTGAACCCTATACTATTGCTCGCAAGATCATCTCCGAATGAGGCTGCCTATCGAGAGGTCTCCGCATCGGTGATTTCTCTTGAAAAATAAAAATTTGGCGCGGTTGGTTCAAGTCCGATCACGCCTGATTTCACGCGGCGAGTAGCCGAAGCTCCGCTTGAACATCGAGGTGAAGGCGGCGGGATTTTTGTATCCGAGGTCAAGCGCAATTGCCGTCACCGGGTCGCCCGCCACCAATCGGGGCAAGGCGGCAACCAGGCAGGCCTGCTGCTTCCACTCGACGAAGCTTAGGCCAGTCTCCTGGCGAAACAGACGCGTGAAGGCACGGCGGCTCATGTTCAGCGATTGTGACCAGGCATCGATGGTATCGTGCGTTGTCGGCGACATCAGGAAGGCACGGCACCGTTTTGCAAGGGCCTGATCCGCTGGAAGCGGAAGGGACAGCGGCAATGGCTGAAGCCGCACCAGCTCGTGCGCTATCAGTGCCATGAGCGCGCCGTCGCGACCTGAGACGTCATACTCCACCGATATATCCACTGCCTCGGTGACGAGCTGGCGCAGCAACGGCGTTATCTCGACGACCTGACAGTGCTCGGGCATCCCCTCGACGCATCGCGGGTCGACATAAAGGCTGCGTATCGTGACCGCCCCCAGCATGCGGACACTATGGATCACGCCGGCCGGGATCCACATCCCACGTTGCGGCGGCATGACAAATGTCCCCGTGGGCGTTGTCACCATGACGACACCCGAATAGCCGTACAGGAGTTGGCCGCGACTATGGTGGTGCGGCTCGACAAAATGGCCATCCCTATAGTCGTTGCCCAAGGCAATCAGCGGCCTTGGAGCGTCTATGTAATCTTCAATCCTGATGTTTCTGACCATCCTGGCCCAGTCTCGTTATAATTTCGCCTACTCGCGGTGGCGGGCCGACTGCCATTTCATTATCAGGAGCGTAAAGCAAGTAAAGAGGCGACGATGAGCCAGACAATTGAAGCGCCGAGGGTTTCGGCTTCCATGACAATCATGCCCGTCCTGGTGGCGGCCAGTCTCTGCCATTTCATCAACGACGTAACGCAGGCACTTCTTCCCGCGACCTATCCCGTCCTGAAGATTGCATTCGACTTGTCGTTCAGTCAGCTCGGCGTGCTGACGCTTGTCTATCAGATCACTGCGTCGATCCTTCAACCTGTCGTCGGCTGGTATACGGATGGCCGGCCACAGCCCTATTCATTGCCTTTTGGAATGGCGTGTTCGATGGCAGGGACGCTGGTGGTGGCATTTGCCCCCAGCTACCCCGTGCTGCTGATCGGCGCTTCAATGCTTGGCATCGGGTCCTCGATATTCCATCCGGAATCGTCACGTATTGCTCGTATGGCTTCCGGCGGAAAGCATGGTTTCGCGCAATCATTGTTTCAGGTTGGCGGCAATCTCGGGACATCGCTCGGCCCGCTGCTGGCGGCATTTTTCGTATTGCCCAACGGACAGCACTATCTTGCCCATTTTTCGGTCATCACCTTGGTCGGCATTCTCATCCTGACAGGCCTCGGCCGCTGGTACCAAGTGAACGCACCGCACCTTGCGGCGCCGCGCAAGAGGGCGGCCTCAGCCACGACCCCTGCGCTCTCCCGTTGGAAAATCGGCACTGCGATCGCCATTCTCGTCGCGCTCATATTCTCCAAGTATTTCTACCTCGCCAGCTTCACCAGCTACTATAATTTCTACCTCGTGGAGCGGTTCGGGATATCGGCGAAGGCGGCTCAGATTTACCAGTTCGTTTTCTTTGCAGCCGTCGCGACAGGCACGCTGATCGGTGGTCCCGTCGGTGATCGCATCGGTCGAAAGAAGGTCATCTGGGGATCGATACTCGGCATCCTTCCCTTCACCTTGGCCCTGCCCCACTCGAACCTTCCGATCACGGTCGTCCTGAGCGTCATCATCGGGATCGTCATTGCCTCGGCCTTTTCGGCGATCGTCGTCTACGCTCAGGAACTGATGCCCGGACGGGTCGGCATGGTCTCGGGCCTGTTCTTCGGCTTTGCTTTCGGCATGGGCGGGATAGGAGCGGCGGCGCTCGGTGCGCTGGCGGACTGGACGAGCGTCGAATTCGTCTTCGAAGTCTGCGCATTCCTGCCACTGATCGGTCTGCTGACGGCGCTGCTGCCGAACGTGGAACATTGAGTAAAAGCAACTGGTTCCGTGACGGAATTAGCCTGACCTCTCAAAAAGCGATTAGTCCTCGCGGTTGATTGCTTTTAAGCAGCTTTGCCGACGAATGGAAATCCGCCGATCTTGCGTTATGGTTTTGCGCGGTCGGGATGCGCCGCCTGAAAGGCAGGCAATTGCGCGCACCGGCTGTCGATATCGACGATGCGCTTGAGGCCACTCATATCAACGCCCCAGCGGCGGGCATTGTAGACCTGCGGCACAAGGCAAAGATCCGCCATTGTCGGCGCATCCCCGAAGCTGAACTGCCCATCCAGCTTGTCGAGCACAGCCTCCAGCCGGTGAAGGCCGTCCGAAATGAAGTGCTTCATCCATTCTTCGCGGGCATCAGTTTCATCCACTATGGTCATGAGATGAGCGACCACGTGCGTGTTGCAGATCGGATGGATGTCCATGGCGATCGCATATGCGAGCGCCCGCACGTGTTGTCGATCCAGAATGTCCGATGGCAGTAGCCCACATTCCGGCCGAAGCTCCGCCAGATATTCGATGATTGAAAGGGACTGTGTCAGCGTCTTCCCGTCGATCACCAATGTCGGCACCAAGCCCTGAGGATTGAGTGCGAGATAATCGGGGCGTCTGTGCGCTCCCTCCAGCAAGTTAACCGGCACAGTCGTATAGTCGATCCCCAACAGGTTGAGCGCGATACGGACGCGATAGCTGGCGGACGATCTCCAGTAGTCGTAAAGAACGACCTCTTTCATGGCTGCGCCGGCCCTTCATATCTCTCGACGGTTTGCTCGATTGCCCCGAAGATCGAGTGCCCTGCCCGGTCCTTCATCTCGATGCGGACCTGGTCCCCGAACCGCATGAAGGGGGTCTTCGGCGATCCGGTTTCGATGGTCTCGATCATCCGTATCTCGGCGATGCACGAATAGCCGTCTCCGCCCTCCTCGATCGGCTTACCCGCTCCACCGTCCAGTTTGTTGGAAACCGTGCCGGAGCCGATGATCGTTCCCGCCACGAGATTGCGGGTCTTGGCAGCGTGGGCGATCAACCGGCCAAAATCGAATGTCATGTCGACGCCGGCATTGGCCCTGCCGAATGCACTGCCATTCAGGCTCACAAGCAACGGAAGATGCACCTTGCCACCATCCCACGCTTCACCGAGTTCGTCCGGTGTTACGGCGACCGGAGAAAATGCGGATGCGGGCTTGGATTGGAAAAAGCCAAATCCCTTTGCCAGCTCCTCCGGTATCAGACCGCGCAAGGACACATCGTTGACGAGCATCACCAGACGGATGGCATTACGGGCCGCGTCCGGACTGGCACCCATGGCAACGTCGCCGACCACGACGGCGACCTCACCCTCCATGTCGATCCCAAAGGTCTCGTCGGCCATAAGGATAGGGTCGCGTGGCGCCAGGAAGCCATCCGACCCTCCTTGGTACATCAGCGGATCGGCCCAGAAGCTGGCGGGCATCTCGGCATTGCGGGCCTTGCGCACCAGCTCGACATGATTCACGTATGCCGAGCCGTCGGCCCATTGATAGGCTCGCGGTAAAGGCGACGCGGCCTCATGTTCGTGGAACCGGATCGTCGGCTGGGCGCCGGTCTCGATCCCTTCGGCGATCTGCGCAAGTCGCGGAGCCGCATGTTCCCAATCGTCGAGAGCCGCCTGCAAAGTGCGGGCGATATGACCGACCTCGGAGCAGCGGGTCAGGTCGCGGGAGACGACGACGAGCCGACCGTCCCTTGTGGAGTCCTTCAATGTCGCGAGCTTCATGTCCCAATTCCGCTGGCAGAGAATATGTGGCTGGCTTTCACTTGATACCTGGGGTTCCGTCGAACCTGCGTTCCAGCCCGTCCCAACACTCCAGGTAATCGTTCTGCAGCGTCTCGAGCTCGGCGGCGTATTTCGTCACCTGCTGCGGGTATCGGGTCTCGAACATGAAGGCCATTGTGTGATCGAGCTTCACGGGTTTGAGCTCGGAATTGGACGCCTTTTCGAAGCCAGACGTATCCGGCCCGTGAGGAAGCATCATGTTGTGCAGGCTCATGCCACCAGGCACGAAGCCTTCTGCCTTTGCATCATACTGTCCATGGATCAGGCCCATGAATTCGCTCATGATGTTCCGATGGTACCAGGGCGGACGGAACGTATGTTCGGCGACCAGCCAGCGCGGCGGAAAGATCACGAAGTCAACATTCGCCGTGCCCGCCGATTCAGTCGGGGCGGTCAGCACCGTGAAAATCGACGGATCGGGGTGATCGAAGAGGATCGCGCCTACGGGGGAGAATGTCCGCAAATTGTATTTGAAAGGGGCGTAGTTGCCATGCCATGCCACCACGTCGAGGGGCGAATGGCCGATTTCCGTGGTGTAGAACCTGCCGCACCATTTTACATGCACGCGGCAAGGCGTCTCCTTGTCCTCGAATGCTGCGACGGGCGTCTTGAAGTCGCGCGGGTTCGCCAGGCAGTTCGCGCCGATAGGCCCGCGATCCGGCAGGGTGAATTTCGCGCCGTAGTTTTCACAGATGTAGCCGCGCCAAGCTTGGCTCTCGCCTTGTCGCAGCACCTTGAACATCATGCCGCGGGGGATGAGGCATATTTCCAACGGCTCGACATCTATGATGCCCATCTCGGTAAAGACGCGGATAGCGCCGAGCTGCGGCACGATCAGCAGCTCGGCATCGGCGTTGAAGAAGTAATCGTCTATCATGTCTTCGTTGAAGACGTAGGCGTGGGCCGCCATCCCGGTCTGGGTGAGCACGTCGCCGGCCGCCGTAATCGTCCGCACTCCTTCGATAAAGGTCAGCTTCTCGGTTGGCGCTGGGAGAGGTCCCCAGCGAAGCTGGCCCAGGGGAAGCGAATGTTCCTCCACACATGGCGCGGTCTTCCAGAGCGGATAGGATGTGCTGGAGAAGCGACGTGTGTGGCGCACGCTCGGACGAATACGATAGAGCCAGGACCGCTCATTCGTTCCTCGCGGGGCAGTGAAGGGCGAGCCGGAAAGCTGCTCGGCGTAAAGGCCGTAATTACATTTCTGCGGGCTGTTCTGGCCTTGCGGCAGGGCGCCGGGAAGCGATTCTGTTTCGAAGTCGTTGCCGAACCCCGACATATATTTCGGCCGGTCCGCCGCCGAGGCCCCGCCGTCGGAGGACTGAGTTACCGTCTGTTCCATTGCTCAATTCCTCTCGAAAACTAAGGGCGACCCACGCAGACGTGGGTCGCCGAGAGATCACTCTGCCGCAGTGCCGATGACGCCACGCTTGATCTGATCCGCTTCGATCGACTCGAAGAGTGCCCGGAAATTGCCCTCGCCGAAGCCTTCGTCCCCCTTGCGCTGGATGAACTCAAAGAAGATCGGGCCGATGACGGTCTTTGAGAAGATCTGGAGCAGGATTTTCGTCATGCCGCCACTGACCACACCTTCCCCGTCGATGAGGATACCGTGTTTCCTCATGCGCTCAATGGGTTCGTCATGTCCATTCACCCGTGCGTAGGACATGTCGTAGTAAGTCTCGGGCGGGCCTGGCATGAAGCGTAGGCCATTCTCAGAAAGCCGGTCAGTGGCCTCGTAGATGTTCTCCGTTCCGACGGCGATGTGCTGGATGCCCTCGCCCTTGTATTTCTTCAGAAACTCCTCGATCTGGCTCGTATCGTCCTTGGATTCATTCAGCGGAATGCGGATCTTGCCGCAGGGCGATGTAATAGCGCGGCTGACCAGCCCCGTGATGCGCCCGTCAATATCGAAGAAGTGAATCTGCTTGAAATTGAACAGTTCACGGTAGAAGTCCCACCACTTGTCCATGTTGCCGCGGAAGACATTGTGCGTCAGATGGTCGAGATAGTAGAAACCGACACCTTCGGGACGCGGATTGCGCTCGCCAAGCCAATCGAATTCCCTGTCGTAAGCCGAGCCCTTCGCACCATAGGTCTCAATGAAGTAGAGCAGCGAGCCGCCGATGCCAACGATCGCAGGCACGTCGAGCGCCTTGTCATCCCCTTCATAGGGAACAGCGCCTTTCGATACCGCGTAGTCGAAAGCATGCTTGGCGTCGACAACGCGCCATGCCATCGAAGGAGCAGAGGGGCCATGATCTGCGACGAACCGAGTGGCGTGGCTGCCCCGCTCAGCGTTCAGGAGATAGTTGATATCGCCCTGACGCCATACGGTGATGTCTTTCGTCCTGTGTTTGGCGACGGCGACATAGCCCATGCCCGTGAAGAGGTCGCGCAGCTTCTCAGGTTCAGGATGAGCGAACTCGACGAATTCAAAGCCATCCGTGCCGGCCGGGTTTTTGGCGTTGATTTCCGGGGGCGGTGCATCGTGCGGATAAGGGCCCATTTTCTCCTCCTGAGAATGGTGCTTCGACTATGCAAAGTGTGGCCCAAAACGCGCGCAAAGTTCTTGCATTCTTCGTATCCTATGAAGATATTACGCATGTTCCGTGAGCATTATTGGGATTTGGCGCAATGAATGAGCAGCTCGACAAACTGGATTTTCGTCTGCTTCAGGAGCTTCAGAAAGACGGCAGGTTGACGAACAATGAGTTGGGCGAGCGGATCGCGCTTTCCCCTTCTCAATGCTCCCGCCGGCGGACGAGATTGGAGGCGGAAGGATATATTCGCGGCTATCAGGCGAACCTTGATAGACAGAAGCTGGGTTTCGATATGCTTGTGGTCATCTCCGTGACGCTCGCAACCCACAACAGGGACAATGCGCGCAGATTTTCCCAACTCATCAACGGGTTACCGGAAGTTCTTGAAGCCTATGCGCTGACCGGCGAGATGGATTATCACCTGAAGGTCGCGGTCCGCGGGCTGAATGATCTCTCCAGGTTCGTCAACGACGTCCTGTTGCCTCACGAGTCGGTGCAGCATGTGAAGACGTCCATCGTTCTCGACACGCTCAAGACATTCGAAGGCCTGCCGGTGCTTATGCCAACTGGCTGGCATGGCGACAGTGCGCGGTGAGTTTGGCGCCTCGGTTATGAACGGCTAGATCGGCAGTTCGGTGGAGAATTTCAATTCGCGCAGCACGAAGCTCGACACGACCGTACGCACATGCGGGTTGCGCATGAGGTAGCGGGTCATGAAGGCCTCATAGCTTTCCACATCGCTTGCCCGGATCTTCAGCATGTAGTCGAAGGCGCCTGAAAGCGCGTAGCACTCCATGATCTCCGGCCTCTCCAGCACGACCGAGGCAAAGGATGCCACCGCCTCTTCGTGATGATCCTCCAGCGTCACATGCGCGATCACGCAGAGCTTGAGATCGAGCTTTGACGGATCGAGCAGGGTCACGCGCTTGCGGATGACGCCGTCGGATTCCAGTTCCTGGATTTTCCGCCAGGCTGAACTTTGCGACATGCCGGCGCTTTCCGCCAGTTCCGCCAGCGAAAGACTGCCGTCGGCCTGAATGAGTTGCAGGAGCTTGCGATTGAAAGTCCCAGATTCTTTCATGACTGGCCCCGAAGCCGAAGATATTTTTCATCACTATGTCGCTGGCCAGCATAAAAGAAAAGAAAACCCTCAACCCCCGGAGCATAATTGCAAGAAAACCGCAGTTTCCAGGGAGGATCAGCATATGCCGAAGGAAAGCAGCTACACCGCCAAATTGCCCGGCCCGGACGGCTTCTATGCCTACACTACCGAAGAGGATGTGATATGGGGCGAGCTCTATGAACGGCAGATCAAGCTGCTGGCTAGTATGGCCTGCAAGGAATATCTGGAGGGCGTCAAAACCTTGGGCCTTAGGCCAGACAAGGTGCCCCAGCTCCTCGATGTCAACCGACGTCTGAACGAAACCACCGGCTTCGGCGTCGAAGGTGTGCCTGCGCTCATTCCGCCATCGCGCTTCTACGAACTTCTATCCCAAGGCAAATTCCCGCTCGCAACCTTCCTGCGCCGTCGTGAACATATCGACTATATCGAGGAACCCGACCTGTTCCACGAGGTCTTCGGCCACTGCCCGCTGCTGACCAACCAGAGCTATGCCAATTTCGTGCGGCATTTCGGCGAAACCGCCGTCCGCCTCGGCAAGGGCTATTCCTGGCATCTGTTCCGCATCTTCTGGTTCACTGTCGAATTCGGCCTGATCAATACGCCGGAGGGGCGCCGCTGTTTCGGCGCTGGCATCGTCTCTTCACCCAGCGAAGCGAAGGCAGCGATGGAAGGAAAAGCTTGCGAATTCAGGCCATTCGACCTGTTGAGCGTGCTGCGGACCCCCTATCGGATCGATATCGTCCAGCCGATCTATTATGTCATCGACAGCTTCGCCGACCTTGAGGCCATTGTCCAACAGGATATCGGGGAAATGATCCTGCACGCAAAGTCGCTGGGTGATTTCGCCCCCGCCTTCGAAGCCAAGGCCTCGTGACCTGCTGGCGGCGATGGCTATTTCTTTTGCAGTGCAAACTTCCGAAAGTTTGATCGATATCAGCATGTTGTAACCTGTCTCGAAAGGCAGGATGGCACAGCGTTGGTCTGCAACCTGCGCAGAGTGACGCAGTTGCGAAATACCGATTGGCAAATTCGCGATATTCTCTACAGTGATTTCAGAAATTACTGAAATCACTGTAGAGGCTGAAATCGCCATGAACCTCCCTCCCCTCGTCCAATCCTTCGTGCTTCACTTCGGCGAAATGGGCTCGCGGTGGGGCATCAATCGCACGGTCGGGCAGATCTACGCCCTGCTCTACGTTTCGCCTTCGCCGCTTTGCGCCGAAGAGATTGTCGACGCCCTCGGCATTTCGCGCTCGAACGTCTCCATGAGCCTGCGCGAACTGCAGACCTGGAACCTCGTGTTGCTCAGGCACAAGCCGGACGACCGACGCGACTTCTTCACCACGCCGGAGGACGTCTGGCAGATTCTCAGGACGCTCGCCGAGGAGCGGAAGAAGCGCGAAGTCGATCCAACCCTCTCGGTTCTCCGCGAAATCCTGATGCAGCGCCCCTCTACCGAGGACGAGCGATATGCGCAGGTGCGCATGAACGAAATGCACGGACTGATAGAGCAACTTACCAATTGGTATGATGACGTTCGGCAACTGGAAACTGATAGGCTCGCGACATTACTATCGCTTGGTGCTAAAGTAACAAAATTGCTGGAAGCGAAGGATCGCGTCGTATCCCTGGGTCGCCGCCGTCCCAATCCTGCGGACAAGAGGTGAGCCCAATGGCCAGCGCTTTCTTCGATGCCAGTGCTGCGCCCAAGGGGCGGCGGACAAGGAACCCGCACGCGACCGATGAGCCGGCCGGGGCGCCTCCCCGTTACAGAAAGCCGAAGCGTGCGCAGCCCAAGGGCCTGCCGCGGGCGGCTCTGGTCCAGGCATTGGGGACCTCACTCTGGATTCCGCAGGCGGCGCTGCTTGCCTGGAGCGTTGGCGCGATCGTCAATCGCGGCGGCCTTGCCGCTGTTGCGCCGGCGGCTGCATCTATTCTTGCGCTGGGCATATTGCGCGCAGGCCTCGACGCTATGGGCATGCGCATGGCCTTCCGGGCCGCAAGAACCGAGCTAACACAGCGACGCGAGAGAGCAGCGGAAGCGCTCGCTGCCCGTTCACCGCTCGATATTGATCGACCTGCTTCCGGCGCTGCCGCCAGCCTTCTCGCCGAACAGGCCGAGACAACCGTGCCCTATTTTGCGCGCTTTCTGCCGGCCCGTATGAAAGCGAGTTTCGTGCCCTTGGCTATCCTCGTCTGCGTCCTGCCAATCTCCTGGGTAGCTGCGCTGATACTCCTTCTTTCAGCGCCACTGATCCCGGTCTTCATGGCGCTGATCGGCTGGAGCGCCAAGGAGGCGAGCGAAAAGCAGCTCGCCGAGACCGGCGGTCTCAATGCATTTCTACTCGACCGGCTGCGCGGGCTGGCGACGATCCGTGCCCTTGATGCCGTGGATGCGACGGCGCTGAGGCTGCGCGCCGATGCGGATTCGCTGCGGATGCGCACCATGGCCGTACTGAAGATTGCCTTCCTTTCCTCTGCCGTGTTGGAACTTTTCTCCGCTCTCGGCGTGGCAGCCACGGCGGTCTATGTCGGCTTCGGCCTGCTCGGTTCGATCGATGTCGGCACCTGGCAAGGCAAGCTCGGCCTGACGCAGGGCATGTTCATCCTGCTGCTCGCTCCGGCATTCTTCGAGCCCCTACGCGAGCTTTCCGCTGTCTGGCACGATCGGGCGGCGGGCGAAGCTGCGCTGGATGCGTTGGACAAACTGTCCGCGGAGGCCCCGATTTTGCTTGGTGCCAGCGGTGCCGAAGACGCAGCCGCAATTCCGCCTGTGCAGTCACCACCCGCAATCCGCATTGAGAGCCTCAACTTCTCGCGAGAGACAAACCGGCGGCCGATTTTCAATCACTTCAGTCTCGCCGTTCGACCGGGCGAACATGTCGCGCTGCTCGGCGCGAGCGGCTCGGGAAAGACGACGCTTCTGTCCCTGATTGCCGGATTGGCAGCGGCCGACAGCGGTACGATCCAGATCGATGATACGGTGCTCAGCGACGTCACCGCGCACTCTCTGCGCCACCGCATGGCCTGGATCGGCCAGCGCCCTCATGTCTTCGCCGGCACCTTGTTCGGCAACATCACGCTAGGCCGCCCCGAGATCACCACCGATGCCGTCCGACAAGCCATCGATCATATGTATCTCGGGCACATCGAGGAATCGCGCGGCAAAGCACTGATCGGCGAAGGTGGTATCGGCCTCTCGGGCGGAGAGGCTTTGCGACTGGCGCTCGCTCGCGCAGCCGCCAATCCCCGCGCCGACATCATCCTCGCCGACGAACCGACCGCGCATCTGGACGGGCAAATGGCAAGCGAGATCACCGAGAGCCTCCTGGCGCTGGCACAAGGCCGCACGCTGATCGTCGCCACGCACGACCCGGTGCTGGCCGCAAGAATGAACCGCACGATCCGCCTGGGCATGGAGATGCAGGAGGTGGCCGCATGAGCCAGATGATCAGATCCCTCCGGCCGATCCTGCGGCTGTTCATGCGCCAGCATGGCGGCGCGCTGCTGCTCGGTGCGCTGATGTCCTTCGTGACCGTCACGGCAGGTATCGCGCTGCTGGGCCTCTCAGGCTGGTTCATCACCGCAACATCCTTCGCCGGGCTTTCGGCTGGAGGCGCAATAGCCTTCGATGTTTTCGCCCCATCGGCCGGCATCCGCCTGCTGGCGATTGGTC
The DNA here is from genome assembly GCF_008365395.1 of Neorhizobium sp. P12A. Taxonomy (NCBI): domain Bacteria; kingdom Pseudomonadati; phylum Pseudomonadota; class Alphaproteobacteria; order Hyphomicrobiales; family Rhizobiaceae; genus Neorhizobium; species Neorhizobium sp. P12A. The sequence goes on along the minus strand of NZ_QOVX01000008.1, from coordinate 160,011 downwards.
GCACGGCTGCGCGCTACGGCGAGCGACTGACCACGCATGAGGCCACCTTGAGGGTTTTGGCATCGTTGCGCGAAAGGCTCTTTCGCGGCTGGGCGACGCCAGGGGCGGCCTCGCTTCTGCTGCATCGGCCGGCGAAGCTGCTCTTCCGGCTGACTGCTGATATCGACGCCCTCGATTCCCTCTATCTGCGCGTTCTCGTCCCGGCCGGCGTGGCCGTTCTCTCTGCTCTCGGCGTCGGCCTGGCCTTTGGCCTGATAGAGCCGTTATTCGGTCTTTCGGCAGGCCTCTTCCTGACTGCGGTTGGCCTCGGCATCCCGCTCCTCGCCGGACGAAAGGCTCTCGCGCCAGCCCGGCGAAGGGCGCACGCGATCGAAGCGCTGCGGTCGCGGGTCATCGATCTCGTCGCCGGTCAGACGGACCTTGCCATGACCGGGCGGCTACAGGCGCAGCGGATCGCGATCGGCAAGGCGGACCGTCGGTTGGCAGACGCCGACGACGCTTTGAACCGCATCGAAAGTGCCGGCGCCTTCGGCTTCGGTCTTGCATCAGCCATCCTGCTCACGGGTACGCTCCTTGCAGTTGCCGCGCTTTCGGAAGCCGGGCATATAACGGCCCCCGTTGCAGCGCTCGGCCTGCTCGTCGCCCTTGCCGCAATCGAACCTTTCGCGGCGCTGCGCCGTGGCGCGCTTGAACTCGGCCGCACCGTGCTTGCCGCCAAGCGTATCGGCCCTCGCCTTGCGCCGGAAGAAGCTTCTCCTCCTATCGCCGTTCCAACGGATGGGAGTGCCTTCCGCGTCGACCGGATCAAGGTGCAGCACCGGCATGCGCACCATCCGGCCCTGCGCGACATCACGCTTTCGCTCGCGGCTGGCGAACGGCTGGCCCTCATCGGCGCGAGTGGCGCGGGCAAATCCACTTTGCTGGCACTCATTGCCGGCGAAATGGCTCCGGATGGCGGTTTGCTCGAAACGCAGCGCGCAACTCTGCTGACGCAGCGCACCGAACTCTTTCAGGACACGCTGCGCGACAATCTTCGCCTCGCCGATCCGGCAGCCACCGACGGCAAGCTCAGTGATGCTCTCGCCGCTGCCGGGCTGCTGGCCGATGTAAACGTGTTGCCAAAGGGGCTCGATACCCGGCTCGGCGAAGGCGGGCTCGGACTGTCTGGTGGGCAGTCGCGGCGCCTGGCGCTCGCCCGTCTGCTGTTGCGGGATACGCCACTCTGGCTTCTCGACGAGCCGACTGAAAGCCTGGATGGAGAGACGGCCCGCGATGTCATGGATCGGCTCGTCCAGAGGTCGCAGGGCCGATCCCTGGTCATCGCCACACACATCCGGCGCGAAGCGGCAATTGCCGACAGCATCGCGATCCTCGACCGAGGCCGGATCATCGCCACTGCACGGCGCGGTGAACCCGAATTCGATATCGCACTCGACGGGCTAAAGCCCGATTGAGACGACAGTTCAAGTGCATGACCATGCCGCATTGATAGGCGGTGTGTAACCGAACCCCGTGGGACCGTGGGAGAAAGACAAATGGAACTCGACATTGTGGCGCTGTCGCGCCTGCAGTTCGCCATGACTGCGCTCTATCACTTTCTGTTCGTGCCGCTGACGCTTGGCCTATCCGTGTTGCTTGCCATCATGGAGACCACCTATGTCATGACCGGGCGGCAGATCTGGCGCCAGATGACCAAATTCTGGGGCACGCTCTTTGGCATCAACTTCGTCCTTGGCGTCGCCACCGGCATCGTCATGGAATTCCAGTTTGGCATGAACTGGAGCTATTACAGCTACTACGTCGGCGATATCTTCGGCGCGCCGCTGGCGATCGAGGGGCTGATGGCCTTCTTCCTGGAGGCGACTTTCGTTGGGCTTTTCTTCTTTGGTTGGGAGAAGATGTCGAAGGTCGGGCACTTGGCGGCGACTTGGGCGGTCGCGCTGGGGTCCAACTTCTCCGCACTCTGGATCCTGATCGCAAACGGATGGATGCAGAACCCCGTTGGCTCTGCACTCAATCCGCAGACCATGCGCATGGAGATCACCAGCTTCTACGATGTCGTGTTCAATCCGGTCGCCCAGGCGAAATTCGTTCACACGGTTTCGGCTGGCTATGTCTGCGCCTCCGTTTTCGTCCTCGGCGTCTCGGCCTGGTATCTGGTCAACGGCCGTAGCGTGGAACTTGCGAAGCGCTCTATGACGGTTGCTGCTTCCTTCGGCCTTGCCTCCGCGCTTTCGGTCGTCGTCCTCGGCGACGAGAGCGGTTATCTGGCGACTGAAAACCAGAAGATGAAGCTCGCCGCCATCGAAAGCATGTGGAACACCGAGCCGGCGCCTGCAGCCTTTACCGCCTTCGGTTTCCCGGATCAGCAGGCCCGCGAGACGCACTTCGCCGTCCATATTCCCTGGGTGATGGGATTGATCGGCACGCGTTCGCTCACCACGGAAATCCCCGGCATCAATCAGCTGGAGGAACAGGCCAAGACGCGTATCCGTGACGGCATCAAGGCTTACGACGCGCTGCTGCAGATCCGCTCGGCGCCGAAGCTTGACGCTGTGGCGCCGGAAGTCCGTTCCTCGTTCGAGGATCTCGGCCACGAGCTCGGCTACGCCCTTCTCCTGAAGCGCTATGTCGACGATCCCCGCCAAGCCACGGACGAGCAGATCACACAGGCAGCTCGCGACACTATTCCCAACGTGCCAACGCTGTTCTGGTCGTTCCGCATCATGGTCGGTCTCGGCATGTTCTTCATCCTGCTGATGATGACCTTCTTCTGGCTCTCTGCTCGCAGGCAGCTCGATCGGTATAGGCTATTGCTCCGGATCGCAGTCTTCGCGATCCCTCTGCCCTGGGTTGCCATCGAGCTTGGCTGGGTCGTCGCAGAATTCGGCCGCCAACCCTGGATCATCGAAGGCGTGCTGCCGACCGCAGCCGGCGTTTCGAGCCTCGGCGCCAGCTCGGTTCTGCTGACGATCATCGGCTTTGCGGCGCTCTATACGGTGCTGATCATCATCGAGATGACCCTGATGATCAGGGCCATCCGCAAAGGTCCGGAACCTGACGACAGACCGGAAGCAGAACTTATTCCCGAAACCTTCGTTTCCGCTGCGGAGTAACACGCCATGATCCTGCACGAACTTATCGACTATGGAACATTACGCATGATCTGGTGGCTGTTGCTTGGCGTGCTGCTGATCGCGTTTGCCGCCACCGACGGCTTCGATCTCGGCGTCGGCACCTTGCTGCCATTCGTGGCAAAAACAGACACCGAAAGGCGCGTCGCCATCAACACGATCGGCCCCGTATGGGAAGGCAACCAGGTGTGGCTGATAACGGGCGGCGGCGCGATCTTTGCAGCGTGGCCACCCCTCTATGCCGTCTCCTTCTCGGGCTTTTATCTGGCGATGTTTGCAATCCTCTTTGCGCTCATCCTGCGTCCGGTCGGCTTCAAGTATCGATCGAAGCGCGACAGCGCCGCCTGGAGAGCGGGCTGGGACTGGGCCCTGTTCATCGGTGGCTTCGTGCCGTCTCTGATCCTGGGCGTTGCGGTCGGCAACGTATTGCAAGGGGTACCCTTCCGCTTCGCTGACGACATGCGCATCTTCTATGAGGGCTCATTCTTCGGTCTGCTGAACCCCTATGCCTTGCTCTGCGGCCTGTTGTCCGTCGCGATGTTCATCATGCATGGCGCCGCCTGGCTTCAGCTCAAGGCATCCGGTCCGGTCGCTGAACGCGCCCGCACCTATGGCAGCTTCGCGGCACTTGTCGTCATAGTGCTCTTTGCGCTTGGCGGGCTCTTTCTGTGGTACGGCATCGATGGGTATCGCATCACCAGCGAGATCAGCACGATCGGGCCGTCCAACCCGCTTCTGAAGACGGTCGATCGCGGTTCGCGCATCTGGTTTGCCAATTACAGCACGCACCCCTGGATGCTGATCGCTCCGATCCTCGGTTTCGTCGGCGCGATGGCGGCATTCCTCCTGATGCTGGCGCGGCGCCCAGGCACCACGATGATGTTCAGCGAGCTGTCGATCTTCGGTATCATTTCGACTGTCGGCCTCTCGATGTTCCCCTTCATCCTGCCGTCGTCGCTGGATCCGAGATCGAGCCTTACCGTCTGGGATGCCTCATCCAGCCACACGACGCTGTTCACCATGCTCGTCGTGGTCGTGATCTTCCTGCCGATAATCCTCGCCTACACGAGTTGGGTCTACCGTGTGCTCTGGGGCAAGGTCGATGCAGATACCGTCAACGACAAGGGCGGTCACGCCTACTGATCCGGAAAGGAGAATGAAATGTGGTATTTCGCCTGGCTCCTGGGCCTGCCCCTGGCAGCCGCCTTCGCCGTCCTCAACGCTATATGGTACGAACTGATGGATGACGAAGCGAAGAAGAAAAAGCGCAGCTAGTACATATCGCGGCCGGGCCTAATCCCCGGCCGCATGCCTTTCACATGGAGCCTCGCGCCCCATCGCCGCTCCCCGCTTGACACCGCGTCGATGCGGATGCCCTATTGAACTGTTTGCATAGGGAAGGCCCACATGAGCGACGAAGACGCAGCGACCGATAGCAAGCTCACGCTTTCGAAGCGCCGCTGGGCGGCCGAAGGCAAGTTTCTCACCGGCCGTATCAGCCGTCCTGAAACGGAGCGGCTGCCGCCTGGCCAGCATCTCGTCAAGAACTGGCCTGTGCTGGACCTTGGACAGCAGCCGGAGATTTCGACATCCGGTTGGCGGCTCGAAGTGAGCGGCCTTGTCGAAAATCCGCTGACCTTCCGCTGGGCAGATTTCCAGGCGCTCGAACAGAGCACGCGCGTTACCGACATTCATTGCGTGACGACGTGGTCGCGCTACGACAATCGCTGGGAGGGTGTCTCTACGCGCGAGTTGCTCGACCTCGTCATGCCGAAGGCGGAAGCACATTACGTCATGCTGACCAGCTATGACGGCTATACGACCAATCTGCCGCTTGTCGATTTCGCCGCTGAAGACGCCATTCTCGCCACGGCCTGGGAGGGCCAGCCGCTCAGTGCCGAGCACGGCGGACCGATGCGGCTGGTGGTCCCTCACCTCTACTTCTGGAAAAGCGCCAAGTGGCTGCGTCGTATCGACCTGCTGCGGGCGGATAAAGCCGGATTCTGGGAGATGAACGGCTATCACATGTATGCCGATCCCTGGAAGGAACAGCGCTACTCCGAGGATTGATCATCCGCCTTGCGGCGAGACTAGCTCCGCTCCTCCCAGACCTTCGCGAGCTCGACAATTGTCTTGACGGCTTTCTCCATGTCTTGCCGGCTGACCCATTCGAGCGGCGAGTGAAAGGCATGGCCGCCAGCGAAGATGTTGGCGCAGGGCAGACCCATGAATGACAGCCGGGACCCATCCGTACCACCCCGGATGCTGCCGCGCACCGGTGTCATGCCCGCGCGCCCGATGGCCTCGACTGCGTTTTCGACAATCTCCGGGTAGCGATCGAGGACGACCTTCATGTTGCGGTACTGATGCTTGACCTCGAACGTGTAGGAAGAACCGGGATAGCCGACCATGACCTCCTTCACGATCGCCTCGAGCATCTCTTCCTTGGTCGTCAGGGCTTCATCCGTGAAATCGCGGATGATAAAGCCGATCGTGGCCTTTTCCATCGAGCCGACCACGCCGGTCGGGTGAACAAAGCCCTGCCTGCCTTCGGTGGTTTCAGGCGCAACGTCCTTCGGCAGGCGGTCGATGATCGCGCCGGCGATCTTGATGGCATTTTCCATCCTTCCCTTGGCAAAGCCCGGATGGATGGCAACGCCCTGGATAGTGATCTCGACACCATCGGCCGAAAAGGTTTCGTCCTCGATATGGCCCGCCGTTTCGCCATCCATCGTATAGGCGAACTGGGCGCCGAGCTTTTCCAGATCGACCTTGTTGACGCCGCGCCCGATCTCTTCATCAGGCGTGAAGAGGATCTTGATCGTTCCGTGCTTGATATCCGGATGGTCGACTAGGAATTTCGCCGCGGTCATGATTTCGGCCAAGCCGGACTTGTCGTCGGCTCCGAGCAGGGTCGTGCCATCCGATGTGACGATGTCATTGCCGATCTGCTCGGCGAGCGCCGGATGATCCTTCAAGCGAATGATCTGCTGCGGATCACCGGAAAGCTGGAGATCGCCGCCGCGATAGTTACGCACCATCTGGGGCTTGACGTTCGTTCCCGTGAAATCCGGCGCCGTGTCCATGTGCGAACAGAAGCAGATGACCGGGACCGACTTGTCCGTGTTCGACGGAACGGTTGCGTAGACATAGCCGTGCTCATCCAGATGCGCATCGGAAAGGCCGATGGCCAGCAATTCCTCGACGAGCAGGCGGCCGAGGTTTTTCTGCTTTTCCGTAGAGGGTTGCGCAAGGGATTTGGGGTCGGATTGGGTGTCGATGACAACGTAGCGAAGAAAGCGGTCGGTAACGGTATCGGTCATGGTGCAACAGGTCCAATATGTGCTCTTGAAGCGCCGACCTTAACCTCCACCGTCGCTCTCGTGAATGCCTTTTTTCCCTTAAAGGAACTCTTCGCCGTTCAGCTCGCCGAGCTCATGGCAACGGATCGTGCGCGAAGCCGGCGCCGCGTCTCGGAAGGGCTTTCGGAGAAACTCGCCCGGTAGCTCCGCGCAAACGCGGAGGCTGAATTGAAGCCGGTTGCCGCTGCGATGTCTGCAAGGGAGGACCTTGTTTCGATGACCTTGCGACGTGCTGCATTGAGCCGCAGGGCGATGTAATGCACATGCGGCGGGGCACCCAGGCTTTCCTGGAAAAGCCCCTGCAGGTGGCGGGCGCTGACGCCCACCCGGCGCGCAAGTCGGGTTAGCACCAATGGCTGCTCGATGTTCTCCTCCATCATTCTGACGGCTTGCGCGACCCGTGGATCGCGCATGTCAAGTCCCGCCGTTGCCGGCGAAAGCGATCCGTCGGTCAGCTGGAATGGCGCCTGCTGATAGCTGAAGAGACGGCTGACCTCCAAGGCCAGCGAATAACCCTGCCGCCGCCTGATCACCTCGAGCATGAGGTCGATCGTCGGTAGCGAGCCGCTTGTCGTTATCCGCTTGCCGTCTATGACGAAGCGGTCCTGCACGCATCTCACCTGCGGATAGGCGGCGGAAAACTCCTCGAAATCCTCCCAGTGGATGGTGGCGGACACGTCATCGAGCAGGCTGGATTCCGCCAGCAACCACGTGCCCGACTCGATACCTGCGATGAAGGAACGATAACGCGCAGTCTGGGATAACTGCATCTTCAACGACGAGGTCGCACTCCGCTGCCAATTGTAGCTCGCCACCACAAAAAGCGGGGCTGCATCACGCTGCGGCCGGAAGGGGCCCTCTGCGGACACCGCGAGATGGCTCGTCGTTTCGACCGGCTCTCCTTCCGAAGTGAAGACCCGCCAACGATATATCTCGCTGCCCGCTATGCGATTCGCACCGCGCAAGGGCTCGATGACAGATGCGAGCAAAATGAGGTTGGTCTCCGGCAAGACCAGAAGATCGATATCGAGCCGTTCATTGGAGGCAGTTAGCATATTGGATCGCCCGTCTTTTTCCGAAAATGTATAGAATGCATCCGTAAATGCAAAGCATGTTCGTCGCTCTTGTCTCGTAATGGTCACAAAACGAGGGAGAACAAAATGCCTCTTGCGATGAACCGAGATGTCTTCATCACCTGCGCCGTCACCGGTGCCGGCGACACCACCAGTCGGTCGAGCCACGTGCCGATCACGCCGAAACAGATCGCCGATTCCGCCATCGACGCTGCCAAGGCCGGCGCCGCCGTGGTCCATTGCCACGTCCGCGATCCGGAGACCGGCACTGCCAGCCGCCGCAACGACCTCTACAAGGAAGTCACCGATCGCATCCGCTCCGCGGATATCGATGTCGTGCTCAACCTGACCGCCGGCATGGGCGGCGACCTGATCTTCGGCGATGTCGAAAGCCCTCTCCCGCTCAACCCCAAGGGTACGGATATGGCCGGCGCCACGGAGCGCGTTTCGCACGTTGCCGAATGCCTGCCGGAGATTTGCACGCTCGATTGCGGCACGATGAACTTCAATCTCGGCGACTATGTCATGACCAATACGCCGGCCATGCTGCGCGCCATGGCAAAGAAGATGACGGATCTCGGCGTCCGTCCGGAAATCGAAGCCTTCGACACCGGCCATCTCTGGTTCGCGAAGCAATTGGTCGAGGAAGGCCTGATCCAGGATCCGGTGCTGATCCAGCTTTGCATGGGCATTCCGTGGGGCGCGCCGGACGACCTCAATACCTTCATGGCGATGGTCAACAACGTTCCGTCATCCTGGACCTTCTCAGCATTCTCGATCGGCCGAAACGCCCTCGCCTACCCGGCTGCCGCCGTGCTTGCGGGCGGCAATGTCCGTGTCGGCCTTGAAGACAACCTCTATGCCGGCAAGGGCGCGCTCGCCACCAACGCGCAGCTCGTCGAAAAGGCGGTCACCGTCATCGAGGGAATGGGCGCGCGGATCATCGGACCGGAAGAGGTCCGCACCAAGCTGAAACTGACGAAGCGCTGAGGGTGGCCATGAGCAAGATCAGACAGGCCGCCTGCGTCGGCGGCGGCGTCATCGGCGGCGGCTGGATCGCCCGCTTCCTGCTGGCCGGGATTGACGTCAAGGTGTTCGACCCGCATCCGGATGCCGAACGCATCGTCGGCGAAGTGCTGGCCAATGCCGAAAAAGCATATGCGATGCTGACAGGGGCTCCGCTACCGCCGCGTGGCAAGGTGACTTTCAGCAAGACGCTTGAGGAAGCCGTTGCGGGTGCCGACTGGATCCAGGAGAGCGTACCGGAACGGCTCGACCTCAAGCGCAACGTGCTGACGCAGATCGATGCCGCGGCTAGGCCCGATGCGCTGATCGGCTCGTCCACCTCGGGCCTTCTGCCGACCGATCTGCAGCGCGACATGAAACATCCCAAGCGGCTGTTCGTGGCGCATCCCTATAATCCGGTCTATCTTCTGCCGCTGGTCGAAATCGTCGGCGGTGAGAAGACGTCGGCCGAGACGATCAAGTCCGCGATGGACAAGCTTGTCCCCATCGGCATGAAGGGCGTTCACATCGCCAAGGAGATCGAGGCTTTCGTCGGCGACCGCCTGCTGGAAGCGCTTTGGCGCGAGGCTCTTTGGCTTATCAAGGACGACATCTGCACCGTCGAGACACTGGACGACGTCATCCGTTATTCCTTCGGCCTGCGCTGGGCCCAGATGGGCCTCTTCCAGACCTACCGCATCGCCGGCGGTGAAGCAGGCATGCGCCATTTCCTCGCCCAGTTCGGCCCCTGCCTTGCGTGGCCCTGGACGAAGCTGACCGATGTCGTCGATCTCGATGATGCTCTGGTCGAAAAAATCGGCCAGCAATCCGACGAACAGGCCGACGGCCTGTCGATCCGCGAACTCGAGCGCATCCGCGACGAAAATCTTGTCGGCATTTTCCACGCCTTGAAGGGTGGACATGGCGGCAAGGGCTGGGGCGCTGGAAAGCTGCTCAAGGAGTTCGAGGCGACGCTTTGGGCCTCGGCAGGCAGCGACAAGACCCTGCATGATACGGCAAGACCACTCCGTCTCGTTGAAACCAAGGTCAGCCCCGCCTGGGTCGATTACAACGGCCATATGACCGAGCATCGCTACCTGCAGGTCTTCGGCGACACCTCCGATGCGCTGCTGCGGCTGATCGGCGTCGATCTCGCTTATGTGGAGGGCGGCCACAGCTACTACTCTGTCGAGACGCATATTCGCCATATCGGCGAGGCCAAGCTCGGCCACGCCATCTATTCGACCTGCCAGGTTCTTTCGGCCGACGAAAAGCGACTGCAGGTGTTCCATACGATTTACGAGACTGCTTCCGGAGAGGCGATTGCCACAGCGGAGCAGATGCTGCTGCATGTGGATACGAAGGCCGGAAGAGCGACGCCCGCACCAGCAGAGGTACTCGCGAAGGTCAATGCGATTGCGGCGGAACACGCCAAACTGCCGACGCCGGAGGGAGCCGGCCGACATGTGGGACAAAAACGCTAAGGGGAGAGCGGATCATGAATTTCGGATTGAGCGAAGAGCAGGAATTGATCGTCAAGACGGTCCGGGACTTCGTGGAGACCGAAATCTATCCGCATGAAAACGAAGTCGAGCGCACCGGCATCGTGCCGCGAGAACTTGGCGAGGAAATCAAGCGCAAGTGCCTCGATCTCGGCTTCTTCGCATGCAATTTCCCCGAAGAGGTCGGCGGCGCCGGCCTCGACACGCTAACCTTCACGCTGGTCGAACGGGAACTGGGGCGAGGATCGCTCGGCCTCACCGTCTATTTCGGCCGTCCGTCCGGCATCCTGATGGCCTGCGAGGGCGAGCAGCGCGATCGCTATCTCCTGCCTGCGGTTCGCGGCGAGAAATTCGACGCACTGGCGATCACCGAGCCTGATGCCGGCTCCGACATGCGCGGCATGAAATGCGCGGCCCGACCCGATGGTTCGGACTGGGTGCTGAACGGCACGAAGCATTTCATCTCTCATGCCGATGTTGCGGATTTCGTCATCGTCTTTGCCGCGACCGGCGAGGAGGAGACGGCAAAGGGCACGAAGAAGAAGATCACCGCCTTTCTCGTCGACCGAGATACGCCGGGCTTCGAAATCCGCAAGGGCTACGAGTCGGTATCCCATCGCGGCTATCACAACTGCATTCTTAACTTTACCGATTGCCGCCTGCCGGCGTCGCAAATTCTCGGCGAGCTGCACAAGGGATTTGAGATTGCAAATCAATGGCTTTCCGGCACACGCTTGACCGTGGCTGCAACCTGCATCGGCCGTGCCAGGCGCGCATTCGATCTTGCGCTCTCCTATGCAGCGGAACGCAAGCAGTTCGGCAAGCCCATCGGCGCCAACCAGGGTGTCTCCTTCAAGCTTGCCGACATGATCACTGAGATCGATGCCGCCGAATGGATGACGCTGGCTGCCGCGTGGCGGGTCGACCTGGGTCTGCCGGCCAACAGGGAAATCTCCTCGGCCAAGCTGTTTGCGACAGAGATGCTAGCCTGCGTCACCGACGAGGCAATCCAGATCTATGGCGGCATGGGATTGATGGATGACCTGCCGCTTGCCCGTTTCTGGCGCGACGCCCGCGTCGAGCGCATCTGGGACGGCACCTCGGAAATCCACCGGCACATCATCAGCCGCGACCTGTTGCGGCCCTTCGGAGCGTAACCGGATGGTCCAAGCGTCACTCGACCGCCTCATCAGACCGAAATCCATCGCCGTTTTCGGCGGCAGAGAAGCGCGGCGGGTGATCGAGCAATGTGATCGCATGGGGTTTGCCGGAGAGATCTGGCCCGTGCATCCGAAGCTGGACGAGGTGCTTGGTCGCCGATGCTACCGGTCCGTCGCTGACTTACCGGCAGCGCCGGACGCGGCGTTCGTCGGCGTCAACCGAACGCTGACGATCGACATCGTCCGAGATCTGGCCGAACGGGGCGCCGGTGGCGCTGTCTGCTATGCCTCCGGCTTTCGCGAAGCTGTAGCTGAACTTGCCGATGGCGCCGAATTGCAGGCGGCGCTTGTTGATGCCGCCGGCGATATGCCGATTATCGGTCCGAACTGCTATGGCCTTATCAACGGCCTTGATGGCGCATTGCTTTGGCCGGACCAACACGGCGTCCTTCGCACCGAAGGCGGCGTTGCCATCCTGACGCAATCGTCCAACATCGCCATCAATCTCTCCATGCAGACACGCGGTCTGCCGATCGCCTATCTGATGACCGCCGGCAATCAAGCGCAGACAGGAATTTCGGACCTCGCCTGCGCGGTCCTCGAAGATCCTCGCGTCACTACCGTCGGCCTACACATCGAGGGCTTCGATAGTCTTGCGGCCTTGCAACGCCTTGCAATGCGCGCCCGCGAACTCAAGAAGCCGGTGGTCGCGTTAAAGGTCGGCAAATCGGAAAAGGCGCGACGGGCGACCGTCTCGCATACCGCTTCGCTCTCCGGCAGCGATGCGGTTTCCGCCGCCATACTGGATCGCCTGGGCATCGGCCGCGTCTCGACATTGCCCGAGATGATCGAAACGTTGAAGCTGCTCCATATCGCCGGCCCTCTCGCCAGCGCCGAGATATCGTCGATGAGCTGTTCCGGTGGTGAGGCGTCGCTGATGGCTGATGCAGCGGTAGGTCGCCGCGTTGACTTTCGCGCACTGACACCCGGGCAGGTACCACCCCTACGCCGAACCCTCGGCGAGATGGTCACCCTGTCCAATCCGCTCGACTACCACACCTTCGTCTGGGGAGATCGCATCCGGCTGACGGAGGCTTTTTCCGCGATGTTTGCCGGAGGGTACGCTCTCAATCTCGTCGTCCTGGATTTCCCCAGAGCCGACCGCTGCGATGGAGCCGACTGGATGACAACAGTGGACGCCGTGATCGATGCCTCCACTGCTACGGGCGCACGCGCCGGCATCGTCGCAACGCTTGGCGAGAACATGCCCGAACAGGTCGCATTGGGGCTGACGCAGACCGGGGTCGTCCCTTTCAGCGGGATCAGCGAAACCCTTGCAGCAGCGGAAACGGCTGCGGCCATTGGAGCGGCCTGGCAACGCGCAGAAGCACCGAAGTTTCTGGACGCCGCCTCTGAAGATGGCAACGTCACTCTTTTGACGGAGGCCGAAGCAAAGGCTGAACTGGCGCTGTTCGGCGTTGCGATACCCAAGAGCCGCACGGCCACGACACCGGACGCGGCGGCGAGTGCCGCGGCCGAAATCGGCTTTCCGGTCGCCCTCAAAGGGCTGGGTGTAGCTCATAAAACCGAAGCGGGGGCGGTTCGGCTCAATCTTCAAGACGCGGAGAGCGTCTCAGCCGCAGCTCGATCGATGGCTGGGATCAGTTCAGGTTTCCTCGTCGAAAAAATGATCCCCGCGCCAGTAGCCGAGCTGATCATCGGCGCGGCGCGCGATCCCGTCGCCGGTCTTTACCTCACGGTTGGTGCCGGCGGAATCCTTGTGGAATTGCTTGAAGATTCTGCAATTTTGGTATTGCCTACGACGGAGGAGGAAATCGCCGCGGCGCTCTCGCAACTTAGGATCAGCAAGTTGATCATGGGTTATCGCAACGGCCGTAAGGGTGACTGGCGGGCTCTGGTCCGGACCGTCGCATCGGTGGCAGATTATGTCGCTTCAAACGCTGCAATGCTGGAGGAACTGGACATTAATCCCTTGATGGTTCTCGCAGACGGCGAAGGTGTCGTTGCGGCAGATGCGCTCGTCAGGCGAAGGAGGTAAGGCATTGGATAGCCCCATTCGCACCAAGCGTGTCGGCGGCATATTGGAGGTCACGGTCGACCGACCGAAGGCCAATGCTATAGACCTTGCTACCAGCCGTTTGATGGGAGAGATTTTCCGCGGCTTTCGCGATGACGCCGAATTGCGCGTGGCCATCATTACTGGGGCGGGCGAAAAGTTCTTTTCGGCCGGCTGGGATCTGAAGGCAGCGGCCGCCGGTGATGCAGTCGACGGCGATTATGGCGTCGGCGGCTTTGGCGGTCTCCAGGAATTGCGCGACCTGAACAAGCCGGTCATCGCGGCGATCAACGGCATCTGTTGCGGCGGTGGGCTGGAGATTGCGCTCTCCGCCGATCTCATCCTTGCAGTGGAGTCCGCCACCTTCGCACTGCCGGAAATCCGTTCGGGTACGGTTGCAGATGCGGCTTCGATCAAGCTGCCAAAGCGCATTCCCTATCATATAGCCATGGACATGCTGCTGACGGGCCGCTGGCTGGATGCGCAGGAAGCGCATCGCTGGGGCTTCGTCAACGAAATCCTTGGCGCAGACAAGCTGATGGAGCGAGCCTGGGAACTCGCCCGTCTTCTGGAAAAAGGGCCGCCGCTCGTTCAGGCGGCCATCAAGGAAGTGGTTCGCGAAGCGGAGGGCATGACCTTTCAGACTGCCATGAACAAAATCACCAAAAGGCAGTTTCGGACGGTCGACGTCCTCTATTCGAGTGAGGATCAACTGGAAGGTGCCCGCGCTTTCGCCGAGAAGCGGGAGCCGGTCTGGAAAGGGAAATGACGAGGCCGGCGACAACCGTGCCGAATAACCGCGAATGATCGTGGGCAGCCGGGCAATCTGCGAGAGGAAACGCAGCTTTGAACCTACTGGCCGGGATTTCACTTTTAAAACTCGAACAAGAAGGAAAAGGGGAATGACCGAATATACCAAATATCTCGCCGGTCGCGTGACCGCGGGAGGCATGAGCCGCCGCGAATTCATGGGCCGCGCCATGGCCGCCGGGTTGACGCTCGCCGCGGCCGACAGCCTGTTTACATCAAGCGCTTCCGCTGCCGATACGCCCAAGAAGGGCGGCCACCTGAAGCTCGGCCTCGAAGGCGGCGCCTCGACGGATTCGATCGATCCGGCAGCAGCGACCTCGCAGGTCATGTTCTGCGCCGTGCGCACCTGGGGCGACACGCTCGTCGAAACGCATCCGCAGACCCGCAAGCCGCTGCCGTCGCTTGCCGAATCCTGGTCGTCTTCGCCGGATGCCAAGATCTGGACCTTCAAGATCCGCAAGGGCGTGCAGTTCCACAACGGCAAGGAAATGACGATTGACGACGTCGTCGCCACCCTGCACCGCCATTCCGACGAGAAGTCGCAATCCGGCGCGCTCGGCATGATGAAAGCGCTGACGAAGATCGAGAACCAGAACGGCGACCTCGTCATCAGCCTCGACCAGGGCAATGCCGACATGCCGGCGCTGCTGACCGACTATCACCTCGTCATCCAGCCGAATGGCGGCGTGGATAACCCGACCGCAGGCATCGGCACCGGTCCCTATAAGGTGACGAATTTCCAGGCCGGCGTTCGCATGACCTTCGAGAAGAACCCCAACGACTGGCGCACGGATCGCGGCTATGTCGACAGCGTCGAACTCATCACCATGAACGATGCGACGGCCCGTATCGCGGCGCTGACATCAGGCCAGGTGCACTATATCAACCGCGTCGACCCGAAGACGGTCAGCCTCTTGAAGCGCGCTCCGAACGTCCAGCTGCTGACGACGGCCGGCGGCGGCCACTACGTCTTCATCATGCATTGCGACACCGCGCCCTTCGATAACAACGACCTGCGCCTCGCTCTGAAATACGCGATCGATCGCGAGGAGATGGTCAAGCGCATCCTCGGCGGCTACGGCTCGCTCGGCAACGACTTCCCGATCAACAACACCTATGCTCTCTTCCCCGAGGGCATCGAGCAGCGCAAATACGATCCGGACAAGGCCTCCTTCCACTACAAGAAGTCCGGCCATAGCGGCTCCATCCTGCTGCGCACGTCGGAAGTCGCCTTCCCAGGCGCCGTCGATGCCTCCGTGCTGTTCCAGGAAAGCGCCAAGAAGGCCGGCATCCAGCTGGAAATCAAGCGCGAACCGGGCGACGGCTACTGGACCAACGTCTGGAACAAGCAGCCCTTCTCCGCTTCCTATTGGGGCAGCCGCGCGACGCAGGACCAGTTCTATTCCGGTGCCTATCTCTCCACCGCCGACTGGAACGACACCCGTTTCAAACGCCCGGATTTCGACAAGCTGCTGATCCAGGCCCGCGCCGAACTCGACGAGACCAAGCGCAAGGACCTCTATCGCCAGATGGCGATGATGGTTCGCGACGAAGGCGGCACTATCCTGCCGATGTTCAACGACTTCGTGAACGCCGGCACCAAGAAGCTGATGAACTACGTTCAGGACATCGGCAATGACATGTCGAACGGCTACGTCGCCACCCGCGTCTGGCTCGACACCTGATGCCTGAAGCCGGGCCTATTGCCCGAAAATCCGGAACCAGGACCGCAGGCGATCCGCCTGCGGTCCTTCCCCGTTTGTTTCAGCGCGAGGCGAGCCTGCCATGTCCAATCCCGTAGAAGTCGCCAATCCTGTCGAAGTCGGCGGCCTTCCAGGTCGAAGACTGCGCGAGCGTTTTCCGCTCGTCTTTCTCATCTTCGAACGACTGGTGCTGAGCATCATCCTGTTGTTTGCCGTGTCTATCCTCATCTTCGGCGGCGTCCAGGCGCTTCCCGGCGACTTTGCGACGACCTATCTCGGCCAGTCGGCAACGCCGGAGGCCGTCGCCAACATTCGCGAGGAACTGGGGCTCAACCAACCGGTGACGACCCGCTATTTCCAGTGGCTCGGGCATGCGGTCGAGGGCGATTTCGGAACCTCTTGGGCGAGCAAGAATTCGGTGAGCGAGCAAATCGGCAACCGTTTGGGCAACTCGCTCTTTCTTGCCGGCTTCGCGGCTTTGATTGCCGTGCCGCTTGCCGTCGGCCTGGGCATGCTCTCGGTTCATTATCGCAACCGGCTGCCAGACAAGATCATCAACGTCGTTTCGCTCGCGGCGATCTCGCTGCCGGAATTCTTCATCGGCTATCTGCTGATCATGTTCTTTGCCGTCAAATTCGGCGTCGCCACCTTTCCGGCCACGGTTTTCGACGGCATGGATTTCCTTGACCGGTTGAAGGCGATTGCGCTTCCGACCGCCACGCTCGTGCTTGTCGTCCTTGCCCATATGATGCGGATGACGCGGGCGGCGATCCTCTCTGTCATGTCGTCGGCCTATATGGAAACGGCAGAGCTCAAGGGCCTCAGCGCCTTTCGGGCCATCGTCAAGCATGCGGCACCCAATGCGCTGGCGCCGATCATCAATGTGGTAGCGCTTAACCTTGCCTATCTCGTCGTCGGCGTCGTCGTGGTCGAGGTGGTCTTCGTCTATCCCGGCATGGGTCAATACATGGTGGATGCGGTGACGGTGCGTGACATGCCCGTCGTGCAGGCCTGCGGCCTGATCTTCGCCGCGGTCTATATCCTCCTTAACATGGTGGCCGACATTCTGGCGATCGTCGCCAATCCACGCCTGAGGCATCCGCGATGAGATTGAGAGATATTCCCATCACTGCCTGGGTCGGCATTCTCGGCATCCTTCTCGCACTCATATGCGCCATCTTTGCTCCCTGGATTGCGCCCTATGGCGAGACCCAGGTTCTTGGCGACGTCTGGGCGCCGGCCGATGCCAACTATTTCTTCGGCCTCGACAATCTCGGCCGCGACATCCTCTCGCGCCTGATCTACGGCGCGCGGACGACGTTGTTCGTCGCACTCGGCGCGACGCTCATCTCCTTCTCGCTCGGCATCATCCTCAGCTTCACGGCGGCGGTTTCCCGCGGCCTGATCGACCTTATCTTCTCGCGCTTCAACGATCTGATGATGTCGATCCCGACGCTGATCTTTGCGCTGGTCGTGCTGGCGGTTCTGCCGCAGAACCTAATCGTGCTGATCCTCGTCATGGCGATCCTCGACTCCACCCGCGTCTATCGCCTCGGCCGCGCCGTCGCCCTCGATGTCGCTGTCATGGAGTTCGTGGAGGCCGCGAAGCTGCGCGGCGAAGGCAAGGTCTGGATCATCTTTCGCGAGATCCTACCGAACACGCTGTCGCCGCTGCTGGCAGAGTTCGGCCTGCGTTTCGCCTTTGCCATTCTGTTCCTCTCGACCCTCTCCTTCCTCGGCCTCGGCATCCAGCCGCCGGCGGCCGACTGGGGCGGCATGGTCAAGGACAACAAGGACGGCATCATTTTCGGCGTTTCGGCTGCACTCGTGCCTGGCGCCGCCATTGCGGCGCTCGCCGTCTGTGTCAATCTGGTGGTCGACTGGCTCCTGAAACGGACATCCAGCCTCAAGGGAGGACGCGGCGATGCCTGAACTTCTTTCGGTTCGTGATCTGAAGATCGAGGCGACAAGCTATCCGCCCGGCGAGCCGCCCAAGCGGGTGACCATCGTCGACGGCGTTTCCTTCGATCTCCAGAAAGGCAAGGTGCTCGGGCTGATCGGTGAGTCAGGCGCCGGCAAATCGACCATCGGCCTTTCTGCCCTCGCCTATGGTCGTGGCGGTGCCGAGATCACCGGCGGCGAAGTGCTGCTCGACGGGCAGAACCTCCTGACCCTCGGCAAGTCAGGCATTCGCAAGGTGCGCGGCGCCCGCGTCTGCTATGTCGCGCAGTCGGCCGCTGCTGCATTCAACCCCGCTCACAAGCTCGGCGGCCAGGTGATCGAAGCGTCAGTCAAGCACGGCCTGATGAGCAAGGAAGAGGCGAAGAAGCGGGCGCTCTATCTGTTCCGCGTCCTCGGCCTCCCCAATCCGGAGGGCTTTGGCGATCGCTTTCCCCATCAGGTGTCCGGTGGCCAGCTGCAGCGCGCCATGACGGCAATGGCGCTCTGCTCGAATCCCGAGCTCATCGTCTTCGACGAGCCGACCACCGCTCTTGACGTCACGACCCAGATCGACGTGCTCGCCGCCATCAAGCACGCGATTGAGGAGACCAATACCGCGGCGCTCTACATCACCCATGATCTCGCCGTCGTTGCGCAGATTTCCGACGACATCATGGTTCTGCGCCACGGCAGACGAGTGGAATACGGTACCGCGCAACAGATCATCGAGGCGCCTCGCGAAGATTATACGAGGGCCCTCGTCAATGTCCGTCAGGACAAGCGTGAGGAGGCTCCCGACCAGAGTTCGGCCCTGCTGAAGGTGGAGAACGTCACCGCCGGCTATCCCAACGGCTTCAAGGTCTTGTTTGACATTTCGCTGCATGTGCCGAAGGGACAGACGCTTGCCGTCGTCGGCGAATCCGGTTCCGGAAAATCGACGCTCGCCCGCGTCATCACCGGGCTTCTGCCACCGTTGCAGGGTACCCTCTCATTCGACGGCAAGCCGTTATCCAAGGCACTGAAGGGCCGGTCGAACGACGATCTTCGTCGTATCCAGCTGATCTATCAAATGGCTGATACCGCGATGAACCCCCGCCAGACGGTGCGTGACATCATCGGCCGACCGCTGACCTTCTATTACGGCTTGCGGGGCGCGGCGAAGACAGCGCGGGTGAAGGAGTTGCTCGAACATATCGAAATGAGCAACGGCTTCGTCGATCGCTATCCCGCCGAACTCTCCGGTGGCCAGAAGCAGCGCGTTGCGATTGCCAGAGCACTGGCGGCCAATCCGGAGATGATCCTCTGCGACGAGCCGACATCGGCGCTTGATCCACTGGTTGCAGAAGGCATCCTCAAGCTATTGATGCGGCTGCAGGAAGAGCAGCAGCTCTCCTATATTTTCATCACCCACGACATCGCCATTGTCCGCGCTATCGCGGACTCGGTTGCCGTGATGCATCGAGGCAAATTGGTACGCTTCGGGCCAAAGTCGAAAGTGCTCTCTCCGCCTTTCGACGACTACACCGATCTTCTGCTGAAATCCGTTCCCGAAATGGAAATCGGTTGGCTTGAGAAGGTGCTCACGACGCGAAAGATGGCCAGTGCCGGAAATTGACCAAGCGGTCTTTCGGGACCGACAGGTGTAATGGAACATGGATTTTGACAATGACTGACCGCAGCTTCACCGTCATCGAAAACGAATGGATCATGCTCAAGGACGGCACGCGGCTGGCGGCGCGTGTCTGGATGCCCGACAATGCCGAGGTCGATCCGGTGCCGGCGGTGTTTGAATTCCTGCCCTATCGCAAGCGTGACGGGACCAGTGTCCGCGACGAATCCACCTATCCCGTCTTTGCGGCCGCCGGCATTGCCGGGGTGCGGGTCGATATCAGGGGGTCCGGCGAATCCGATGGTGTCATCGATGGCGAATATACCGAGCTGGAACTTGCCAATGCCTGCGAATTGATTGCCTGGATCGCGGAACAGCCCTGGTCCAACGGTTCCGTCGGTATGATGGGCATTTCCTGGGGTGGGTTCAATTGCCTTCAGGTCGCCGCACTTCGGCCCCCTGCACTGAAGGCAGTGATTTCGATTGCCTCCACAGTCGACCGTTACAACGACGACATTCATTACAAGAATGGTTGCCATCTGTCGGCGCAGCTTTCCTGGGCGGCCACCATGCTTGCCTATCAGTCCCGCGCCCCCGATCCCGAGATCGTTGGAGAACGCTGGAAGGAGATGTGGCTGGAGCGGTTGGAGAAAGAGCCGTTCTTCATGGAGGAGTGGCTTTCCCATCAGCGCCGCGACGATTTCTGGAAGCATGGCTCGATCCGGGAGGATTTCTCTGCCCTGGAGGTCCCTGCTCTCGTTATCGCCGGCTGGGCTGACGGCTATCGCAACACGCCGCTTTCCGCCGCAGAGGGGCTTGGCGAGAAAGCCAAGGCGCTGATCGGACCATGGATCCATAAATATCCGCATTTCGCCTGGCCGAAGCCGCGAGCGGATTTCCACGGCGAAGCGATCCGCTGGTGGAACCGCTGGCTACGCGGAGAGGAAAACGGCATCGAGGAAGGCCCGCAGGTTCGAGCCTACATTCTTGACGCGGTAAGGCCGGCACCGAGGCGTGACCGCGATCCGGGCTTCTGGATTGCCAAGGACGCCTGGACGCAGCCGGAGATGCGGTGCTTCTATGTTGAGCAGTTCGGGACGCTGATGGAGGGGATGCCGATCCCACATGCGCCGGCGCATGATGTCTATATCAAGTCGCCTTTGGATACCGGGACCGCATCCGGCGAATGGTTCACCTTGAAACCGGATGCGGAACTCGCGATCGACCAGCGTATCGACGATGCCGGTTCGCTGACATTCCAGACTGCACCGCTCGCCCAAGCGCAGGACTATTTGGGACGGCCGGTGGTGACAGTGACGCTCAGCTGCACAGCGGAGATTGCCAATCTTTGCGCCCGCCTGGTCGATGTCCACCCCGATGGCACCGCGACACGCGTCTCCTATGGCGTGCTGAACCTCGCCCATCGCGATGGTAATACCGAACCGACCCCGATGAAGCCCGGTGAGAAGACGCAGATCCGTCTTGTTCTGGACGCCTGTGGCTACCGGTTTGGCGAGGGGCACCGTATCCGGCTTTCGCTTTCCACTGCCTATTGGCCGACGATCCTTCCCGCACCGACCGATCCCGGCCTTACGATCGATATCGCGTCCATTGGACTTGGCTTGCCGAAGCTTTGCGTGCATGACGCGATCGAAGTGAAGGAGCCGGAGAATCCCGATCCGCTACCGCATTATATCGAGCACAAGCCCGCTGCGACGAGACGCCAGATCATGCGTGATCTCTCGGCCAACCGTACGGACTATCGTATTCACGAAGACACCGGGCTTTTCGAGCATCCAGGCACGGGGCTCTCGACACGCCAGCGACGCGACGAGGTGTGGTCGATTTCGCCCGACGATCCACTTTCGATGAGAGGTGTTTCGGTCTGGACCTGCGAAATGGAACGGCCCGGCTGGTCCGTCCGCACAGCAAGCACAGCGACGATCACCTGCACGGCCACGGACTGGCGGGTCGGCGGATCGGTCGTCGCCTACGAAAGCGAGGAGCAGATCTTCGAGAAGACATTCGTCAAAACCATTCCGCGCGACTTCATGTAGACGCCGAAAGCGCCTTCAGCGCAGCGACTGCCCGTTCGGCGTCGGCCGAAGGGACGAAGATGTGGTCGTGATAATAGCCGGCAACAACATTGGCGCTGATCCCTTCCCGGGTCAGTGCCGCCGCGAAAGCCGCAGTCAGTCCGACAGCCTCAAGCGCCGAATGCACGGTCAGCGTGATGCATCTGAGCGGCGCGCTGTGTGGCAAGCCGTGATCTTTCGCGGCCCCTATCGGCAGGATCAGCGTCGTGCCCTCGGCCTCGTGGAAAACGCAAAGCGGGTTCAGGGTCAGATAGTTTGTAAAGTCCTCGGTCGGAACGCTGCAATAAACGAATTCCAGCGGCGAAAGGTTGGGCTCCATCGTCTTCAGAAGGATCGAGAGATCCGTGATCCCAGCCATCTCATAAAGCTCCCGCAAAATAGCTGACGGCATCGCAGACGGCGCGAAACCCGATGCGCGCTCCTTCGCTCATATGACGCGCTCGCAGCCAGGCATGCACCATCTGCGGCTCCTCGCGAAACCAGACTTCGACACCGGCGGCAGCAAGCCGGCCGGCATAGATCCGACCATCGTCACGCAAGGGATCAAAATGGGCAACGCTGATAAAGGCAGGCGGGAGGCCGGCGAAGGACTCTGTGGCAAGCGGCATCGCTATCGGATTGTCTTCCGGCGCCCCGAGTAGCTGGCGGTAGTAGGCGACATCTGACGTTGTCAGCCCCGGAGCATCCGCCATTTCCTCGTAGGAACCGGAAATCAAATCACCGCCGAGGCTTGGGTAGATCAGCACCTGGCCAACGATGCCATTGAGGCCATCGTTCTTCGCCTGGACAGCCACCCCCGCCGCAAGGTTGCCGCCGGCGCTATCGCCGATCAGGACGACACGGCGGCCGTCCCTCAGAACCTCTCTCAAAACGGCGAAGCAATCATCCGCCTGTGCCGGCCAGAGATGTTCGGGCGCGAGGCGATAGTCAACCGATACGAGCTCTGCTCCGGCATGATCAGCGATCTCGGCGCATATGGCGTGATGGCTCTGCCGCGAACCGACGACGAATCCGCCGCCATGGAAATAGAGGAGGAGCGTGGAACTGCGCAACGTGGCAGGACGATAGGATCGGACGGGAACATCGGCGATGATCGAATCTTCGACGACCATCCTTTCCGGAAGCGAACGATCGAAACGCGCACACAAGGCATCATACCATTGCCGCTGCTGCTCGATGGAGGCGTTCACCGCGTCGGCTGGGTAGAAGGAGTCGCAGACATCCAGAAACTGCAGAATACCTTCTTCCGAAGGCCTGGGGCATGTTGTGGAACTCATGGTGTTCTCGACAAATGTGGCTGATGTTGTGACAGCAATACCATCATATGAACTGCCTATGGAAAGTCTGCAATTTTTGACCTGATTCGATACAGAAATGCCGTCCGTCATAGATCAAATTTCCGGAGAGTGTTCAAAAGCATATTATTGCGAATTGCCGCGGAACATAAAGCGCGATCCAGCGTTTACGCCAATTAATCCCGGTTGGGGATTAATCCCAGGTGGTAGGAGCAATGATCATGTTTCTTAGAACCCTCGCGGTATCCGCCTTGATAATGGGCGTTGCGACGACGGTCGTGGCGCAGAACACTCACAAGACGCATACGACGGAAATGTTCAAGGGCTCTCGTGTGCAATCGGTGATTGGCAGCGGCACCGATCATTCGAAGGATGCCATTCTCCCTGACGGCACAATCAATTTGGACCCAATGGTGACGGGCAGCCTGACAAACAGCAATGATGGCACGACCAGTTCCAGTCAGCATCGGATGCTGTGCGACTCCGGTCCCAACACAGTCGGGATGCGAACAAGCACCTTTGATATGTCCATGCCTTGCCCGTAATAGGGTGAGCGGCAAAGGCGTTAGGCCAGGCTGTTCGTCCGGGTTTTAAGGATTGCCGAAAAGCGAGGGTCGAAGGCTCGGCTGATGGGTTCGGCGGCGGCGCCAAGTGCCACCGCCCAAGGGTCCGTCATGCCGAGTTGAAGTCGCGGCAGCCTCCTTGTCCGTCGCTCGGCAATTGACGGCAGCAGTGGATGCATTGCTTCGATCAGCCGACGCGCCAGCGGCTCAGGAGCGCTTCCGCACAGAATGACCGTCTCCGGATCGAAGATCGTCTCGATGATCTGCACGCTCCAGCGTAAATCCACGCCTGCGGCCTCAATCCAGTCTTTTAGCAAGGGATCGGCAGTTTCGACTGCGACCGTCAGTTTTTGACGCAACATCGGGTCTGCCGGATCGAAACTCATATGTTGGTAAAGCGAGGCGAACGACGCTCGATGCTCCAGCGTCTGTCGCTCTCTACCCTTGCTGCCCGGCGGCGAGAGTACCATGCCGATCTCGCCGGCGTTTCCATTTGCTCCGCTATAGAGTTCGCCATTGAGAATAAGGCCCGCGCCTATACCGTAACCGAGATAAAGACAAACGGCATTATCAAGCCCATGGGCAGCGCCGACCATTCGTTCGGCGGTCGCAGACGCGGCAGCGTCGTTCTGCAGCCCGACATCGAGCCCCGTGCCGGCTGCCAGCGTCTCCAGCAGTGGAAAGTTCTGCCAGGCCGCCATCATCCACGGATCGTCTTCAGGGGCTTCAAGACCGAACGGGCCGGGCATGGCGACACCGAGGCCGACCAGACGCTTCTCCGATTGCAGGATAAGCACAGCTAGTTCCTTGCGCACGCCCTCAATTAGGTCGAGGATGACTTTGACACCCCTTGCCGGACCGTCGAGCGGCAGGTTTGCTTCGGCACGAACCAATACCGTGCCGACCAGATCGACGGCTGCAGCGCGCGTCACATAGCGGTCGATCTGGAGGCCGATCGCAAACGCACCCTCAGGGACCAGACGATAGGGCGTCGAAGGCTGCCCCCTGCCCTTGCGCACCGCTGACAGGGAAACGACCAGACCATCACCTTCGAGTTCTTCGATGATATTGGAGACCGTCTGCTTTGTAAGCTTGGTTGCGCGGGAAAGATCGGCGCGGGAAAGGGAACCGTTCAGTCGCAAAGCGTCGATCATCACCCGGCGATTATGGGCGCTGGTGCCTTCCTGATTGGTACCACTCTTGGCCCGGATGGGGCGGATATCGTTCATCTCGGTCGACCGCTGAAATCCCTCTTGACTTGATTAGAATATTGAACAAGAAATTAGTCAATGCAATTGACTTAATAAGGAACCGTTCAGAGTTCCGGGGAACGCAGACGGCGAGGTCCAAGGTTTCCGACGTCGTTTCAACGCTCCAATACGCATGGCGGTGCCGCGTCTCGACGCGGCGCCAACCCGAGATCCCGATGCCGCGATGAGCTGGCAGCGGGCGACATCACAATAAACAGTCAATGGAGGTAGGAATGTTGAAATCGACACGCAACGCGCTTTTGGGTGCTGCCCTCATCGGCGCGTCCTTTGCCACGCATGCCCACGCGGAAACAACGCTCAACGCGCTTTTCATGGCCCAGGCGGCCTATAGCGAGGCCGATGTTCGCGCCATGACGGACGCCTTCATGAAGGCCAATCCAGATATCAAGGTCAATCTCGAATTCGTCCCTTACGAAGGCCTGCACGATAAGACCGTATTGGCGCAAGGCTCCGGCGGCGGCTATGACGTTGCTCTCTTCGACGTCATCTGGCCGGCCGAATATGCGACCAACAAGGTGCTGGTCGACGTCTCGGACAAGATTACCGATGAGATGAAGAAGGGCGTGCTGCCGGGCGCGTGGACGACCGTTCAGTATGACGGCAAATATTACGGCATGCCGTGGATCCTCGACACGAAGTATCTCTTCTACAACAAGGAAATCCTTGAGAAAGCCGGCATCACCGCCCCGCCGAAGACCTGGGACGAACTGAGCGCCGATGCCAAGATCATCAAGGACAAGGGCCTGCTCGCCACGCCGATCGCCTGGAGCTGGTCGCAGGCGGAAGCCGCGATCTGCGATTACGCAACGCTGGTCAGCGCTTACGGCGGAGACTTCCTTAAGGACGGCAAGCCGGACTTCCAGAACGGCGGCGGTCTCGACGCGCTGAAGTACATGGTCTCCAGTTATACATCGGGCCTGACCAATCCGAACTCCAAGGAATTCCTGGAAGAGGATGTTCGCAAGGTCTTCGAAAATGGCGAAGCTGCTTTCGCTCTGAACTGGACCTACATGTACAACATGGCGAATGACCCGAAGGACAGCAAGGTTGCCGGCAAGGTCGGCGTCGTGCCTGCCCCCGGCGTCGATGGCAAGAGCCAGGTTTCCGCAGTCAACGGCTCCATGGGCCTCGGCATCACGGCAACCAGCAAGCATCAGGATGAGGCCTGGAAGTACATTACCTTCATGACCTCGCAGCCGGTGCAGAACCAGTATGCCAAGCTGAGCCTGCCGATTTGGGCAACCTCCTATGACGATCCGGCTGTCACCAAGGGCCAGGAAGAACTGATCGGCGCCGCCAAGCATGCGCTTGCCGCAATGTTCCCGCGTCCGACGACGCCGAAGTATCAGGAGCTCTCGACCGCCCTGCAGCAGGCGATCCAGGAATCGCTCCTCGGTCAGTCAAAGCCTGAAGACGCGCTGAAGACCGCAGCCGACAATAGCGGCCTCTGATCTCGACAAGCCGGGCGGCGGCCTTCCGTCGCCCGGACTTTTCTCCGCAATTCCAAGAACAAGAAGAGACGCTGATGTCCGGCACCTGGATGACGACCCGCGCCTGGCTCCTGATGCTGCCGCTCCTGGTGGTCATGATCGCGGTCATCGGCTGGCCACTCGTCGACACGGTCGGCCTCTCCTTCACCGATGCCAAGCTGGTCGGGACCGCAGGCAGTTTTGTCGGCGTCGACAACTACGTGAAGATGATCTCCGGTTCGAATTTCCAGCGGACCCTCATTACCACTGCCGAATTCGCCATCGCCTCGGTCTTTGCCGAAATGGTGCTCGGCGTCCTTGCCGCCCTGCTGCTCAATCAGGAATTCAAGGGGCGCACCATCCTGCGCGGCCTGATGATCCTGCCCTGGGCGCTGCCAACAGTGGTCAACGCCACCCTCTGGCGCCTGATCTACAATCCTGAATATGGCGCGCTGAATGCCGCATTGACCCAGCTCGGTATCATCGGCGAATACCGATCCTGGCTCGGGGAGCCGGGCACTGCCCTCGTCTCGCTGATCGTGGCCGATTGCTGGAAGAATTTCCCGCTGGTGGCGCTGATTGCGCTCGCAGCGCTGCAGGCCGTTCCCCGCGATATAACGGCCGCTTCGCTGGTCGACGGCGCCGGACCGTTCAACCGTTTCCGCTTCGTGATCCTGCCCTATCTAGCCGGACCGCTGATGGTGGCGCTGGTGCTGCGCACCATCGAGGCCTTCAAGGTTTTCGACATCATCTGGGTCATGACCCGTGGCGGCCCTGCCAACAGCACGCGATCGCTGTCCATCCTGGTCTATCAGGAGGCGTTTTCCTTCCAACGCGCGGGATCCGGCGCTTCGCTGGCGCTGATCGTTACGCTGCTCGTCACCGTGCTTGCCGCTGCCTATGCCGCACTGGTGCGCAAGACTGCAGGGAGTGCCGCTTGATGGAACGCAAGAACCCGATCTTTACTGCCTTCATCTACGTTTGCGCCCTGCTGCTCGCCGCTGTCATCCTGGCGCCGCTTGTCTGGCTCTTCGTCATGAGCATTTCGCCTGCCGCCGATCTTGCCGCCAAGCCGTTGCACTGGTGGCCGCAGGCTGTCGATTTCTCGCGCTATGGTGTGTTGCTCTCCAGAGCGGAAAACAGTGCGGGCGCGGCTTTCACCTCGTCGCTGGTCAACAGCATCGAGGTATCAGGCATGGCAACGATCGCGGCAATCGCGCTTGCCATTCCTTCCGCCTGGGCGGTCTCCCGCACGCCCTCCGTCGGCTGGTCGCTCTATATGGTGATCGCGACCTACATGCTGCCGCCGGTGGCGCTGGCCGTGCCGCTCTATATGACGCTTGCCTATTTCGGCATGCTCAATAACGTCTTCGGGCTGGCGCTGGTTTACCTGACGATCCTTGCCCCCTTCACGACCTGGCTGATGAAATCAGGTTTTGATTCCATTCCGCGCGAGATCGAATCCGCTGCAATGATCGACGGCGCCAGCCTGTTTGCCACGCTGCGGATCATCACCCTGCCCCTGGCAGCGCCCGTCATGGCGACGTCGGCGCTCTTCGCCTTCCTGCTTGCCTGGGATGAATTCTTCTACGCGCTGCTCTTTACCTCGGATCAGCGCGCGAAGACCCTCACCGTCGCCATTGCGGATCTCGCCGGCGGCCGTGTTTCCGATTACGGACTGATAGCGACCGCGGGCGTGCTTGCCGCCCTGCCGCCCGTGGTGATCGGTCTCGTCATGCAACAGGCCCTGATCTCGGGGCTGACCAGCGGCGGCGTCAAGGGATGACCATGAGCTCGAACAATAACCGCCCGGCGGGGCTTCTTGCCATCGACCGTGAAATGGCGCGCCAGCACGCTGATGCCATCGCCTCCTATGAGGGCGCTGGCGATATGGCCAAGACCATTGCTGCTTCCCTGAAGAAAACCGGCCGTCTTCTCTTGCTTGGCATGGGTGGATCGCATGCGGTCAGTCGCGCCGTCGAGCCCCTGTACCGCGCACTCGGCGTCGAAGCGATCGCCGTCACCCTTTCCGAGCAACTCGGGCAACCCCTGCTGCTGGATGGGCGCACGATCCTCGTCACCTCACAGTCCGGGGAAAGTGCCGAAGTCTTGAGATGGTTCGCAGAGATTGGCGGCGGCACAAAGGATACGTTCGGCCTGACGCTTGAAGGGGGCTCCTCGCTGGCCAAGGCTGCCCCGTCACTGGTCGGTGCCGGTGGTACGGAGCTCGCCTTTGCCGCGACCCGAAGCCTCACCGTGTCCTTTGCGCTGCATCTCGCCGTCCTTGCCGAACTCGGCGAGGATCCGGCAGCAGCACTCGCCGCTCTCAATGTGCCGGAGACCTCAGATATCGATGGCGCGCTCGCAGCCTTTGCCAATGTCGCAACCGTCGTCACCTCGGGCCGTCGTCTGCAGGGTGTCGCGGAAGCTCTGGCGCTCGGTCTTACCGAACTGTCCCGCCGCCCCTGCTTCTCGCTCGAAGGCGGGCAGTTGCGCCATGGGCCGATGGAAATGCTTGGTCCCGAGATCGGCGTCGTCCTCTTCAGAGGCAAGGATCACACGGCAAGCCTGGTAACCGCCATGGCGGTCTCGGTCGTCGAAGCTGGCGCACCCGTCGTCGTCTTCGATTCCTCCGGCGAGGAGCCGGCTGCGGGAACGATGACCATCCGCTTCAAGCCCGCAACGGGAATGGCGGCGATCTTCGCCATGCTGCCGGTCGCACAGCGTTTCATGATCGCCTTTGCCGATCAGCGTGTCGAGAATGCGGGAACGCCGGTGCGTTCCACCAAGATCACCCGGAGCGAGTGAATGCGCCCGCTTGCAGTCATCGGCAACGTCAACGTCGATCTCATTCTAGGACCGGCAGAGCCGTGGCCGAAGGCCGGCACCGAGATCATTGTCGACCATGACGAGCTGCGAGTTGGAGGCGCCGCGGGCAATAGCGCGCTCGCCTGGCAAGCGCTGGGCGTGGATTTCCAGATTGCGGCCAATGTCGGTTCCGACGAATTCGGGCGCTGGCTGCGTCAGTCCTTCGACGCGCATGCCGAGACATGGCCGGAGCGCCCCGAGGGGACGACGCTTTCCGTCGGCATCACGCATCCGGACGGCGAACGCACCTTCTTCACCACCCGCGGCCACCTCCCACGTCTTTCACTGACTGACGTCCTTACCGTTCTCGATGGCGAGCGCCTTGCGGGAGGCTATGCGCTACTTTGCGGCTGCTTTCTGACTGACGATTTCACAGCCGACTATTCCGCGTTCTTCGATTGGGCCGACAGCAATGGCATTGCCGTTGCGCTCGATACCGGCTGGCCACTGGATGGCTGGACGGAAGCCAACAAGCAGGCAACGCGCGGCTGGCTCGCGCGCAGCACTTGCTCGATCATGAACGAGGTGGAGTCGACGACGCTGACCGGCCTCAGCGACCCGGTCGATGCCGCGCACGCGCTGAAACGACATATGCCTGAAGGCGCAATCGTCGTCGTCAAGCGCGGCCCGGATGGCGCGATCGGCATCGATGCTGATGGAACGTTGGTGTCGGTTGCGGCACCGAAGGTAACGGTGGTCGACACCATCGGCGCTGGCGACGTTTTCAATGCCGGGTTCCTCGCGGCACTTGCGGCCGGTGAACCGCTGTCTCTCTGCCTAGAAGCCGGCACGCGCATTGCCTCGCAGGCAATCTCCACCCTGCCACGCAACTATGGCGGCCCATTGTCACTGAAGAATGGAGAGGCCGTGCGATGAGTGCACTGGAAATCCGCGATATCCGCAAGACCTATGGGGACGTCGAGACCCTCAAAGGTATCGACATCTCACTGGAGAGTGGCGAATTTCTCGTGCTTCTCGGCTCGTCCGGCTGCGGCAAGTCCACGCTGCTGAACATCATTGCCGGCCTTGCAGAGGCTACTGCCGGTGATATCATGATCGGCGGCAAGTCTGTGCTCGGCGTACACCCGAAGGATCGCGACATCGCGATGGTGTTCCAGTCCTACGCGCTTTATCCGAACCTCACCGTCCACCGCAACATCGGCTTCGGCCTCGAGATGCGCGGCGTGCAAAAGGACGTGCGGGACAAGGCCGTGCGCGAGGTCGCGGCCCTGCTGCAGATCGAAAATCTGCTCGACCGCAAGCCGAGCCAACTTTCTGGCGGTCAGCGCCAGCGTGTCGCGATTGGTCGGGCACTGGTGCGCAAACCGGAGGTCTTCCTGTTCGACGAGCCATTGTCGAACCTCGACGCCAAGCTCAGGATGGAGACCCGCACGGAGCTCAAGCGCCTGCATCAGATGCTGAAGACGACAGTGGTCTACGTGACCCACGACCAGATCGAGGCAATGACGCTCGCAACCCGCATCGCCGTCATGCGCGACGGGCGTATCGAGCAGCTCGGAACGCCGGAGGAAATCTACAACAGGCCGGCAACTCTCTACGTGGCAGGCTTTGTTGGCGCTCCGCCGATGAACATGCTTGAGGTGACGGTTGGGCATGGTCGGTTGCAGATCGTGGGTTCTTCGGCCAGCCTGCCGATGCCCGCCCGCTTCCGCGATCTTGCCACGGATGGACGGAAGCTCATCCTCGGTGTCCGCCCGGAGACGATGCGGCTTGGCGGTGAAGGACTGTCGCTTGAGGCACGCGCTGATGTGGCGGAGCTGACCGGTCCCGAATTGGTCGTTACCGCGCTTGTCGGCACGCAGCGGATCATGGCCAGCCTGCCGCCACGAACGGGCGTGAGGGAAGGCACCCCCTTGATCCTGTCATTCGACGAGGATGTGGCGCATCTCTTCGATCCCGAAACGGGGCGAGCTCTGGCGTAAAGCCAAGCTTGCGCTTTGCCAAGTCCTCGGTCCACCGGAATTCCCCGAACCTGGGTATGTTCTGCCGGGTGACGCGATGCGGATGAACTGCGGGCCGGTGATCGAACTATCCCGGATTTGAGAACCAACGGTTCGATATTTATTGATTTTCTGAACGGTCACGTTCGTCGATATTCGAGGTGGCGGCTCGGTTGAGCGCGCTAGATGTCTATCGAGGAATAGCTCCAATGCCTATTTTCACCGTGACAATGAAGTCAAGCCGGTCAGCCCCCGAGAAGGATCGCCTTTCCAGGGCTATCCATGCGGCGACCATCGCCGCGGGGTATCCGGAAGACGATTTTTTCCAGCGTTTTCTTGCTCTCGACTCCGGTGATTTGAGAGTGGATCCACACTATCCGGCCCTGCCCAAACCACGCACCGATCAACTGCTGCTGATCGAGGTTCTTATATCGACAGGGACCGAGATCTCCAGAAAGAAGAAGCTGGTCGTGAAATTGGTGGAGAACCTTGTGAAAGCAGGCGTTGATGCCAATGATATTATGGTGTTTTTCGTCGAGACCGATCGATCAAGCGGGTCGTTTGGCGGGGGTCTGTTTGCATCACCCGTTGTTTTCGATGGTCGATAGCGATCGAGCATAGGCAGCTTATGCCCGCTCGATATCTGTCAAGGCGAAGGCCTCGGCCCTGCAGAGCAAGGGTTGCCGATAGTAGCGCGCGCAGGCATAGGTCATGCATTGAGCGAGGCCCAGATTGGCCGGATGCCGACCTTCGCCATAGGCGGCAAACGCTTCCGCAGCGAGGAACGCTGCGCGCGGCGGAACGGCGAGAAGCTGGATGTTGGCAAGTTGCAGGAAAGTTCGCACTGCGGTACTCGCCTCCTCGATGGCCAATCCGAGGATTGCCGTGATGCCGATTGCCGTTTCGGCAACCTCCTGGGGCGAGATCATACGGGTGGTTGAAGCTTGCATGCGGACGGCAAGGCGACGCGCCTCATCCTCATCGGTCATCATCGCCATGAGCGCGGAAGCGTCGATGAACATCAGGCTTCTCCGGAGCCGCTAACGTCGTCGGCGGAGGCTCTGTTATCCGCGCCTGCCTTGCGCTTCAAATCGCGGCAGAATGCGACAATAACATCCTCCAGGGTCGGCTTTGCGAGTTCTTCCTCAAGCGCCTTCTGCAGGGCGCGACGGACAGCTTCGGTCTTGGACGGTGACTGCGTGAGGATCTGATACCGCCGCGCAAGCCGATCGATCGAGTCATCCTTAATGTAGAGTGGCATAAGATATTCCTGTGCACGGTGATCGAGGCCCCGGTGGCTCGATTCGGGCGCAGCCGAAAATCACCTCATCCGATCAATCCGTAAAGTCCCGTCAGCGCGCTTTCCCATCGCCAACATGCCGTGCGGCTTCAGCGAAGGAGACATCGTTCTTGATTTCTCGGGTAGACATCGAGGTTACAGTGCGGCGCACGCCGGGAAGGCGGCTAAGCTCCTGGCGCAGCAGCCGGTCAAGCGCTCCCATATCCGCGGCAAGAACATGCAGCAGATAGTCGGCGTCGCCCGTTGTGGCATGGCAACGCCAGATTAGGGGATGCTTGCGAACGGCCGCCTCGAACGCCTCCGACAGCTCGAAATCGATCGAGACCTGGACGAAGGCTTCCAGCCCGAAGCCGAGCTGCGCGGGATCAAGCATGGTCCTATATCCGCGGATGACGCCGGCCTCTTCCAGGGCCTTTACCCGCTTCCAGCAGGGCGTCTTGCTCAGGCCGACCGCTTCGGCAAGGGCAGCAAAGGATAGACGCGCATCTGCTTCCAGCGCGGAGACGATCTTCTGATCAATGGGGCTTAGGGACATCGTTCTCAGTATTCGGCTTAAAGGTATCTTTCGTACTCTATCAACAAGACGAAAAGTGACAAATAGGAACAATGTTCGGCGAAAAATTTCGTATCGTACATTCTAGGCAAACATGCCGCTGGCCAGGGCGCCGACAAAGGGGAACAACGAAACATGCAGAAGCAAGAATACTACGCTCGCATCGAACAGCCGGAAATGCGCGACTACGGCGTCTATCTTCAATGCGACAAGCTGCTTGCCTGTCAGAAGCCGTTGGCTGACATGGCCAACGCGGATGAACTGCAGTTTCAGATCGTCCATCAGGTCGAAGAGCTGTGGATGAAGCTGATGGCCTACACTCTCGTGGACGTCATCGGCTATATCGAGGAGGAGAACACGCACCGCATCGTGACGCTGATGGGCCGTGTGCATCGGCTGATGCGGATGATGACGGCGCAGCTCGATCTCTTGGAGACGATGTCGCCGAAGGAATATCAGCAAATCCGTCTGCAGCTCGGAAATGGCAGCGGCCAGGAATCGCCGGGTTTCAAATTTCTGCTGCGCATGCCGCCTGACCTCTGGCGGGCCTTCAAGGCAAGTTATCTCGACAAGCGTGGCCTGTCTGTCGAAGACGTCTACGATACGAAATATGATCACGACGACAGCTATGTCGTTGCGGAATCACTGATCGAATTCGATGAGTTATTCCAGAAATTCCGCGCCCACCACGTCTACCTGATCCATCGCTCAATCGGGCTCGGCTCGAAATCCCTCAAGGGCCGGCCGGTCGACCTGCTGGAGGCCGGAGCCCGCCACCGCTTCTTCCCCGAACTCTGGGACATCCGTTGCTCGATGACGGACCAATGGGGCAGCCAATACGGCGTCGTGCGCGACTCTATTTC
Source organism: Neorhizobium sp. P12A (assembly GCF_008365395.1). NCBI lineage: Bacteria > Pseudomonadati > Pseudomonadota > Alphaproteobacteria > Hyphomicrobiales > Rhizobiaceae > Neorhizobium > Neorhizobium sp. P12A. The sequence goes on along the minus strand of NZ_QOVX01000008.1, from coordinate 126,396 downwards.
GAAGCACGACAAGGCAGCAGAATAGTTTGAGAGCGCGGCGGCACGTATTTACCGTGCCGGACGTCTACCGCTTCATCGCCCGCCTGAAGGCCTGCAGCGTCTCGGAGCTGACGTGGTGCTCGATGCCTTCAGCATCGATTCTGGCCGTTTCCGCGCTAACCCCGAGCCAGCGTAGGAATGCCTCGACGGTCTGATGGCGTGCACGAATCTCCTGCGCGATCCTGTTGCCTGCCTCGGTCAGGAAAACGCCGCGATAGGGCCTGCGCGAAACCAGGCCCTCATCCGCGAGCCGCGCCAGCATCTTGGCGACCGTGGGCTGCGAGACCGCAAGGCGAGCGGCGATATCAACCTGCCTTGCCTCGTTTCCGTCGTCGATCAGGTCGGCGATGAGTTCCACATAGTCTTCCACCAGGGCGCCACGGCGCGCCTGTCTGGTCTGCCGGAATCCTTCCGAGTGGGTTTCCGCGTCCGGTAGCGGCGCGTCCCGGTGTGTGGATCGTCTTGCAGCCGACAAGCCTCTCCCCCTGAGCAAATCACGAAACGGCTTGCATCATTATAGCACCGGTTTCGATTTTGAAAGCGCGTGACGATTTCTTCCCGGGTTTCCGGGCTTCGGTCGGTTATGGCCTAAAAATGCCATGGGTATAGAATATAGCCTATTGCATAATGTTTATAAGAATCATATTTATTTAGTTCCGTACAATTTGATCCTCCCCTGGGTGTTTTATGTCTGATGTTCAGGATGCCGCAATTTCGCGGCGCACGTGGAAATTCTCCGATCCTGCGGAGGATGCGAGACCGAGCCTCCCTGAAGTGAATGCTTCCATCCATGTGCCCCAAGGAGGCTCCTGGATCAGGCGGCTGATCGCGTTTCTTGGCCCCGGCTACATGGTGTCCGTCGGCTATATGGATCCCGGCAACTGGGCGACCGACCTCGCCGGGGGCGCGCAATTCGGCTACACGCTGCTGACAGTGATCATGCTGTCGAACCTGATGGCGATCCTGCTGCAGGCCCTATCGGCGCGTCTTGGCATTGTCACCGGGCGCGACCTCGCACAGGCCTGTCGTGACAGTTATCCGAGGCCGGTCAATATCGCGCTGTGGATCGCATGCGAACTCGCCATCATCGCGTGCGATCTCGCCGAGGTCATCGGAACGGCAATCGCACTGCAACTGCTCTTCGGCATCCCCCTGGTCGCCGGGGCACTCATCACGGCGCTCGACGCTTTCCTGCTGCTACTGTTGATGAGCAAGGGCTTCCGCTTCCTGGAAGCCTTCGTGGTCGCCCTTCTGACCGTCATCGCTATCTGTTTCGCGATCCAGATCGCGGCTGCCGCTCCCCCCGTTGCAGCGATCCTTCGCGGGTTCATCCCATCGACAGAGATCGTGACGCATCCCGAGATGCTCTACATAGCCATGGGCATCATCGGCGCGACCGTCATGCCGCACAATCTCTATCTCCACTCCTCGATCGTGCAGACCCGCGCCTACAAGCGCACCGACGAGGGCCGGCGTGACGCGATAAAATGGGCAACCGCCGACAGTACGATTGCGCTGATGCTGGCCCTCTTCGTCAACGCCTCGATCCTCATCGTTGCAGCTGTCGCGTTCCATGACAGCGGCCATTCCGAAGTGGCAGAGATCGGCCAGGCATTTGAGCTTCTGTCGCCGCTGCTGGGCCTTGGGATCGCCTCGACGCTTTTTGCGGTTGCGCTCTTGGCCTCCGGTCTCAATTCCACGGTTACGGCGACACTTGCCGGTCAAATCGTCATGGAAGGCTTTCTGCGGCTGCGCATCCCGCATTGGGCCCGGCGGCTTCTCACGCGTGGTCTTGCCATCATCCCCGTCGTTTTCGTCACGGCCCTCTATGGTAACAAGGGAACTGCCGACTTGCTTGTTCTCAGCCAGGTCATCCTCTCGATGCAGCTGCCCTTCGCGGTCATTCCGCTTGTCCAGTTCGTTACCGACAAGCGCAAGATGGGGCAATTCGTGATTCCCAAAAGCGTCGCGATTCTATCGTGGTGCGTTGCCGGGGTTATCCTCGTTTTGAATTTCAAGCTGCTCTACGACACGATCACAGGTTGACGCAAGGAAAGGCGGTCATTGTTGACATTACGGTTGGGTACGATAAAACCAGGGAAAATTAATAGCTGCGTAATAATTGCCCCCATTTTGCCATGTTCCGCCCTAGTTTGGGCGCCGATATAATCTGCAAGGTTACACAGATAAATGGCCGAGAATCCGCTTTATATCCAATTCCCAGCGGAACCGGCCCTTGTTGCACAGCCCCACCATGAAACGTTTCACCTTCCGTTCATGCCGCGGTCGGCACATGCCCGGCATTTGATCGCAGTCTGGCTGGGTGCGATCGGATCTTTTGGCCTTCTGGCCGCAGTTCTCTACCCGCTAGTAAATCGTTATATCGTTGCACCTGCGGTTGCCGTTCATCCGGCACAGATCGTCCAGTCCTTGCCGGCGATGCCGAAAACGAGCCGGCTGGCGATGCGGCGTCGTTTTGATGGTGCGCGTTTCGCCCAGGTGGCCGAGCAGGTGTCGACAGGCGAGACCCAGATCTTCACCTACCATCGCCTGACGCTCGTTTTCAAGGAAGATGTCGAAGATCGCAGTGGCATTGTCAACGCCGATTACGAAGGCGAAGGCCAACAGGATGGCGCGCTCGTTGCGACACCGGTCTTTGCCGATTTTCGCAGTGGCGTCTATCCGCAGCCCGATGCCTTCGTGTCCCAGCGACGCTCCCGCTTCCCGGTGAGGGGTGTTCCCCTGAATGTCAGCGTTGCAAACGCGGGCGCAGTGCCAACCCGCGAATTCAAGCGGGTGGTCTCCATGCCGAAGAACCGCCAGGAGCTGGCGGACATCCTCGAGACGGCAGGCGTTAGCGACAAGAACCGGGAAGAGCTGGAGCGGGCACTCGCGACGGATGCGGTTGCGCCGGGCAACAGCCTCGAGCTCCTGATGGAGAAGAATTCGGAAAACGGCCGCCCGAAGCTGATCATGGCAAAGCTTAACGGGGAAAAGGGTAACGCGAAGGTCGTCGCCCGCGACGACTCGGACAGCTTCGTACCCGTCTCCGACGATCGGCTTTTTTCGACCCTCTATAGCGAAAGCCAGCCGGATGCGCCCTCTTCCTCGGAGGTTGCCGCGATCGATTTGAACGGTCTTGATGACGACGACCCGGCGGGGCTGCGCAACCGTCTCGAAAAAGCCGGGCTCTCCGAAGTAACCGCCAACGATCTGATGAAGCTTGCCGACGCCAACGGCGTGCCGCTGAACGGCAGCGATGATGCGCCCGACAGCGTCGATCTTCTTTTCCGCAAGTCCGACGGCAACAACAAGACGGATTTGATGTTCATCGAATTCCATTCCGGCGACGAGGCGCACCGCTTTTATCTGCATCGGGACACGCCGGACGGCGCGTCGGAATTCTATGACGAAGATGGTCATTCGGTCGCAAAGGTATTGGCACATCGGCCCGTTCCGGGCGGCAAGCTCGGCGACGGCTTTGCCTGGCGTATCCATCCGATCCTCGGGGTGAAGAAGTTCCACAACGGCGTCGACTTCCGCGCACCGATGGGAAGCCCGATCCTCGCGGCCGGCGATGGCATGGTCGAGAAGATTTCCTGGGAGACCGGCTACGGGAAATATGTTCGCATCCGCCACGATGGCGGCTATGAGACGACTTACGCTCATATTGCGTCCACGCCGGACGATCTAAGGGTCGGCGAGCGTGTCAAGCAAGGCGAGGTGATCGCCTATGTCGGCTCGACGGGCTACTCAACCGGTCCGCATCTCTACTATGAGCTCCGCGTCAACGGCCGATACGAAAATCCGCTGACCGCCGATCTGCCGGCCGGCACCAACCTGACAGGCAAGTCGCTCGACAGCCTGAAATCACAGGTCAACCACGTGGACAGCATCATGAGCTATCTCGATGCGTCCTCTGAGCCGCAGCTTGATGCCGCTCCCGAACCGCAGCCGGAGCCGTTCACGTCCTTCGATCACAGGCCAAAGGGCCATTTCGGCAGACCCTGATCGTCAGAGCGACAATATCCGGGATCTGTGCCGAGCCTCCGCGGAGCTGCCAAATCTCCTAAATCCTTGCACGAATTCAGCGTGTTTTTACGCGGGCATGGTCGACAAGTCATGCCAGCTCAATATCTTAATGGGTAGAGCCGTAGTTAATGCGGTCTGCTTCTCAAGCTGCCTTCGCAAGGCAAAGGATAAGATCGTGGCCTTCCCCCTATTCGATCTCAGCGGTCGTCGCGCACTTGTGACGGGTTCCAGCCAAGGCATCGGTTTCGCTCTGGCGCTCGGTCTCGCCCAGCACGGAGCCGATATCGTGCTCAACGGGCGCAATGAGGAAAGAGCGCAGGCCGCAGCCCGACTTTTGCAGGCGGAAGGCTATGAAACTGACTGTGTCGCGTTCGACGTCACCGACCCAAAGGCGGTCTCCGATGGTGTCGTGAGGATCGAAGCGGAGCTGGGACCGATCGACATATTGATAAACAATGCCGGCATGCAGTTCCGCACGCCGCTCGAGGATTTTCCCGTCGATAAGTTTGACGAGCTGCTGAAGACGAATGTCTCGAGCATCTTCTATGTCGGCCAGGCGGTGGCGCGCCACATGATCCGCCGGGGGCGTGGCAAGATCGTCAACATCGCTTCGGTTCAAAGCGAACTCGCGCGCCCCAATATCGCGCCCTATACGGCGACCAAGGGCGCAGTGAGGAATCTGACGCGGGGGATGTCGACCGATTGGGCAAGGCACGGGCTGCAGGTGAACGCGCTCGCGCCCGGCTATTTCAAGACGCCGCTTAATCAGGCGCTTGTCGACGATCCGAAATTTTCCGCCTGGCTGGAAGCCCGAACGCCGGCGGGCCGCTGGGGCGAAGTGGAGGAACTCATCGGCGCGGCGGTGTTTCTCTGCTCCGACGCGTCGTCCTTCGTGACCGGCCATATGCTGATGGTCGATGGCGGCATCACGACGAGCCTTTAGGGCGCTTCCGCAATTGTCCCGCTTCAGATGTCGATTGTCGGCCCGCTGAACGAAAGGTCGGGATAGAGCGCGGCAAGGCGGGTCATCGCCGGCTTGCCCGCAAAGGCCGGCAGAATGACACGAGGCTGCACGAGGTCAGCAAACCAGCGAATATCGCTGGCACGCGGGTGGACATTCCACCGGGCGAAACCTGCTATGCCCTCCTCGATCAGCGCCTTTCCCGGCGTGCCGTCGGCAACATGACCGGTGAAAATGATCCTGACCGCGTCGTTATCGGCGAAGCGGGCAGCAAGCTTAGCAGCCAAGCCATCGCCGGCGTCGGCCGCCGCAGCGATCATCACGCCCTCGGCCGAAGAATCCCCATGGAGCGTTGCCGCCTTCTCCAAAAGTCCCGTCAGGCGCTGCCGGGCTGTCGCGGACACCTCGCCCCGGCCGCTCGCGGCAAGTCTTTCCGCGATTTTTCGGTGGGCAGGACATAGGCCGACCCTTAAACCCGCCTCGCTCAGCAAGACGGCAGAATCGAGACCCCGCCCCGCAGGCGGCATCGGCAGCAACAGCGGGCCACTCAGCGCCTCCTTGGCGATACGATCTATCCCGATCGACAAGGGCTCTTCGTGATCGCCATAGGAAACGTCGCAGATGGCTGCCGCCGCCCGTGGAAAGTCATCGAGACCATAGAGTGCGCTTTCGCGCGTCCAATCGCCGGTATAGAGCACGCCGCCCTCCCCGCCGATCCTCATCCAGATGCCTCCCGGAGCATGCGATGCGCGGCCCGTTTCAACGGCAACACCGAGAATATCGATCGCACCCTGAAGCGGCAGATCGCGTGTGACATTCAGCATGGAGTGCGCGCTAATCTCCCGAACCATGGCAGTGGTATAAACCGGCGGGGAGCCGATCTGATCCAGCAAAGGCAATGCGCCGATATGGTCCTTGTGGCTGTGGCTGATCAATACCGCGTCGATACGACCAAGCTTTGCAAGATCGGGGAAAACGCCGGCTTCCGGTCCTTCGCCGAGATCGAGCAGGAAACGCTTCCCCTCGATTTTGACCAGAAAGCAGGCCGGCGTCTTGCCGCCATAGCCCGAAATTGCCTCGATCTTCATTTCTTAGTCCTGGATAACGCTGGTGCGGCGCATGACGCCGATCAGGCAGAGCGGCAGAAGCGTCGTGATCAATATGGCGATGAACGCCATGGCCATGCCAAGACCAATGGACCCCTGCTCGAACTGACGCCAGATGAAAGTGGCGATCGTCTGCATGCCGACCGGGGCAATAACGACAGAGGCAACCAGCTCTCGCGAGGCGACCGCAAAGACCAGCAGCATCGAGGTCGCCAGGCTCGGGAAAACCAGCGGCAGCATGATCCGGCGAAAGGCGGTGAAGCTGCTGGCGCCACAGACCCGGGCGGCGGCCTCCAGATTGTCACCGATCTGCTGGAATGCTGCTGTCGTATAGCGCACCGGCTGGGGCAACAGGATGCAGCAATAGGCGAGTAGCAGGATGAAAGGCGTGTTGTAGGGCGTGAACGGCAGGCCCGGCGCGTTCCAGGCAAGGATCAGGCCGACCGCAACGACGATGCCGGGAAGCGCGTTCGGCAGGATGGTCATCACATCGAGCAGCCAGCGGCCGCGATAGCGTGTCTTGACCGTGGTATAGGCGGCCAGCACGCCAATGACGCCGGTCAGCAGGGCTGTGCCGATGCCGAGCGCTAAACTGTTGCCGAGCGCTTGCAAGGCACCGGCACCATTGTTGAAGACGGCGACGAAATTCTTCAGGCCGAGATTATCGAGCGCCAGGCCGCCGGAGATCGTCTTGGATGTCGCCGTCGCAAGGATCGCGAGGAGAGGAACGCCGGTCGCAAGAAATGCCACGACGGCAAATGCGATGAGGACGGGAACGCCCAGCGCTCCGAGCGGCCGCTTGTCCTTATTCTGCGGCTTGCCGCCAGTCGTCTCATAGGAGCGCCGCGCCAATATCCAGCGCTGCAGCAGGAATGTGATCAGCGACATGGCGACCAGCATCAGCGACAGTATCGCGGCGCCAGGCAGGTCAATCGGCCAATCGGAGATGCGCAGATCGATACCGGTGACAAGCACCTGAAACTTCGTCCTGCCCCCGAGCGCCGCCGGCGTACCGTATTCCTCGATAGCGGCTGCAAAAACCAGCATAAGACTGCCTGCAAGGCCGGGCGCCGACAGCGGAAGCGTTACGCGCCAGAAGGCGCGCGCCGGAGAAGCGCCAAAAACGCGACCCACATCGGCATAGCGCGAACCGACGGCCTCGACGGTACGCGAGACCGCGAAATAGACGATGGGAAAGGTATTCATCGCCATGACGAAGGTCATGCCGAACAACGAGAACAGGATCGGCGCCAGATTGAAGCCGGCAAGCTGCTGCAGGTAGCCGCGCGGCTGCAGGGTGAGTATCCAGCCAAGCGTCGCAATGTAAGGCGGAATCATGAAGGGGACGAGCAGCAGGACGTCCCAGAAAGACGCCAACGGAACCTTGTAAAGCGCGCGGCAGATGCCGAGCGGTACCGCAACAAGCGCCGAGAGCAGGACGACACACGCGCCGAGGATCAGCGTGTTCCCGCTCATCGAAAGGAGCGCGCTGTCGCTCAGCGTAGCGATGAGCTGCGAGAAGGGCGCCGCGAAGGAGCCCTGCCCGAGAGATGGAAAGATGCCTTGCAGGACGACTGCGACGAACGGCACCCCGACGAGGACGACAAGTCCTATCGCTGCCACCCATGCGGCGGGGGCAGCACCGCTGATGCCGTTCGTCTTCATTCGCCTGCCTTCAATCTTACTTCGCGAACTTGTCCGCGAATTCCTTCAACGTTTCCTTGCGCTTGCCATAGACCGCCGCGGTGTCGATCTTGATGACCTTCAGGTCGCTGATCAGCGGACGGTTGGCGGGAACATCGGTGCGGGCCGGCATCAGATAGTCGTCGGCAACAGCCTTCTGACCTTCATCCGACAGCATGTAGTCGATGAACTTCTTGGCATCGTCCTGGTTCTTGGACCAGTTGAGGATCATGGCCGGGCGCGGCGCAATGACTGTGCCGGAAGCTGGGAAGATAACGTCGATATTCTCGCCGTTCGCCTTGCTTGCGAGCGCGATGTAGTCGACTGCGCCGAAGACGGCAGCCTTGGCACCCTGCAGAACCGGGTTCAGAGCGTCGGCGTTTGCGCCGGCAACGATGGCACCGTTGGCCTTCAGGTCATCGAACAGCTTCCAGCCGTCCATGCCGACGAGAGCGGCGGTGAGTTCGAAGGAAGAACCAGACTGGGCCGGATCCGGAATGTTGACGAGGTCCTTGTATTCCGGCTTGGCAAGATCAGCCCACTCGGTCGGCTTCGGCGTGTTGCTCTTCGGGTTCCAGGCGATACCGAGAGCGGAAACACCCTGGGCGACGGCGGTGTCGGTCTTCAGGAAGTCGGGAACCTTGGCGGCATTCGGGCTGGTGTAGGGAACGAGCCAGCCGCGCTTGGCGAAATCGGTTGCGGTATCCCAGGAAGCCGAGATGACAACGTCGACAACAGGATTGGCGGCTTCGGACTCAATGCGGGCCATGACCTTGCCGGTCGTCGCCTGGAATACCTTGACCTTGATGCCGGTCTTGGCGGTAAAGCCCTGGGAGAGCTTGTCGATGAGGTCCTGGGGACCTGCGGTATAGACGGTAATGTCTGCATGGGCGACGCCGGCCATCATTGCGGCAGCCACGGCGGCAAGCGCCATGCTTTTGATCGATTTAAACATCTTGGAAAATCTCCTCTTATTTATGTGCTTGGCGTGAAAACCAGCAAATGCGCTGGGGGTCGATCCGCAGACCGACATGGTCTCCTGAACGAAGTCTCGTTCTGCTGATCAATTGCAGTTCGGCGTTGCTCTCGGGCGATCCGACAAGGACCGTCGCCATGTGGCCATCACCGCGAAATTGCGATCTGAGGACCTTCCCGGCGATCGCAGATTGCGAGGCCTCGGCAATTTCCATCGCGCGCGCAGGAAGAAGAGCGTGGGTGGTATCGGCGGGCACGCTATCATCGGCGGCAATCTGCACTCCGCCTTGGGCCAGATACCAGGCCCCATCACGACGCTCCACGGCCATCACGGAACCAAGCCGGAGAAAATCGGCCACCTCGGCACTCGCCGGCTGATCGACAAGAATATCAGGCGACGCCAGCTGTTCGATCCGGCCGGCGCGCATGATGGCGACCTCGTCGGCAAGGCTCAACGCTTCGCTGTGATCATGCGTAACGTAGATAGCAGTCAGGCCGAGACTCGAGATGAGGCTGCCGATCTCGTCGACCATCGTCTCGCGCAGCTCGCGGTCCAGATTGGAGAGCGGCTCGTCGAAGAGGATGAGCGCAGGCTCGGCGACAATCGCGCGAGCAATCGCGACGCGCTGCTGCTGGCCGCCTGAGAGCTCGCTCGGTCTGCGTGTCGCATAGGCAGCAAGGCCAACGCGTTCCAGGGCCCGCATCGTGCGGGTTTCGCGATCAGTCTTGTTCAGTCCGCGCATTTCCAAGGGGAAAGCGACATTTCCACCAACCGTCATGTGCGGCCAGAGTCCATAATCCTGAAAGACCATGCCGAGACCACGTTTCTCGGGTGGCAGGAAGGTGCCATTGGACGCGTCAGCGACCAACTGGTCCGCGATGGAGATGCGGCCCTTGGTCGGCGCAAGCAGGCCAGCCACCAATCGCAGCAAGGTTGTCTTGCCGCAGCCGGATGGGCCGAGCAACGCCAGCGTTTTTCCCGAGGGCAAGGAGAAGTCGATCCCGCGCAGGATGGATGTCGCCCCATAGCTCAATTCGAGGGCCGCCGCTGAGACTGCGGCAAGCGGCGGGCGGGTCGAAACATTCATCGGAAACCGGGGATTGATATGATCAATTAAGGCGACATTTAGACAGGCGAAATGACAGTTTGGCGACATTTTAATGACAGTTGCATGACATCGGCTTCAATGAAGCGTTTGTGGAATCCTAACCTGCCCATGCCACAATTGCTTCCAAACAGGGATTTTGCGAACGCGCTTTGCGCCTGACACTAAATATTGCGCAAAATGCACTCTTCGCACGACGACGAAAGTGTGATTGAGTTGGCGGGGATTGGACTGGTAACAACGTGCGCATGAAACACGACAATTTCGAACTCAAATTCTGGGGAGTACGGGGCAGCATTCCCGTGTCAGGCCCGGAGTTTGATCGCTATGGTGGCAATACGTCCTGTATTGAGCTGCGGCACGGCGGCAGAAGAATTCTATTCGATGCTGGAACGGGTGTTCGGGAAGCCGCTGCCGCGCTCCGGACCGACGGCATCGGCGAGATCGACCTTTTCTTCACCCATACGCATTACGATCACATGATCGGCCTTCCCTTCTTCGATCCGATTTATTCCTCTGACGTGACCGTCAATCTCTGGTCCGGTCACCTTGCCGGCAAGAGCACGACGCATGAGCTCGTTGATCAGTTCATGCGTCCGCCATGGTTCCCGGTCGATCCGGAAATATGCCGTGCCACGCTGGGCTTTCACGACTTCAAGGCCGGCGACGTCCTGAAGCCGCATCCCGGCATCGTTATGCGGACCGTGACTCTCAATCACCCCGGCGGATGCATTGGCTACCGCATCGAATGGGCAGGCAGGATTGTTGCCTTGGTCTACGACACCGAGCATATGGCCGGCAAAGCCGATGATGCCGCGCTTTTCCTGATGAAGGATGCGGACGTAGCCATCTACGACGCGACCTATACCGATGCGGAAATGCCGAAGCGTCTCGGCTTCGGTCATTCGACCTGGCAGGAAGGCATAAAGCTCGCCAAACTCGCCGGAACAAAACGCCTTGCCATGTTCCATCATGCGCCCGAACGAACAGACGATCAGCTGGACGAGATTCAGGCTGCGGCGCAAGCGGAATTCCCCGGCGCTTTCGTCGCCTTCGACGAGCAAACTCTGCAGCTTTAGTCGAGAAACTCCTCAAGGGGCCGCCAGCTGCCGGCACGACTGACCGACATCACGTCGAACAAGGTCTCGATGAAGTCCCAAGCGGCTGCATCGTGGACGAGGTGATGGGTCAGAATGCCAATCGGCTCTTCGTTGCCCTGGAAGCGGTTATCGAGCTGCCTCACGATATCCCGGACGATGTCGGCGTGCGGTCGGCAGCCGCCGGTGCCATGCCAGTCCATTATATCCACATGGGTGTTGACCTGCGCGATCGCCCCCGGTTTGGCAATGCCGAATACGGACAGCGCCTGATAGCCGAGGCCAGGCAGTTCGGGCAGCAGATTGGAAGCGATCCGGTTCCAGGGCGGCACGAAGACTGGAACGAAACCCACGGTATGAAGCGACCGCAGCTTGTTGTAGCCACGGCGAAGCTCGTCAAGCATCTGGTCCGTGGGGCGGTGAGAGCCAAGTTCCTGCTTCTTTTCTGAAGCGGACGCGTGGTTCTTGTGCGTCCAGCCATGCACGGCAACGGAAATCCTGGACTGATCCGCCAACCGGACGGCCAGCGCCTCGCCGGTCGGAGCAGGTATAACGGCAAGCGCCATCGGTACCGAAAACCGGTCGGACAACGCTAGCAGCTGATCAAGCGCTTCCGTCGGCTCCACCGCGTCATCGTCGCGAAACCAGAAGCGGACCGCCCTGCCCGCATCTTCCCACCGCTTCAATTCGTCTCGCAATGGCTGCCAGATTGTTTCATCGGTCATGATGTGTTCCCAGATAATGTCGCAAGATGGCGTCGAGACGTTGCGACACGACGGATAGAGATCGCTCATCGTGCACGAATCGGAACGCGGCCTCCCCCATTTCGCGTCGTTGTGCCCTGTCATCGAGCAGAAGCGCTATGGCTTGCGACAGTGCCTTCACATCCCCCTCCGGTGTAAGCAGCCCCGTTACCCCGTCGACGACGACCTCCGGAACCCCGGCGGTCGACTGAGCCACGACCGGCAAACCCGCTGCCTGCGCCTCGAGATAAGCAAGCCCATAGGCTTCGCCGCAACCCGGCCACACGTAGATGCCACCCTTTTGCAGCTCGATCCTGATTTCATCGGCCGAGCGCTCGCCCAGCCAGAGGATGCGGCCAGGGTCAAACGAAGAAAACAAGGCCTGCACCTCTGCCAACGCCCGTCCGCCGCCGATAACAGTCAGCGTCCAGTCGCGATCGCGGATCATCTCAAGGGCTTTGGCGAGCATGACGTAACTGTCGTACTTGTCGCCCGGGCGCATCATCGCCACCGTGACCAGTCTTCGATCATCTCCCTGACTATTCGCCTGGCGAAAAGGCTCGACATCGATGAAGGGAAGAAGTCGCTCGTAGCGGCCGTCGGGAATATTGGCAACGAGACCTGCCCGATCGCGTTCGGTGAAACACAGATTGACCGCTGCCTGGCGCACGCCTTCCGTCACAAGACGCTGGTTTGCCGCCCAGCCGCTCGCGTCATGCCGTTTCGCGTAGGAGGCTTCGGCGGTGATATAGGGAATACCGAACATCGAGGCGATGACAGGCCCCAGCAGGTCCGGCGTCTTGTAGTAGGTGTGATAGCTGAACCAGAGATCGGGAGGCGCCCCGGTCTGCCTCCATCGATCGAGCAGGCCATCTACTTCCTGCCGTGCCGCTTCCACCACCTCGTTGCCGGGATCATCGACCGGTACCGCCATGAAACCCCGGAGCTCCGAAGCGACCTCCACATCATGCCCGGCCATCTGCAAGGCAGCGATCAGCAGTCGCGCCATCAGCCGGTCTCCAGAGGGGACGGGATGATTGGGCGATTTCAAGGGAGCGTAGAAAGCGATCTTCATCGAGCCGACTGCGTGATAGGGGCCATCAGGCAGGCTCGGGTCGCAAACGTGACAATAGCACTCAATTTTGGCATATTCATCGCAATTATCACTTCGGCGTAGCCGTGCATTCTCGACAGAATCTCTCATAGAAGTTAGATGAAAAATGATGTGTCGTCTGCAAAGGGTGCCCGGCGGTCATTATTCAGTTTCCTCTGCCTTGTGAACAGGCCACCAGAACGAATTTGATGACCACAAAGACAGACCCTTTCCTCTCCGATCAATTCATCCGAAAGGCGCGCCTCGGATCCGGCTTGATCATATTCCTTTTCGTGACCATGCATCTCAGCAACCATTCGCTGGGGCTGATTTCGCTCAAGGCTGCGGAGGCAGGACGCGGCGTATTTCTGGCCATCTGGCGCAACCCGATCGGAACTGTCGTTTTCTACGGCGCAGTCATCGTGCACGTGCTTCTGGTCCTGCGTACGCTCTATGTGCGGCGCACGCTGCGGATGCCGCTCGGAGAAGCATTTCAGATCGTCACCGGTCTGCTGATCCCTCTCCTGCTGATCGATCACGTCCTCGGGACGCGCGTTGTACACGACATCTACGGCTACGTGGACAATTATCACTCGATTGTCCGTACGCTCTGGATCAGCTCGCCGGTCGATGGCATTCGCCAGACGCTTGCCTTGCTCGCCGTCTGGATTCACGGCTGTATCGGCGTCCATTTCTGGCTGCGATACCGGCCATGGTACACGCGTATCACACCCGTGGTGCTGACGGTCGCCATCCTGCTGCCGGTGCTTGCGCTGCTCGGCTTCGCCAATATGGGCCGGACGCTTATCTATATCTCCACCGAGGAGGATGAGCGCGGCTACGTCGGCGGCTATTACAGCGATGTGCGTAGCTTCGGAGAAAGCCAGTCGGTCCCTGGAAATCAAATACGTAGCGACATCCAGCCCTATCGCGTGACGCTTTATGGCTCGTTCTCCCTTGCACTCATCGCCCTCTTTGGATTGCGCGTGACCCGCCGATGGTCGGAACGGGCGCATCAGATATCGATCCGCTATCCCGGCGGCGAAAACATCCGGGTGCCTCGCGGTTTCACGGTGCTGGAGGCAAGCCGTCTCGGCGGAATACCGCATTATTCCGTCTGCGGCGGAAAGGGACAATGTTCGACATGCCGGGTCCAGGTCGTCGACGGTGCAGACTCGTTGCCGTCGCCGGAGCCGCTTGAGCAGAAAACGCTCAATCGCATTCGCGCCACTCCCGACATCCGGCTCGCCTGCCAGCTTCGCCCGACGCACGACGTTGCCGTGGTGCCCTTGCTCGTCCCGATGTCGGAGTCCGCTATTCCGACCTATAGTCAGACCACAAGTCCCGGCCGGGAGCGGGAAATTGTCGTCTTTTTCTGCGATCTGCGCCATTTCACTTCACTGACCGAGGAACGGCTGCCTTTCGACATCGTTTTCCTCCTGAACCGGTACTTCGCCATCGTCGGCAAGGCGATAGAGGATGCAGGTGGCCGGGTCGACAAATTCATCGGTGACGGTGCCATGGCACTTTTCGGCCTTGGCCATCCGCCTGACGAAGCCTGCCGTCAGGCTTTGAAGGCTGCGGCCACGATCATCAGGGAAGTCGATCGCCTGAGCGAAGAGCTGGCTGAAGAGCTTTCGGTACCGCTAAGAATAGCCGTCGGCATCCATAGCGGCCTCGCTGTCGTCGGTTCCATGGGCTACGGCAATGTGAAGAACCTGACGGCAATCGGAGATACGGTGAACGTGGCGAGCCGTCTGGAAAGCGCGGCCAAGGAATTCGAGACCGAACTCGTCCTTTCAGAGCCCGTAGCCGCCCTTTCGGGCGCCGATCTGTCAGGGATCGAAAGCAGGGAAATCGCCGTGCGTGGTCGTGCGGTACCGCTCCGCGTCTTCATCGTTCCCAAGGAAGAGAGCGCCCGCTTTGCATGACGCCGCGCCGCGGCTATAGATATGAAATGGCCATGATATTCAGCCGCGCGACCGCAACTCGAAAATTCCTGAAACGCCGCCTGCGCAAGATGCGGGAGCAACTCGCCCAACGATTTTTCGATACCCGCTACGGCCGTAATCTTCTCATTGGCGGCATCGGCTCGCGCGTACTGACGATGACGGTGGATTGCGGCGATCACGTCATGAGCTTTTCGCCGTCGGATTATATCGGTCGCAAGATATTCCGGAAGGGCCATTTCGAGCGTGACAACGTGGACAGGCTGCTCGCCGTACTGAGAGAACAGGGCCTGATGCGAAAGGGCACCACCCTGCTCGAGCTCGGCGGCAATATCGGAACACAGACGATCTATTTCGCGCTCAGCCAAGCCTACCGCCGCATCATCACGGTCGAAGCCGATCCGCGCAACTTTCGCCTGCTCACCTTCAACATCCGACAGAACGGCCTTGAAGATCGGGTCACCGCCATCAACTGCGCCGCCGGCGACCGATGTGGCGAGCTGGACTTTTTTCTCCATCACAACAATCACGGCAAGAGCAGCGCTCTGCAGCAGACTGCGGCTGATGAGAAGATCCTGGTGCCTGTTCGAACAGTGCCGGATATCCTTGAGAGGGCGCAAACGCCGATCGATGAAATCGGCCTTATCTGGATCGATATCGAGGGATACGAGCCGGTCGCCTGCCGTTCGATGCAGGCTTTGATGGCGCAAAAGACGCCTCTCTATATGGAGTTTACGCCATCCTTCTATGGAAGCAGCGGGAGCCAGGCCTTCGCACGGTCCCTCGCGGATTATTATGAAGAATGCATCGTCTTTGTCGAAGACAAAAGCACGCCAATGAAGGTGGTTGATTTGCCCACCAAAGGCGAACAGTTCGACGTGCTGTTTATGCGCTGAGGCGGCGATAAAGGAAATACCGGCCCGTCTTGACGCTTGGCGGCAACGGCATGGGCTGCAACTGCGCATGATCGAGCGGCAGACCACTCAGCGCGATGCCGCCGGGCGCCAGCACGCCGGCTATCAGCTGCGGCAGCCATGTCAGCGTAATCGCATCCTTGTCGTCATAGCCGGTTCCGATATCGGCATGGGCAAGAGCAGCGTCGATGCCAATGAAACGCTGGCCCGTTTCCCTGATATTGCCCAGGACCATGTCTTCCCCCTCGGGGACCGACGAATTGTGGGCATGGACATCCCAATCGAAGGCGACGATACGGCGATCGGGGAGACGTTCGCGAAGGTGGTCGAATGTCCTGCCGTTTCCCAGTCCGAATTCCAGTATGGGGCCGTCGATATGGCTAACTTCTTCGAGAATGAGGTTGAGAATGTCGCGTTGCGCGGTCAGACGGCGAATGAAGCTATCCAGACGGCTCATGATATCTGCGTTCCTGAAACTATTAATATCTAGCCGACGTATCATAATCATGGGACGCGCGTCGACCGCTTCGCCCCTATCCTTGACGATAACTGGTCTTTCGCGATGGTTAGGCTAAGGATTGGGATGGCGCAGCCTCGAAGAACGGCCTTGGTCCGTCTCTTGCGCCTGAGAAAATGCGATAGGAACTTTCATGCTCAAACCGACGAATGACGATTTCTTTGGCAGCGTGCCGGTCTTCAAGCGATTCGAAGGCGTGACTGACAGCAGCAACTATCGCCCGCTTCCGGACAACTGGTGTCTGGCATTGGCGGATATCGTCAGCTCGACAGGCGCCATTGCAGCTGGTCACTACAAATCCGTCAACATGGCAGGCGCAGGCGTGATTTCTGCCGTCATCAACGCGCTCGGCAAGGGTGACTACCCATTCGCGTTCGGCGGCGATGGGGCCTTGGTCGCAATCCCCTCCTCCGGTATCGAACCTGTCCGCGAGGCGCTGGCAGCCGTCAGGACCTGGGTCATGGAAGAGCTGCAGCTCGATCTGCGCACGGCGGTTGTTCCAATGGCCGCCATTCGCAACGAGGGACTGGACGTTCGCGTCGCCCGCTTCAGTCCCAGCGATTTTGTCTCCTATGCCATGTTTTCCGGCGGCGGCACGAGCTGGGCGGAGGCGCAGATGAAAGCCGGGAAATATGTGGTCGACCCGGCGCCTCCCGAGACTCGGCCTGATCTTACCGGCCTTTCTTGCCGCTGGAACCCGATCGACGCACGCAATGGCGAGATCGTCTCCATCATCGCCGTGCCAGGCACCGCCGGCAACGGGCCTGAGTTCCAGCGCCTGGTGACCGATATCATCGCGATCTCGATGGAGCAGGCCCGCGACGGCCACCCGGTGCCCGTCGAAGGGCCGACTCCCGCCTTGGATTTCGAAGGCGCCGATGTGGAGGCACGGGCTCAGACGGTCGGGAAAATGCGTTTTTTCCGGAGACTTTTCATCATTGCCCAGATCGGTCTTGTCTATCTTCTCGATAAGCTCGGCATCCATACCGCCACGTTCGACGTCAGCATCTACAGACGTGATCTGGCAGCCAATTCGGACTTCCGAAAATTCGATGATGGACTGAAAATGACGATCGACGTCGACGGCGATCATCTGTCAAGAATCGAGAAGCGGCTCGAAGAAGCCGAGCGACAGGGTATCTGCCGATTTGGACTGCACCGTCAGGCGTCGGCTCTGATGACCTGTTTCGTTGCCACGCCGCTATCGCGCGATCACATGCACTTTATCGACGGCGCGGATGGCGGCTACGCAGTGGCCGCATCCCGATTGAAATCAAAGCTGAATTCAACGATGGATTCGATCACGGAAGCCATCACGCCCGCCGTGCTGCCTTCCGCCGGATCGCCGTGAAACTTTGCCGGCTTCCAATGATTTCGCTGCAGTCGGCTTGTCCTCCCATTGTCTCGCTCCCGTCGTCAGCTTACTTAAGGAAGGCATCGGGCTAAGGAATTTGCCTTACTGCCCTATCTACATCGGTCGCGGGGGATACCGGCCAGTTCATCAAAGGGATGAAGCCCAGGAATGAAGACCATCCACTCAAGCGTTTCCGACATCTTTCTTGATAAAGTTGCCGAATGGCTCACGCAGTCTGCGCTGAAAGGCGAAAATCTCGAGAATATCGTCCGTGGGTTCTGCGACCGCATGGCTGCCTCCGGCCTGCCGATTGCTCGCGTCCATTTGACTTTTTCAATGCTGCATCCGCTCTACGACGCGCTCGGGTTTACCTGGCGTCGCGCCAGTGGCCTCACGATCGAGGGCTATCGTCATTCGCAGGACAAGCCCGAGCGTTTCCTGCAGAGCCCCTATTACTATCTGCTGACGAACAATCTGGATTATCTCCGCCGCCGCATCGATGTCGACGGCCCGCTGGAATTTCCGATTTTTGAAGATCTGCGCAAGGAAAAGATCACGGACTATATCTCTTTCGTGCAGGCCTTCGGAGACGGTTCGGCTCAGGGTATGATGGGCTCCTGGTCGACGGACAGCCTTAATGGTTTTTCCGAGGAGATGATTGCAGCACTGCTGCGCCTGCAGAACCATCTGGCGATGGCCGCCAAGATGGCGGTGCTCGGAAAGCTCGCCAACAATATGCTGACCACCTATCTCGGTGGCGACGCCGGTAAGCGGGTGTTGAACGGACAGATTCGCCGCGGCGACGGCGAGACCATTCGCGCGGCCCTCGTCATGGGCGACATGCGCCAGTCGACGATGTATGCGGAGAAGGAAGGCCGGCAGGCCTATATCGATACGCTCAACGAATTCTTCGACGCGATCGCCGCCCCGTTTAACCGCAATGGGGGAGAAATCCTGAGCTTTCTCGGAGATGGCTTCCTCGCGGTCTACCCATGCGGACGCCACAAGGACCCATCCAAGGTTGCTTGCGAAGCCGCTCTATCGGCGGTCTTCCAGGCGCAGGCGCGTGTTGCACGGCTCAATCAGGAGCGGCAGGCAGGAGGCCTGGGCATTGTTCGCTACGGTATCGGCCTCCATGTCGGCAATGTCATGTTCGGCAATGTTGGGCTGAAGGACCGGCTCACCTTTTCCGCCTTCGGCGCAGCCGTCAACGAGGTGCAGCGTCTGCAGAACCTGACGAAAAAATACTCCCGCGAAGTCGTCGCCAGCCAGGCGTTCGCAGGCTACACCGGCAGCGAGTGGGTCACCCTCGGCGAGGAAAAGTTGCGTGGCGTGCGCCAGAAACTGACGGTGCTTCATCCCGCTCCCTTGGTCGAATTGCAATCGCTGGAGCCCGATGCGGATGCCGTTCATGACGGACTGTCGGAGGCAGAACGCGTGATACTGCTTCATCGCGACGCAAAGAAGCGCGAAGAGCGGCCGCTGCTAGAGAAACTTATGCAATAATACTGATACGGCGCTACTGTATCTCTCTACGATAATCGCTTGGAAGTAACGGGATTTTTGCCAGTGACACCCTATGTCGGGTAACTGGACACCGGTTATGGCCTAAGTTAGTGTGCCTCGACGGATCACGAGGTCTTATCACTGGGAAATTCTTTGCATGGCGTCAGGGACGGACTTGCTGCGTATCGAAAACCTTGACGTGTCGTTCTCGGCTTTCGGGGACAAGATACGTGTGGTCAAGGGCGCAAATCTGAGAATTCTCCCCGGCAAGGTCACTGCGCTGGTCGGCGAGTCAGGTTCCGGAAAATCGATCATAAGCCAGGCCATCATGGGCATTCTGCCCACGCCCGCTCAGGCTGCCGGCCGAATCCTGTTCACTGATCCCCTGAACGGCACGCCGACCGATCTCCTCCAATATTCGCGCGACAGTATCGAGATGCGAGCGCTGCGCGGCGGGCGAATGGCAACCATATTCCAGGAGCCGATGACATCGCTTTCGCCCCTGCACACCGTCGGCAATCAGATCGGCGAAGCGCTGCGCATCCATAGCCACGCCGACAAGGCCGAACAGCGCCAGAAGACGGAAGAGATGCTGGGACTGGTCGGCTTTACAAATCCCAGCCGCACCTATGAGATGTACCCGTTCGAACTGTCGGGCGGCATGCGGCAGCGCGCTATGATCGCCATGGCGCTCATCTGCAATCCCGCCCTTCTGATCGCCGACGAACCGACGACTGCGCTCGACGTCACAATACAGGCGCAGATCCTCGGGCTTCTGCGTGACCTGCAGCACAAGTTCAACATGGCCATGCTGCTGATCACGCACGATCTTGGGGTGGTTGCAAACATGGCTGACGAAGTCGTGGTGATCTATCACGGCGAGATCATGGAGGCCGGGCCGGTCGAGACGATCTTCCGCAACCCGCAGCATCCCTATCTCAAAGGTTTGATGTCGGCAGTCCCACACTTCGACATGAAACCGGGGGAGCGTCTGAAGGCCCTTCGCGAGGTCCCGGTCAACATCGATACGCTGCTCGGCAAAAAGAAGCCGGTAGCAAACGCACCGGATGTTCTTTTGTCCGTGCGCAACCTGCGCAAGACCTATGTCAGCAAGAGCGGCGGCATCTTCGCAAAGAAAGAGACCGCGTTTCTACGCGCAGTTGACGATGTCAGCTTCGACATTCGTCGCGGAGAATGCCTGGGGCTCGTAGGCGAAAGCGGTTGCGGTAAGACCACAGTCAGCAAGATCCTGATGCGCGCGTTTCGTCCGGACAGTGGTTCTGTGACATTCAATGATGGCCACGGCGAAATCGACGTGATTTCCGTCAGCGGCGATGAACTGATGGATCTTCGGACAAAGATCCAGATGGTATTTCAGGATCCCGTTTCGTCGCTATCTCCCCGTATGACCGTTCGCAACATCCTGAGCGAACCCCTCGAAATCCACGCTCGGGGTGACAGCGACGAGCGCAAGGAGAAGGTCAAGGCGCTGATGCGGGCGATTGGCCTCGATGAACGCTACCTTAGCCGATACCCTCACAGTTTTTCCGGAGGTCAGCGCCAGCGCATAGGCATAGCGCGGGCGCTTGCGCTCGGCCCCAAGCTTCTCATTCTGGATGAGCCGGTTTCCGCGCTTGACGTATCCGTGCAGGCCCAGATCCTGAACCTGCTGAAAGACCTGCAAAAGGAACTGGGCCTCACCTACCTGTTCATTTCGCACAATCTCGCCGTCGTCGATTATATGGCCGATCGGATTGCGGTCATGTATCGCGGCCGCATCGTCGAGATCGCTCCGCGCGAAATCATCCTGCGCGACCCTGTTCATCCCTATACACGGTCCCTGCTGGCTGCCGTGCCTTTCCCGGATCTCGACCGGCCGTTGGATTTTGAGACGCTGCAGGCGCTCGGACCATCTTCCAAGCGCAATTGGGGTTCGCATTTTACCGAGACCGGCGAAGAAAACGACCTTTCCTACGCCGACCTCGGCTCGGGCCACTTTGTCCGCGCCCGCCGCGATGTTGCTGTCGAGGAGCTCCGCACGTGGTAACGCGCCGCTCTTTCCTAGGACTTGTCGCATCGACAGTGCTGGCGCCAGCAGCAGCGCGGGCGACGGATCGCGACATCGAGCCCGAATTTCTCCGCCCATGGCTGCGAGCAGCACAATTGCCGCCCCTGGCTGAGCGTCTCCCTGATCGGCCGCGGATCGTCTACGTCAAGAGGATGGGTCGGGAGCCCGGCCAATATGGCGGCACGGTTCGCACGATCATAGGCGGCCAAAGCGATCTTCGCTTCATGACCATCTATGGCTATGCGAGGCTGGTCGGCTACGATGAGCGGCTGCAACTCCAAGCAGACATTCTCGAGGGGTTCGAATCGCAGAGCGATGCCGTCTTTACGTTCAGGATACGTCCCGGACATAAATGGTCAGACGGTACACCCTTTACCGCCGACGATTTCCATTACTGGTGGAATGACGTCATTCTGAACAAGCAACTGACCCCCGGAGGCGGAGCGCTAGAATTGCGGCCTCACGGCACTCTGCCTCGCTTCGAGGTTCTCGATCCGCTGACGGTTCGCTATTCCTGGGATCAGCCAAATCCAAATTTCCTGGCCGCGCTTGCGGCTCCGCAGCCTCTGGTCCTTGCCGGGCCCGGCCATTATCTGAAACAATTCCACAAGAAATATCAGGACGATATCAGGCTGTCCGCCCTTATGAAGGAATACCGCGCGAAGAAGTGGCAGGACCTGCACATCAAGATGGGACGGAGCTACAGGCCCGAAAATCCGGATCTGCCGGTTCTCGATCCCTGGCGCAACACGACGGCTCCTCCGGCCGAACAGTTCGTTTTCGAGCGCAATCCCTTCTTCCATCGTGTGGATGAGAACGGCCTGCAGTTGCCCTATCTCGATCGCTTCATATTAAATGTCAGCTCCTCCTCGATCATCGCCGCCAAGGCAGGCGCCGGCGAGAGCGACTTGCAGGCGACGGGTATCGACTTTGACGATTACACGTTCCTCAAGGATGCCGAAAAGCGCCATCCAGTGAAGGTCGATCTCTGGAAGGCGATCCGCGGATCGCGCGTGGCGCTCATGCCGAATCTCAATTGCGCCGATACGGTCTGGCGTGATGTCTTCAGGGATGTGCGTGTCCGTCGCGCCTTGTCGCTGGCGATCAATCGGCACGAAATCAACATGGCGGTTTTCTACGGTCTTGGTGTTGAAAGCGCCGATACGATCCTGCCGGATAGTCCGCTCTTCAAGCCGGAATATGCAAGCGCCTGGATCGACTATGATCCCAAACAGGCGAATTCGCTTCTGGACGAAGCCGGTCTCGACAAGCGGAACGAGGATGGGATCCGGATTCTACCGGATGGACGCCCCGCCGAGATCACAGTGGAGACGGCGGGTGAGAGCACGCTCGACACCGACGTCCTCGAGTTGATCACCGATCACTGGCGGCAGGTGGGCATCGCGCTCTTCAGCCGCTCGTCGCAGCGCGACATTTTCCGTAGCCGAGCAATGGGCGGGCGTACCATGATGTCAGTGTGGTACGGCCTCGATAACGGCGTGCCTACTGCCGATATGAACCCCGGACAGTTGGCCCCGACCATGGACGACCAGCTGCAATGGCCGCTTTGGGGAATGTACTTTCTCTCCGGCGGCAGCCAGGGTGTAGCGCCGGATGTGCCGGAGGCGGCCGAGCTTGTCGCGCTTCTCGGTCGCTGGGGCAAAGCCGCTTCCTTCGGCGAGCGGACAGAGATATGGCACCAGATGCTGTCGATCTACACGCAGCAGGTCTTTTCCATCGGATTGATCAATAGTACTCTGCAACCGATCATGCGCTCTGCCAAGCTCCGCAACATTCCGGATAAGGCTCTCTACGGCTTCGATCCTACCTGTTACCTTGGCGTTTACATGCCCGACACCTTCTGGATGGGAAGGGACGCATAGGATGTTGCGATATATACTTTGGCGTATCGCCGCGATGGTTCCGACCCTCCTCATCATTTCGGTGCTGGTATTCACCATCATTCAGCTTCCGCCTGGAGATTTCTTCGAGAGCCAGATCGCCGAACTGCAGGCGCAGGGCGAGACGGCAAACCTGCAGGAGATCCAGGATCTTCGCCATGAGTACGGTCTCGACAGGCCGATGGTGCTGCAATACGCCTATTGGGTCGCGGGCATGCTGCATGGTGATTTCGGCTATTCCTTCGAATATCAATTGCCGGTCTCCGATGTCGTGGGCGACAGATTGTGGCTGACGATCCTCGTCTCCTTCACGACCATTCTCGTGACGTGGCTGATCGCCTTTCCGATCGGCATCTATTCTGCAACCCATCAGTACAGCTGGGGCGATTACGGGCTCACGCTGTTCGGCCTCCTCGGCATCGCCATTCCGAATTTCATGCTGGCGCTGATCTTGATGTATTTCGCAAACGTCTGGTTCGGCGTATCGATCGGGCATCTGATGGACCAGCAATACCTGTCCCAGCCAATGAGCTGGGCCAAGGCGAGCTCCATCCTTTCGCACCTCTGGATTCCCGTGATCATCGTCGGAACGGCGGGAACTGCCGGCATGATCCGACGGCTGCGTGCCAATCTGCTGGACGAGATGCAGAAGCAATATGTGATCACTGCACGCGCCAAGGGGCTTCATCCTCTGCGCGCGCTGGTCAAATATCCGCTGCGGATGGCGCTCAATTTCTTTGTTGCGGATATCGGCTCCATCCTGCCATCGATCATATCAGGCGCCGAAATCACGGCCATCGTGCTGTCACTTGAGACAACGGGACCGATGCTGATCAAGGCGCTTCAGAGCCAGGATATGTATCTGGCGGGGTCGTTCCTTATGTTCCTCGCCTTCCTGAACGTCATCGGCGTGTTGATTTCCGATATCGCCCTTGGCTTCCTCGATCCCCGTATTCGCTTGCAAGGCAGGAGCATGAAATGACCCTCTCCTTGCCACAGCCCGGCGCACCACTGGAACATTACGTCTCGACCGCGCCGTTCGATCCACTGCAGTTCGAAGCGATGTCGGCCAGTCAGGCACGCTATCATCTTGCGTCGCAGAAGCGGCTGATGTGGTGGAAATTCAAACAGCATCGGCTCGCGGTCGTTTCGGGCATCTTCCTGCTGCTACTATATTGCACGATTCTGATTTCCGAATTTCTTGCGCCTTACGGTCTGCATACGCGCAATGTCGAATACATCCATTCTCCGCCCCAACAGGTCCATTTCTTCCACGATGGCCAGTTCATCGGTCCTTTTGTCTACGGCCGGCAAATGACGCTGGATATCGAAACATTGCGCCGCAGCTACACGGATCGACCAAACGACGTGCAGCCGATCCGATTCTTCTGCCGTGGTGATTCCTATCGTTTCTGGGGATTGATACCGTCCAATCTCCACCTGGTTTGCCCGGCCGTCGGCGGCCAGATGTTCTTGCTCGGAACAGACAGGCTTGGGCGCGACGTCCTGTCTCGCATTATTTACGGCGCAAGAATCTCGCTGACGATCGGCCTGATTGGCATCGCTATCAGCTTTGTTCTCGGCATCGTCATCGGCGGGTTTGCAGGTTACCACGGCGGTGTGTTTGATCTTCTCGTCCAGCGCGTCATCGAGGTCTTGCAGTCATTGCCGAGCCTTCCGCTCTGGATGGCGCTTGCAGCCATCATGCCGGTTACCTGGAGCCCGATCCTCGTTTATTTCGGCATCACGATCATTCTCGGTATCCTCGACTGGACGGGTCTGGCACGAGCGGTGCGATCCAAGCTTCTCTCGCTGCGCGAGGAGGACTACGTTCTGGCAGCGCAGCTTATGGGCGCGAAAGCTCAGCGCATCATCGGTCGCCACCTCATTCCCGGCTTCATGTCGCATTTGATTGCAACGGCAACCATTTCCATCCCAGGCATGATCCTTGGCGAAACGGCTCTGAGCTTCCTTGGTCTCGGCTTGCGTCCACCGATCACCAGCTGGGGAATTCTGCTCACGGAGGCAAAAAACGTCAGCGTTATTGCCTTCTATCCCTGGCTGCTATTTCCCATGATTCCGGTAATCCTTGTGATCCTGGCATTCAACTTTCTAGGAGATGGCTTGCGTGATGCCGCCGATCCCTACAAATAGACTGGGAATCGCTTCCCTGACGCATAGTTGTTCAGGTAGCGGTTGCAGATGCCTTTTGCGGTTCCTCCGTGAAAATGACTTCCATTCTTGAGGTTTTGCCCATGACGCGGCGTGTAGAAGATGCTCGTATCCTCATGTACAGCCACGACACATTCGGTCTCGGACACTTGCGCCGCTGCCGGACGATCGCCCATTCACTGGTCGAAGACTATCGTGGCCTCAATGTACTGATCATTTCGGGCGCAACGATTGCGGGCGCATTCGATTATCGTGCTCGTGTCGATTTCGTGAAGGTGCCGAGCGTCATCAAGCTCAGAGACGGCGAATATACGTCAATGGCGAGCCACGTGGATCTTCAGGAAACGCTGAAAATGCGCCAGTCGATCATCCGCCACACAGCAGAGACGTTTCAGCCGGATATCTTCATCGTCGACAAGGAGCCCATGGGGCTCAAGGGCGAGGTCGAGGAGACCCTGCAATATCTGAAGGCGCGCGGCACGACGCTCGTGCTCGGCATGCGCGACGTCATGGACGCGCCGCATCTCCTTGATGTCGAATGGAAAAAGAACAACGCGTTGCAGAAGATCGATCAATTCTACGATGCGGTCTGGGTTTATGGCCCGCCGGATTTCTATGATCCGCTCGTCGGCCTGGACGTACCTGCCGGTGTCAGAAGAAAAATGGATTTTGTAGGCTTCCTTCAACGCAGCGTTTCGCGGCTGGGTACCAAATCCGAACATGTGCCTGACGAGGACTATATCCTGGTAACGACGGGCGGCGGCGGCGACGGTGCCGATCTCGTTCGCGATGTCGTCGGCGCTTACGAGCACGACACCACGCTTCAGTGCCGGACTCTGATCGTGCTTGGCCCCTACATGCCGGCTCGCGAGCGCGCTGAGCTTTTGGAGCGCAGCAGCAAGATCGCCTGTCTCGAGGTCATAGAATTCGACAACAAGATGGAGGAACTGATCGCCGGCGCCAAGGCGGTCGTGGCCATGGGTGGATATAACACCTATTGCGAGATCCTCTCTTTCGACAAGCCGGCGCTGATTATTCCGCGCACGCGGCCGCGCGAGGAACAGTTGATCCGCGCGCAGCGCGCCAGCGAACTCGGCCTGATCGACATGTTGCTGCCGGAAGAATCCGCCGATCCCAGCCGCCTGGCGGAAGCGCTGAAGAAGCTCGTAAACCGTGAGCCACCTTCGGCAAGCGGCACGTCGGAGATGCAGCTGGAGGGGCTTGTCCATATTTCGCGGACTGTCGGCGACTGGCTGGATCGTCGCGATAACTATCCGCCGCTTACTGCGGTTGCGGAATAGGATTTCCTACTTTGGCTATCCGCAAAAAACTCCTGGTCGTCCTGAAGGGCTATCCCAGGCTGTCGGAGACTTTCATCGCACAGGAATTGCTCGGGCTGGAACAGGCCGGCTTCGATCTCACTCTGGTTTCGATGCGCCGACCGACCGACAAAAAGCGTCATCCCGTCCATGATGAAATCAAGGCTCGGGTGGTCTACCTGCCGGAATATCTCTACGAGGAGCCGCTGCGCGTCCTGCGAGCCCTCTTCGCCGGCCTCTCCAAGCCCGGCTTCAAGCCGCTCATCAAGCGTTTCTGGACCGACCTCAAACGCGATCTCACGCCAAACCGCGTACGGCGCCTCGGCCAGGCATTGGTCCTTGCGCACGAGTGGCCCGACGGCGGCGAATGGCTGCATGCGCACTTTATCCATACGCCCGCATCGGTCACCTACTATGCCAGCATCATGACGGGCATCCCCTGGACCTGCTCGGCGCATGCCAAGGACATCTGGACATCACCGGACTGGGAGATTTCCGAGAAACTTGCCGATGCGCGCTGGACGGTTACCTGCACGCGCAGCGGCTTTGAGCATATGCGGGAACTGACGCCGATGAAGAGCCAGGTGCACCTGAGCTACCATGGTCTCGATCTCGCGCGCTTCGGACCGTTTTCGGGAGAACATTCGGACCGGGCCGGTTCTCAATCTTCCGATCCCGTCCGGCTACTGAGCGTCGGCCGGGCTGTCGAGAAGAAAGGCTATGACGTGCTCCTGCGCGCGCTGGCGCTTCTGCCCAAGGATATTGCCTGGAGTTTCGAGCATATCGGCGGCGGCGATGAGCTGCCGAAACTCAAGGCGCTGGCCGAGAAGCTCGGTGTCGGGAACCGTATTACCTGGAATGGCGCCATGGCGCAGAAGGACGTGCTTGCCCGCTATCGCACAGCCGATCTTTTCGCGCTTGCCTGTCGCGTCGCCTCCGATGGCGATCGCGACGGATTGCCGAATGTTCTTGTCGAAGCGTCGAGCCAGGGGCTGCCCTGCATCTCCACTTCGGTGTCGGGCGTGCCCGAGTTGTTGACCGACCGTGAGAATGGCCTGGTCGTGCCGCCGGAGGAACCTGCCGCCCTCGCAAAGGCAATTGAGGAGGCGATCCGAAATCCGGAGCTGCGCAGGCAACTCGGCAAGGCCGCGGAACGGCGGGTTCGCGAGCATTTCGACCACCACGCCAGCATCCGCCAGCTCACGCGCCTTTTCGAAGAGGAGTGGCAGAAAGAAGAAGGATGGCAGAAATCCGCATGACCGGCCCTCGTGTCTTCTTCTATGTCCAGCATCTCCTCGGAATAGGTCATATTGCCCGCGCGAGCCGCATTGCCAGCGCCATGGGAAAGGATGGCTGCAACGTGACAATCGTCACCGGCGGCATTCCGGTTCCCGGTTTTCCAGGGTCGGATGTCACGTCAGTGATGCTACCCGCCGTCGTCGCAAGCAGCGCCGGCTTTTCGGGTCTTGCCGACGAGAAGGGCAATGCGGTCGACGAGCGCTTCCTTGCTGCGCGTCGCGACCTCTTGCTTAACGCCTTCCGCACGGCGGCCCCGGATGTCGTCATCATCGAGGCTTTCCCCTTCGGGCGGCGACAGATGCGTTTCGAGCTGCTTCCGCTTCTCGACGCTATTGCCTCCACCTCGCCCAGACCAAAGCTGTTCACCTCGGTTCGTGACATCCTGCAGCAACAGAAAAAGCCGGGGCGTGACGAAGAAACCGTGGTGCAGCTGAGAGATCATTTCGACGGCATTCTCGTTCATGGCGATCCGACATTCGTCCGTCTGGAGGAAACATTTCCGCTGACCGAACGGATCTCGGACCGGATCAGCTATACCGGGCTGGTCGCTCCTCCCCTGCCGCCCGAGCCGACCGAGCTATTCGACATAGTGGTTTCCGCGGGCGGGGGCGCTGTCGGGCGCGACCTGATCCGCACATCGCTCGAAGCTGCGCGGATTATTGGAACCAGGCAAAGCTGGTGCCTGATCACCGGCCCCAATCTGCCAGAGGCCGATTTCGTAGCATTGAGCGCCGAGGCGCCGACGAATGTCAGCCTCGTCCGTTTCCGCAAGGATTTCCCTTCCCTGCTCCGCGGCGCTGAATTGTCGATTTCGCAGGCGGGCTACAATACTGTCTGCGATCTCTTGGTCACCGGCTGCCGTTCCATTCTCGTGCCGTTTACGAGCGGCGGTGAAACCGAGCAATCAGTTCGCGCTGAACGGCTGGAGAGAATGGGCCTAGCAATCGCGTTGCCCGAGGCAGGGCTGACCGTCGAGCTGCTTTGTAGCGCCGTTGAAAAAGCGCTCGCAAAGCCGAAACCTTCCGGCCACGGTCTGGACTTGAAAGGTGCGGAGCGAACGTCACATATAATCCGTACCGCTGTTTGAGATTTTTGCGAATTATCCTATAAGATCAATCCCTCCTCGTTTTGCAGGAGGTTGTGATATAAACTGAGATCTCAGGGAATCGGGATCGGTCGGGCAGACAATCGCCCTTTCTCGTTTCCCGCGGTAGGGGGCACGTACCTGCGATGAACCTCCTCTACATTTTTACGACGTTCTTCAGACACCGAGCCGTGCGGACCGCCGACTATGGAAGTATGTGATCTGCAATGGAAAAAAGCCTAGCACGCTATATCTGGTCAAATACCCGCCTGGAGCAGATCTGGATTCTGCTCGTCGTGGCGGCTTCGATGGTGCCTTATTTCCTGTCCTTCGATCTGCCGAAGCAGATCGTCAACGGCCCTATCCAGGGCAAGGGATTCGAGACCAGGGGCGCCACCCAGACCTTCATGCACATCGCCTACGACTTGCCGCTGTTTGGCCATGTCGAAGTCTTCCACGGCCTGCAGCTCACACGCTTCCAGATGCTGATTGCTCTCAGCCTGGTCTTTCTGGCGCTGGTGGTCCTGAACGGTCTCTTCAAGCTTTACATCAACACCTACAAGGGCCGGCTTGGCGAACGCATGCTTCGCCGCATCCGTTTTGAGCTGGTCGATCGCGTGCTGCGTTTCCCGCCGGCGCATTTCAAGCGGGTCAAGGCTGCCGAGATCGCCACGATGATCAAGGATGAAGTGGAGCCGATGGGCGGCTTCACCGGCGACGCCTTCGTCCAGCCGGCACTTCTCGGCGGGCAAGCGGTCACCGCTCTCGTCTTCATCATCATGCAGAATTTCTGGCTCGGCATGATCGCTGCGGGGATTGTCGCGGTTCAGGCTATTGTCATCCCACGCATGCGCAGGCGCCTCCTTGATCTCGGCCGGCAGCGGCAGTTGACCGCGCGTGAGCTTTCCGGTCGCGTCGGCGAGATCGTCGACGGCATCGGCACGATCCATGGCAACGATACCTCGAATTTCGAGCGGGCCGATATTGCGGCGCGTCTCGGGCTGATCTTCAAGATCCGCTACGACCTCTACCAGTGGAAGTTCCTGGTCAAGTTCATCAACAACTTCCTCGCCCAGGTAACGCCATTCCTGTTCTATTCCATCGGTGGTTTTCTCGCCCTTCAAGGCAGGCTCGATATCGGTCAGCTCGTCGCCGTCATCAACGCCTATAAGGATCTACCCGGTCCGTTGAAGGAATTGATCGACTGGGATCAGTCGCGTCAGGATGTGCAGGTCAAATACAATCAGGTGGTCGAGCAGTTCAGTGTCGATCGGTTGATCGATCCGGCCATCCAGTGCGTTTCGTCCGAGCCGGCTCCGCATCTGAAACACCCGCTGACGGTGGTAAACCTGACTGTTTCCGACGATACCGGCGCTCGCGTTCTGGACCATGTCTCCTTGGAAATGAACCCGGGCGAGAGCGTGGCGATCGTCGGCGAAAGTGGGAGCGGCGGCGAGTATCTTGCGGAAGCCTTCGCCAGATTGGTCTGGCCGGATACCGGCCGCGTCGCGATTGATGGCCGTGATGTGCTGGAGATGCCCGAAGCCGTAGCCGGCCGGCGGATCGCTTATGCTTCGGCTGACACCTATTTCTTCCACGGCACTCTGCGTGACAATATTCTCTATGGTCTCAAGCACGCACCTCTTAAACCTTACGAATATGAAGGCACTGAAGCCACGCGCTTCAAATGGGCCATGGCCGAGGCGCGCAGGGCCGCCAATCCCGAACTCGATCTGAAGAGTGATTGGGTCGATTATCAGTCGGCCGGCGCGACCGGCCCGGATGATATCTATACCGTCATTCGCCCGGTTCTCGATGCAGTGCTGATGTCGCAAGACATTTTCGACATGGCGCTACGCTCCTCCGTGGATACGATTGCTCACGCTGATATGACGGATCGCATCGTCGAACTGCGTCATGCTTTGTTGGAGAAGCTGAAGGAGGAAGATCTCGACGGGCTCGTCGTGCCTTTCGAGTTCACGGCCTACAATCCGCAGGCAACGGTCGGCGAAAACCTCCTGTTTGGGACGCTCAAGCGGCCGCTGATGACCAACAGGAAATTGGCAGCCCATCCCTATTTTCAGGCACTCTTCAAGAAAACGGGGCTCGACGTCGAGCTCTATACGATGGGTCTTGAGATCGCCGAGAACACGGTGGAACTGTTCAACGATCTGCCGCCGGACCATCCGTTCTTCCAGCAACTGACATTCATGACGGCTGACGATATTCCGGACTATCAGGCGCTGTTGCAGAAGCTCAACGGCCGCGGTTTCGAGGTGGCAACGCCCGAAGAACGCGCGGCGATCATCCGCCTGAGTTTTTCCTATATCGAACCCCGGCATCGCTTCGGCCTGCTGACCGACGCGCTGATGGCAAAGATCGTCGCAGCGCGCGCCGAGTTTCATGAACATATCCCCGCCGATCTCAATGCTGTCATAGAGCGCTACGATCCCGAACGCTTCATCGCGTCGGCAACATTGATGGATAACGTGCTTTTCGGAAGGATCGCTCATCAGCAGGCGGATGCGCCGGAGCGCATTCATTCCATCATGCGCGATCTGTTCGATCGGCTTGGGCTGCAGGATAGCGTATTGTCCATCGGACTTGACTTCGATGTCGGCTCGGGCGGCAAGCGGCTGACGATCGTCCAACGGCAAAAGCTCAATCTTGCCCGCGCCTTGCTGAAGCGCGCGGACTACATGGTTTTCAATCGTCCACTGCTTGGCCTCGATCACCGCTTTCAGGACCAGATCGTGCGTACCGTTCTGAACGATCTGCACGGGGACGACTACAAGCCGGCGGTCATTTGGGTTCTCTCCAATCCGACCTTGGCGGAACTCTTCGAGCGCGTTCTCGTTTTCGATCATGGGGCCCTGGTCGAAAGCGGCACAAGCAACGATCTTTTAGAGAAGAACGGTATGTTCAAAGAACTGTTATCGTAATAATCTAGAAGGGCGCGTAAACTGGGGGTTTGAACGTCTATGCTTCTGAAAGATGAAGTTGAAATGCTGAAGCGGGTGCCGATCTTTGCCCGCATTGCACCGGCAAAGCTCAAACTTTTGGCCTTCACCTCCGATCGCGTTACCTATCAGTCCGGTCAGACGTTGTTCCATCAGGGCGACATGGCCGACGCTGCTTATGTGATCCTTACCGGCACAGCGGATATTTTGGTCGACAGTCCGGCCGGCCAGATCAAGGTCGCTGACGTCGAGGTGAATTCCATTGTCGGCGAGATAGCAATCCTTTGCGACGTCTCACGTACGGCAACCGTAAAGGCGACCTCGCGTCTCGAAGCGCTGCGTATCAGCAAGGAACATTTTCTGAAGCTGCTCAGCGACTTTCCGGAAATGGCGGTCGAGATCATGCGCGTTTTGGCCGACAGGCTGAACCACACCACCAGCGAATTGACCGCCGCCCGCAGCCGCCAATCGCAACTTCAGCCGGTTTCGACCCACTGAATTTTGGCTGCCCAAGGGCGTCGCGCCCATCTCTGTGTCCCTTGCCGCAGGGAACTTAAATCAGGGCTGCAAGTTTCTACGTTCGAAGTTAACCGTCGAGCGATCCTGGAACATGTCCCATCCGCCACTGAAAACACGGGCGCCGAAGCTTCCGCGCCGGTTGCCGCGTGCTCATGCAACTGAGCGCACCTTCCCATCGGCAATTGTCTTGCGGCACGCGCAATGACCATTCCGAGCTCGACCTACCGCATCCAGTTTCGCAACGGCATGACCTTTGACCGGGCGACCGCGCTGATACCCTATCTCAAGCGCCTCGGCATCAGCCATCTCTATGCTTCCCCGGTCTTCACTGCGACCGCGGGCTCGACCCATGGTTACGATATCATCGATCCCAATGAGATTGATCCAGCGATCGGCGGACGGCACGGCTTCGAGGCGATGGCAAACAGCCTGCACGCAGCCGGACTAGGCCTCATCATCGACATCGTCCCCAATCACATGGCGGCGTCGCTTGAAAACTCCTGGTGGCGCAGCGTCGTGGAATGGGGAACTGAAAGCCCGTTTTCCGATTACTTCGACATCAACTGGAGGCGTCGTCTCACCCTGCCGATCCTTGGGCAGCCACTCGATAAGGTCATCGAAGCGGGCGATCTGAAATTTGCTCTCGACGCAGCCGCGGGCGCATTGACGATCGCCTATTTCGACAATCTCATTCCGCTCCATCCCGCCACCTATGCAGGGTTACCCCTTCCCCTAGAAATCCTCGAGCGAGCCGCCGCCGCCACTCCTGAGAATGCGGCAACTTTTCATAAGAACTTGCGGGACCTCTTTGCGAGAGAGGGAGTAACCGCATCTCTTCAGACGGCACTCGATCATCTGTCGGGAGATCGCGTAGCGTTACAGCGCGTCCTTGATCGCCAGCCGTGGCAGTTGCTCTATTGGCGTGATGCACCGAATGAACTCAGCTATCGCCGCTTCTTCGAGGTCACCGGTCTGGCAGGACTGCGCGTGGAGGATGCCAAGGTCTTCGATGACTCGCACCGTCTCATCCTCGATCTGGTCCGAAGCGATCAGGTCGACGGACTGAGGATCGATCATATCGACGGTCTCGCCTTTCCTAAGGCCTATATCGATCGCCTTCGGCAGGAGGTCGGCCCAGACACTTATATTGTCGCCGAAAAAATACTGGCGGCCAACGAACAAGTACCCTCTGATTGGCCGATCTCCGGCACCACTGGTTACGAATTCATCACAGCTCTCACCAACGCTTTGGTCGACACTCGCGGACTGGACAGGTTGGATCTGGCTTATGCCAACGTCACAGACCAGAGGCTGAATTTTCAGGATGGCGCACGGCAGGCGAAACAGCAGCTCATTGCCGCAAATCTTGCGGTCGAGGCAAACAACCTGCTCAAGCTGGCTCTCGATATCGCCGGCACGCAGCGGGAAGACGGCCCATCGGAGAAAGCGATCCAAGACGCGCTAATGGAGATCCTGATCGCCTTCCCGGTCTACCGCACCTACGGGACGAAAAATGGGCTCGATGACGCGAACCTCTGTCTCTGGAATAACGTCATCATCAGCGTCCGTGAATTGCGGCAGCCACCGGACCCTCGAGCTCTCGCCTTCCTCGATCGTGTTTTTCGCGGTGAAACACCGACGGCAGACCTGGAGACAGCCGCTGAATTCCGCCGCCGCCTGCAGCAACTGACGGGGCCGCTGACTGCCAAGGCGATCGAAGACACAATGTTCTATCGTTTCAATCGGTTGCTTGGGTTGAATGAAGTCGGCGGTGAGACGGATGGCAGCGATTTCGGTCTCGACCGTTTCCACCAATTGATGATTGAGCGGATAGCCACTCAACCCCATGGCCTCTCGGCAACCTCTACTCATGACACGAAACGCGGAGAGGACGCGCGGGCACGCCTCTACGCCATCAGCGAAGCTCCTGATGTCTGGGAGGCGGCAGTTCGGCGATGGCGCGAGATCAACAAATCCAGAGTTCGGCATCTGTCCGACGGCCCTGCCCCGGATGCCGAGACGGAATGGATGCTCTATCAGGCGCTGGTCGGCGCCTGGCCCGCCGGTTTGGAAAGCGGACACCAATTGCCGACGGATTTTGAGGCCAGATTCCTTGGTTACGTCGAAAAGGCGCTCCGGGAGGCAAAGCTGCGCACCGATTGGAGCGCCGTGAACGAACCATATGAGACGGCCGTCAAGAATTACGCACGGTCCCTGCTGTCATCTGAAAACAGCGCGTTCCAGCTGGATTTCCGCAGAACCCTTCGCCCCTTCATTCGCGCCGGGCTTTTCAACGGGCTGTCGCAAACGCTGATCAAGCTCTCAGCTCCAGGTGTGCCGGACATATATCAAGGCTCGGAAGGGTTGGATTTCAGCCTCGTCGATCCCGACAATCGCCGCATGCCCGATCTCCCGAGACTGACTCGGCACTTGATGACATCGGAAACATCGACAAATGAGGCGGCACTGTCGAGCGGCGTGTTGAAACAGCAAATTATTGCTCGCACGCTTCGGTACCGGCGAGAGAACGCCGCCCTGCTTCGTGACGGAAACTATGAACCGTTGCAGGCTCGCGGCGCGGGGAGCGAGCATGTCATCGCTTTCCTGCGCCGGCTCGGCGATCAGTTCGTCATAGTCTTGGCACCACGTCTGGTTTTCTACCTAGGGGACGACGAATGGCCCTGCGCTGATTTCTGGGGCGACACAGCTGTCCTGCTCCCAGCCTCCTGCCGAGGTAAGCGCATGCGGAATGTCATTCTGGAAAATGAGATCGATGCGGGGCGGGAATTTCCATTGGCGGCAATCCTGGATCGCCTCCCCGTCGCGCTGCTTGCCAACAGTTGATGCGCGTCAATGGATGGTGCGGGCGATGGCTTCGGCCAGTTGGCTCTGTGAGAATGGCTTGGCAAGTCTGGGCCACGCTTCCCGGACCTCTGTCGGCAATTCCGCGTAGCCAGTCGCGAGAATAATTGGCACATCCGGCCATTGGTCATGGATGGCGGTCGCGAGCTCCGACCCCGTCATACGCGGCATGACATGGTCGCAAATCACCAGGTCGACCGGCTCCCGCTGCAATATGGCAAGTGCATCGAGGCCGGAATCGGCTTCGAGGACCCGATGGCCGAGATCCTGCAGCATCAACTTCGTATTCATGAGAACGAGGCCATCATCATCGACCGCCAGGACGGTAAGAAGACGCATCTCTGATATCAGGGGTCGCACCAGCGGCGACTCGTCTGGAACTTCAGCCCGAACCGGTAACTCATTGACGGGAAACCAGAGTTCTACCGTCGTTCCCTGGCCCTTTTCGCTTTTCAGCAGAAGCTTTCCCCCGGATTGCTCCGTCAATCCGAGCACCATCGAGAGACCAAGGCCGGTTCCCTTGCCAATTCCCTTGGTCGTAAAAAAGGGAGTTGTTGCTCGCTGGAGGGTTTCCGGATCCATCCCTTCCCCGCTATCGACAACCGCGATACAGACGTAATGACCAGGCGACACCGGTCCGGAGCAAGCGTCTTGAGCGATCGCCAGCTGCCTTGCAGAAATGCGGATCTGTCCCTTGCCGGACATGGCATCGCGACCGTTGAGGGCAAGATTGAGGATTGCGGTTTCAAGCTGATTGGGGTCGCTGGATATCGGTGGCAATTGATCCGGCAAATCCATGTCGACAGATACGGTCTGACCGAGAGATCGTTGCAGCAGCTCGCTCATCCCACTGAGCAGCGCATTGACATCCACCTGCTCGAATTGAAGCTCCTGACGCCGGGAGAATGCCAGCATGCGCTGCGTCAAGGCGGCGCCACGTTGCGCGCCTTGGATGGCATTATCAATCAGCGGAATGACTGACGTGTCGTGTGGCAGGCGCTTTCGAGCGATTTCAAGACTGCCCAATACGGCCATCAAAAGATTGTTGAAATCATGGGCGATGCCACCGGTCAGTTGACCTATCGCCTCCATCTTCTGGGCTTGGAAAAGTTCCTCGCGTGCCTTCTCCAGCGCACGCTGTGTCTTCATCTTTTCGCTGATATCCCGCGTCACCTTGGCAAATCCGATAAGGCGGCCACTCTCGTCGCGGATGGCATCTAAGACAACACTCGCCCAAAAGCGAGTTCCGTCCTTGCGCAGGCGCCAACCCTCTTTCTCGAAGCGCCCGTCACGTGTAGCGATCACAAGCCCCCGCTGCGGTTCGCCGCTCAGCCGGTCTTCTTCGGCGTAGAAGCGGGAAAAATGCTGGCCGATAATTTCTTCGGACGAATAGCCCTTGATGCGTTGAGCGCCGGCGTTCCAGCTGACGATTTTGCCTTCCGGGTCGAGCATATAGATGGCGTAATCGGTGACCCCCTGAACAAGGATGCGAAACTGCTCCTGGCTCTGCTTTATCTCCATTTCCGCTTGCCGGCGCTCGGTCAGGTCGCGTGTGATTTTGGCATATCCGACCAGGAGGCCATCAGGGGTACGCACGGGATCGATGATGACGTGCGCCCAGAAACGGCTTCCATCCTTGCGGATCCGCCAGCCCTCATTTTCAAATCGGCCTTCGGCCTTGGCAATGGCGAGAGCCCTGGCCGGCAGGCCGGCCTGCCGATCCTCTTCGGGATAGAAGCGGGAAAAATGCTCACCTAAGATTTCGTCAGCCTTGTAGCCCTTGAAGTGCTCCGCACCGGCATTCCAGGTCGCTATATAACCCTCAGGGTTGAGCATATAGATCGCATAATCTGTGATCGTATCGACCAACAGCCGGAAACGGTCTTCCACGCTCCAGGCAACTCCAACAGCCATGTCATTGCGATTCATATGAAGTGTCGCATATTCATTACTTTGAATGCCCCCCGCTCTCATGTCATCGGTTTTGCCGTCGAGCTTGACAATTACACTTCAAGCCCCAAACAACGCTGCAGGTCCCAAATGGTTCCAGAGGAATCTGGATGCCCCTTAAAAAATAGGGGACCAGACAGTCTGGTCCCCTATTCGGCGTGAGAATTCGCAAATGGCGGTACTTGAGGGAGGCTTAGACCAATCCGCGTTGAGCGAGGTTCCGCATCAGATGAGAGGTCCCAAACGTCCAGGGATCGCATTCAGTCGACAAGAGTACTCGATTTCGGAGTGCACCGAGCTTGTCGTTCGAAATGGTGACGACGTCGCCGACCTTGTGGGTGAACCCCTGACCGGGTGTGTCGCGGTCTTCTACGGGGGCGAACAACGTCCCCATGAACAACACCAAACCATCCGGATACTGGTGATGACGACCGATCGTCTGCGATACGAGGTCGAGCGGATCACGGCTGATTTCCTTCATAGAGCTCGAGCCGTTGAGCACATAGCCGTCCTCACCTTCGATCCTAAGGGCGAGATCCGCATTGCGCACGTCGTCGAGCGAGTAGGTCTCGTCGAAGAGCCGGATGAACGGACCGATGGAGCAAGAGGCGTTGTTGTCCTTCGCCTTGCCGAGCAACAGCGCCGAGCGACCCTCGATATCGCGAAGGTTGACGTCGTTGCCCAGTGTCGCGCCCTTGACGCGGCCCTGGCTGTCGACGGCGAGCACGATTTCCGGTTCAGGATTGTTCCATCTGGAAATCGGGTGCAGGCCGACATCGGCGCCATGGCCGACTGACGACATGACCTGCGATTTCGAGAAGACTTCGGCATCCGGACCGATGCCAACTTCAAGATATTGCGACCACACGCCTTCCTCGATGAGTGCAGCCTTGACCTTTGCTGCTTCCGGCGACCCTGCCTTCAGATTGCGCAGACTGTCGCCGATGATGGAACTCACCTTTTCACGAATCTTCAACGCCAGATCGGGATTGCCGGCCGCGCGCTCCTCGATCACACGTTCGACCATGGAGCGGGCAAAGGTGACGCCGCAGGCCTTGACTGCCTGCAAATCGACCGGAGCCAGCAGCCGGACAGAAACTTCCGTGCCGTTTAGCAGCCCCTCAAGACTGCCGAGAGCCTCGCCCTTCTGTTGGCGCACAAAGGCGGCCGGATCATCCTTCTCCAGAAGATCGCGCACGGTCGGCGCTTCCTTCGAGGTGATGTCAACAACTGCACCATCCCGTACCACCACGACCGAAGGGCCGCTTACGTCCGATCGCCAGACACGGCCGACGAATGTGCCAGTGCCGAAAATCTCCATCCCGCTTGTCATTTCCAAATTCTCCTCGAATGCCGTCTCAAAATTTGTGTTTCAGTGAAAGCGCACGGCCCAATATCAGTCGCGGCGTATCATGCTCATCCAGACCCCAATCACGGGTGAGCATCCAATATCTATGTATTTCCTCCGGAAGTACGAAACCGCGCCGTCCTTCGTTCTGTGGGACAGGCGAAGAATTGACGAGCACGCATCTTCTCTTTCTCGACGGGCTTGTCAAGAAATCCGCGCCTCAGGCATCGGGTGCAGCCTCGCATCGCGAAAATGGCTTCAGCGGATCGGTTCGCTTCAAAATAGAACAATTCGTCCAAGTGATCGGGTACGCCTAACCACGTCACGGATTTGAAGGGACAGACTTCGAATTGATGTGATTTCGCAATTGCTTATGAAGCGTAATTAGTTATGTCTACGGCATGAACTTGCACCACCTGATTCGACAGCCTTCGTCGCGGCGGACGATTGGCGATAAAGCGAAGGGTATGGCGGCGCGCTTGTTGTGCGGCGTATTTCTTGTCTCCGCCTCCTCTGCAATTTCAAGCTGTGCATCGAAAGATGGTATCCGCGTTCCCGACGGGGCCGCAACCGTGTCCAACGATCAGGCCTTCGCTCTGCCTCCCCCGGGCGGCCCGGCGATCGTCAACGTCATTCAGCACCATTTCAACAATGCGGTACGGCAGGATATTTTCCTGTTCACATCGGCCTCTACTCCGGGCCAGAACGTGCTGCGCATATCCTTCTTCGGTCCGGTCGGTCTCGACTATGACGACCAGAAGAGCATGTCCTACACCGCGATACGCGACTCCAGCATCGCGAGTGAAATGCGCCATGAGTTCCCCGGCGTCGTTCTGTCCCGTTCGCCCTATTATGTGCAGAACAATTATGGGCCATTCGGTTACGCTACAGGCAGAAGCCGGACCGGCGACACATGCCTTTATGCCTGGCAGCAAATCCGTTCGAATGCGAATTCCCAGTCGGCCTTCCAGAACCGGGGGACGATCCAGGTGCGCTTGCGGCTCTGCGATGCCCATTCGACCGAGCAGCAGCTGCTGGGCGTCATGTACCGCTACACGATAACGGGCACATTTCCTGCAGAGGGATGGAACCCGTATGACGCGCCGCCCAAGGTCGATGCGTCTCTCGGCGGGACGGAAAGCCCCATCTATCCCGGCATACCATCAAGCAATGCCAGCCAGCTGCCGCCTGCTCTTCAGCCACAGACAGCGCCCGTGATCTACAGGCAGGCGACAGCAGTATCGATGCCATCCGCCGCACGGCAACAGCCGGTAGCGGCAAGCTCTCCGACGGGCCCGATCGTCCCACTGCCGACGACGGCGGCGCAGGGCGCCAAGCCGGCCTCGGTCGTCGTTCCCGGACCGGGTTGTGCGACGACCGCGGCGGAGGGAACTGCATGCAAGTGATTAATCGTTCGCCACCTGTCATCCAAAATATCCCGCCCGCCCGGAGCATTGATTTCGAACGACAACGCCTCGGATAGCAAAGGGAAATGAGATGCGCAAAGTCCGCAGTGTCATCGTCTGGCTCATAGTCGTGATCAGCGTTGTCACCCTTATTACGCTGCCGATCAATCTTCAGACCCAGTTGATCACCAGCGTTTCGGTGGTGATCCTGATGGCGTTGATCAAGTTCATGAAGGGCGAGGGTTCATGGCGGCTGATAGCGCTCGCTTTCGGCAGTTCGATCATTCTGCGCTATGTCTTCTGGCGAACGACAAGCACCCTGCCGCCGCTGAACCAGCCGGAGAATTTCATTCCTGGCTTCCTTCTTTATCTTGCAGAAATGTACAGCGTGATGATGGGCGCGCTCAGCCTTTTCGTCGTCGCCATGCCCCTGCCTCCACGTCCCTCTCGTGCTGCATCGGAAGACAGATTTCCACATGTCGATGTCTTCGTGCCGAGCTACAACGAGGAAGCGGCGCTGCTTGCCAATACGCTCGCTGCGGCCAAAAGCATGGACTATCCCTCGGACAGGATCGATGTCTGGCTTCTCGATGACGGTGGCACGCTGCAGAAGCGCAATGCCCACAATCTCCTGGAATCACAGGCTGCCACCGCCCGGCGTGAGCAGCTATCGCAACTTTGCGAGGAGCTTGGCGCACACTACCTGACCCGTGACCGCAACGAGCATGCCAAGGCCGGCAATCTCAACAACGGCATGAAACACTCGAAGGGCGAACTGATCGCCGTCTTCGACGCGGATCATGCGCCAGCGCGCGATTTTCTGCTCGAGACCGTCGGCTATTTCGATGATGATCCGAAGCTCTTTCTAGTCCAGACACCGCATTTCTTCCTCAATCCGGATCCGGTCGAGCGCAACCTGCAGACCTTTGACAAGATGCCGAGCGAGAACGAAATGTTCTACGGCATCATTCAGCGCGGGCTCGACAAGTGGAACGCAGCCTTCTTCTGCGGCTCTGCCGCAGTCCTGCGGCGCACGGCGCTGGAGGAAACCAAGGGCTTCAGCGGCATCAGCATTACCGAGGATTGCGAGACGGCCATCGCGCTGCATTCACGCGGATGGAACAGCATCTATGTCGACAAGCCGCTGATCGCAGGATTGCAGCCGGCGACATTTGCAAGCTTCATCGGTCAGCGTAGCCGCTGGGCACAGGGGATGATGCAGATCCTGCGGTTCCGCTTCCCTCTGCTGAAGGGCGGCCTCTCCATTCCGCAGCGCCTCTGCTACATGTCGTCGACGCTGTTCTGGCTGTTTCCGTTCCCGCGAACGATCTTCCTCTTCGCACCGCTCTTCTATCTCTTCTTCAACCTCGAAATCTTCACGTCGTCGGGCGGCGAGTTTCTGGCCTATACGCTCACCTACATGCTCGTGAACCTGATGATGCAGAACTATCTCTATGGTTCGTTCCGCTGGCCATGGATCTCCGAGCTCTACGAATATGTGCAGACCGTGCACCTCTTGCCGGCGGTCGTGTCGGTTATCCTCAATCCGAGGAAACCGACCTTCAAAGTGACGGCGAAGGACGAATCCATCTCGGTGAGCCGCCTCTCTGAGATCAGCCGGCCGTTCTTCGTCATCTTCGGTGTGCTGCTCGTCGCTTTTTGTGTCGCGATCTACCGCGTCTATGCCGAACCCTACAAGGCGGATGTGACGCTTGTCGTCGGAGGCTGGACGCTGCTCAACTTGATCATGGCCGGCTGTGCGCTTGGTGTGGTATCGGAGCGAGGCGAGCGATCGTCCTCCCGCCGCGTGCGCGTCAACCGCCGCTGCGAATTCGGCATCGGCGACAAGTGGCATCCGGCCTCCATCGAAGACGTATCGGTGCATGGCGCCCGTCTTCATGTCTTCAGTAAGACCTTCGATCCGCTGGAAATCGATGCCCGCGGCGCCATCAAGTTCAGGCCCTATAGCGGGGCCGACGAGGAGACGCTGCCAATCGCGGTGCGTAATATAAAGGCGTCCGGCGAGATTACGTCGATCGGTTGCCTCTATCTGCCCCATAACGCCCGCGACCACAGGCTGATCGCCGATCTCATATTCGCCAACTCCGATCAGTGGACTCGCTTCCAGCTGTCGCGGCGCCGCAATCCGGGCTTGATACGCGGCACTATCTGGTTCCTGAGCGTCGCCTTCTATCAGACAAGCCGAGGGCTCGTTTACTTCTTCCGCAGTCTCAAGCCGAAGGAGGAGGATCAACGTCAGACCGTAGGGGTACCGGGCGAATGAAGGCGATCGTCCTTGTCTCGGCACTCGCGCTGAACACTGTGCTGATCTGCTCGCCGGCCATGGCCCAGCAGCAGCCGGCGCCTTTTGACATGTCGACCGAGCGGCCGAAGGAGGCAAGCCCGGCTCCACAGCCGCAGCCTGCCGCTCCACCCCCGGCTCCCGCGTCGCCTGCGCCCGCCGTGGCTCCTCGTCCGCAAGCGCAACAGGCTCAGCAGCCCGCCGCTCCGCCGCCACCGCCTCCTGCGGCTCAACCGCGGCCCGCGCCGGTCATTCCCGCGCCGCCTGCCGAAAATACCGCATCAGTGGCCAAGGCAGGCGAGTTTCATCGGTTTCTGATCCCGGACGCTGACTTCAGCCTTGGTGGCGAATTGGACCGGCGAACATGGACGATCTATCTGACGCCGGAGCAGGCGCGCGCGCCAGCAAAGCTCAATCTCGCCTATCAGAACGCCATCGTGGTGGCGCCGGAAATCTCAAAGCTTTCCGTTATGATAAACAACCAGAAGGTCGGCGACGTGCCGATCCGGTCGCCGGATGGCCCCTCGCAGGTCGGTTTTGCTGTTCCCGCAGGTCTGCTTCAGGCGGGATCCAATCTCATCACTATGATGGCGGATCAGCGCCACAGGACGGATTGCAGCATTGAGTCCACCTACGAACTGTGGACCGCCGTCGATCCGGCCCACACCTATCTGAGCTTTGGGGGGCCCGACGCCGCGAGGCTATCGAGTGTCGATGGCGTGCGCGCCATCGGGGTGGACGAGAAGGGCAAGACCGAATTCGACTTCATCGTGCCGGCCCTCGAGCAGCCGGGGACCACGAAGCCATTGATGCGGCTGGTTCAAGGGATCGCGGTCCTCAGCGGCATGCCCAACCAGTCCTTCGTTTTCCATCGTAGCGGCATGCCTTCGGCCGGATCAGGAAGACTTGCTGTCATTGTCGGGACGAGCCAGGAGATCGCTCCGCTGATCTCCCCTCTGCCCGTTGCGGCTCAAGCGGGGCCGCTTGTCACCTTCATCAATGATCCGCGCACCGGAGCGCCCGTGCTGCTGGTCAGCGGCCCTTCCTGGCAGGCCATCGGCTCGGCGATTGAAAGCCTTGTCCAACCCGCCGACCGTTCTCCGAACGTGCGCCGGGATGTCCTGGTAACGCAACGGTGGCGGGCTCCGGATGCGCCATTTCTGTTTTCCGATACGGATGTTCCCTTTTCACAGCTTGGCGTCGCCACCACGCAATTTTCGGGCCGGCGCTTCCGTACCGATTTCCAGATCGCAGTTCCTTCCGACTTCTATGCAAACGCCTATGGC
Source organism: Neorhizobium sp. P12A (assembly GCF_008365395.1). Taxonomy (NCBI): domain Bacteria; kingdom Pseudomonadati; phylum Pseudomonadota; class Alphaproteobacteria; order Hyphomicrobiales; family Rhizobiaceae; genus Neorhizobium; species Neorhizobium sp. P12A. The sequence goes on along the minus strand of NZ_QOVX01000008.1, from coordinate 82,845 downwards.
GAAGCGACGATCCTCCTTGACGCCGCCTATGCGCCCTCCGTGCTGCCAGGCAGCCACATAGATATCTATGTCAATGGCAGCATTGCCTCGACGGTCCCGATTACGAACCCCCGGGGCGGCATCTATCGCCATCTGCCGATCCGGGTGACGCTGCGCCATTTCAAGCCCGGTCTGAATGCGATTTCATTCGAGGCGGTGCTGCAAACCAGTGACGACAAGGCTTGCATCCCGGGAGCGACCGCCTCCACCGAGCCGCGCTTCGCGCTATTCGACACCTCGGTCTTTCACATGCCGGATTTTGCTCGCGTGGGACAGCGGCCCAATCTGGCGGCGATGGCAGGCACCGCCTATCCCTATAACCGCGCGACAGACGAGTTGCCGCTCTTCATCGACAGAGCCGATGAGAACACGCTTTCGGCGACGGCGACCTTTTTAGGGCGGCTGGCGATGATGGCCGGCGGACCCATTTCGGTCGATGCCGTGGCGTCGCCCGCTGCGATCGGCGATCGCAATGCGCTGTTCATCGGCGCAATTTCGCAAATACCATCGATCGCGCTCTCGCAACTCAATATCGCGACGACGACCCAGGCATCCTGGCGGCCGGCAACGAGCGGGCAAACGGCTGACGCCGATACGCGTGCCACCTTCGACCAGTGGCGTTCAAAAGTCAGGGGCGGCAGCTGGACCGGCCAGATATCGGTCTTCGAAGACTGGATGCGCAGGAATTTCGACATATCGCTAAGTTCCTTGCGATTCGTACCCAGCGCGGAAGAGACGTTCACGCCGCAGAACGCAACGACTTTGATGGTCGCCCAAGGCGCAAGCCCGAACGGCGGCGGCACCTGGACGGTTGTGGCCGCCCCCACAAGCGGAGATCTCAAAGACGGTTTGTCGGCAATGTCGACCGAGACAAGCTGGCCGCAGATCGCCGGGCATATCACCACCTATACGGCGGGAACGAACAAGATCGCCGCAGTGCCGGTCACTCGCTTCGATTTCATCCCGTCGCAGGAACCATCTCTGGCAAATTATCGCTTGATCGCCGCCAACTGGCTGTCGACCAACATTCTCTCCTATGCCGTGCTGTTCGTCGGTTCCTCCATATTGCTCGGGCTGGCGACGGCAGCGCTTCTATCCAACCTCGGCAGGCGCCGATGATAATGCCGGTCGGAGATTATAGTAGCGAAATCAAATGCAAGTCGTGTGCAACGCCGAAATCTTAGGGGATCATTAACCATACTATGACCTTTTAGGTAGCGGGGCGGAACCTCCTGCGTCCGTCAGGTCATTCGTTCGACGCACATATGTCTGTCCGCACTTCAACGGTTTGGGCTCGCCTTTGAGGGAAAATATCGAGGTGCCTATGAAGCTATCCTTCATTCTGCTGTCTGTCGCCGTCATCGGAACGGCCGCTTTCGTCGGCCTGAAAAATGGTGAGCGGATAGCGGAATGGAGAGACAGAATTCTGGGCAGCAGCGAGCCTGTGCAGAATGCGCAACTGATGCGGATGGGACGGATCAGCGGTCCCGACTTCAGCTCGCTCGATAGAAAGCCATCAGATCAGCAGGAACTAGCCCAAGCGGACCAGGCGCAATCTGCGCCCGATGCGCAGCAAGATGCCAAGCCTCGGGCGGAAGCCATTGTCGATCAGCAAACCACAGCTCCTGCGGACGCTGACGCCTCCGCAGTCGCCCAGGCCAATCCTCAGCCCGCCGCGCCCGCTCCAGCCGGAACCCCGACCCAGGCCAATGCGCAACAGCCTACTGTCGATGAAAGTGCGCTGCGATATTTCGCAAGCCGCGGTGACAAGGCCCGCCTGCAGGCGGAGATATCGCGCCTGCGCGCACTTTATCCCACCTGGACGCCGCCGACCGATCCGCTTGCCGTTCCGCAAAATCGGGATCAGCAGCTGGAGGCGATGTGGCAACTCTATTCCGAGTCCCGCTATGCCGATCTACGCAAGGCGATCGCGAACAGGCAAGCCGCAGAAGCCGGTTGGCAACCGCCAGCCGATCTGCTTGACCGTCTGAGCGTGGCCGAGGCAAGAGCGCACCTCATCACCGCCTCGGACCAGAAGCAGTATGAAATGGTCGTGCAACTCGGTGCTGCGACGCCAAGCTTACTGACCTGCAGCGAAGTGGACGTGCTCTGGCGCGTGGCAGAAGCCTTTGCTCACACCGATCGCCTGCCGAGGGCACGGGACGCCTATGTCTATATCCTGAAGAATTGCGACAATCCTTCCGAGCGGTTGGCGACCGTCCAGAAGGCATCCGCATTATTGCCCTACACTGCCATGCAGGACCTTGTCGCATTGGAACGGCCACTGCCCAACGGCAGCCGCGAATTCGACGCCATCAGGGACGATCTCGCGCGCCGTTTCGTAGCGGAAGCCAACGATGATCCGAAGCTCGTGATTTCGCCGGACTACCTGAGCCGTGTCGAGCAGATCGCCCAGACCCAGGGGCTTGCTTCCGACGCGCTCCTGCTCGGTTGGTATTCCCTGCGCCGCGAAGACATGCCGACAGCCGAGAAGTGGTTCCGCGCCGCGCGTGCGAAAGAGGATACCGCATCGGCCTCTCAAGGCGTTGCTCTGACGCTCATTGCACGCAAGTCCCCGCAGGAGGCCGAGGACGTCATGTACCGCTGGCGTGATGCCTCGAAGGATGCGACGTCGACCTATCTCGCAGCCACGGCAAACCTGCTTGCACTCGATCCGGCCCCAGCACTTCAGCCGGAGATCCTGCAACGGATCGCCGCCGTTGTTCTCAAGGAGAGCAATGTTCCGACGGCACAGCAATTCGGCTGGTATGCACGCACGCTCAAGCAGTTTCCGACGGCTGCGCAATGGTTCGAAACCGCATTGCGCTGGAAGCCGGATGATGAACCTTCCGCCTATGGATTGGCGATAACCCGACAGCAGCTGAACGACAAGGCGGGTGTCGCCGAGATCCAGCGGCTCTGGGCAGGACATTCCGCGCGCATCGAGCATCTCGGCGAAGTCGAGCAACCCAAGCAGGACCAGAGAATTCCGCTGCCCAGGCCAAATGTCGATGGCGACCATACGCAGGCAATCGAGAATCTGAGGCGGGTGGAAGTCCGTGAGCCCTCGACGCCGGCGATCTATAACGCGCCGCAATCGCCGGAAGTATCAGGGACTGCGGCTTCGCGTAGCGTAGCAAGGGTCGTCGCCACTCGTACGTCACGTCCGGCAATTCCACAGGGTTGCTCGACCACGATCGACCCCGAAACGCTGCCCCCTGCTGCTGCGCTCCCGCGCGGCTGGTGCCTGATGAACCTCAACCGCCCGACAGAGGCCGCGGCGGCTTTCGATGTCGCTCTGCGCAGCAACGTGCCCCAGGCGCGCGAGGACGCCGCCTACGGCCAGAGCCTCGCCTATCTCCGGCTTGGCCTCTCCAACCAGGCGGCAGTCTCCGCAGCCAAGGCACCACAGAACCGCCAGCGCGCCCTCGAGCTTCAAACCGCAATTCTGACGAACCGCGCGACCAACGCATTCGGCACCAAGCGCTATCGCGAGGCCATTCTCTATCTCGACCAGCTTCGCCAGATCCAGCCCGAGCGGATCGACCTCATGGTGCTGCGCGGATATGCCTACCTCAACATGAAGCGCTATCCGGATGCGATCAGAATCTTCGAGGCGGCAGCCGAAACAGGCAATCACGATGCCATTACCGCCCTGAGCAATGCGCGGGAAGCGCAAAAATACCCGAACGACTAAGGCTTCGGGTACCTATTGAGCGGATTGAGTAGCCCGCTCGTCAAAGTCACGAATCCCGGGAATGATGTCACGATTGACTAGCTCAGATGCGTCACGGTTCGAAAAGCCCAGCGAAACACGGGCATGGGGTTCCTCGGATCAGTAGATATCACAAATGCTGTCGGTGGCTTTGAATTTGGGTATGGCAGCAACAAAATTCCCCGGACACTGAAGGTCCTACCGGCTATCCATCCTGTAAGGTCACGACGACTATGCCGGCGCAGGGGTGTTCGTCCCTTGCAAGGCCGGCGGTAATCATGGTGGCAACAGAGGGAGCACCTATGCCACGGATTGAGAGAAGAAGCATTGAGAACGAAACTCGCGTGATCGGCTGGGTCGACGACGCCGGGAACCTCGTCGACGACGTACCTGATCGCTTTCAGGCCCAATACATGTTCGTGGACGAGCGGATTGGGAAGACCTTCGTTTCCGGCTGCACACTCGCCGAGAAAGGCCTGGCCACGACGTCCATCAGGGATGTCGTCACGTTCGGTTTCTCGACCGACGAATGGCTGGACATTCTCGAATGGGAGAAGCGCAATGGCACCTACATCCAGAGCGAGGACGAATTGAACGACTTGTTCGCCCTTGAGATCCGCGACCTACCATCTCCTTGAAGGCTCGGCTGATGCCAGCTTGGGTTTCACATAACGATCCGAGTCCGGATGCTCGGGTTTGACAAGCCAGAGAGGAAGGCCGGATGCCTAGAATCGAAAGAAGAACCATTGAAAACGTCGTGCGGGTCATTGGCTGGGCTGACGACGATGGCGAGCTTGTGAGCGACGTGACTGATCGCTTTCAATCGCGGTATGTGTTCGTTGTCGAGCGGACGGGCGAAAGATGCGTCTCGGACTTCACTCTCGCTCGGAAAGGCTTCACGTCCCTTCCGATCAGAGACGCTGTTGCGCTTGGCTTCTCCACCGAGGAGTTTCTCGAACTTCTCCAATGGGAGAAGACATCCAGCTCAAACATTCAGAGCGAGGACGAGCTCAACGAACTTCTCGCGCGCGCAGTCGCAAGCCCATGCTTCTAGCTGGCAATACTGGTAAGATGAGAAACAAGGCTTTCGCCCGGCGCGGCCGGGAACGGCAATTTGCTACGTCTCGCATTCTTTTCCATCTCTTCAGGATGGGCCAGGCGCGCCTCCCTCACCCTTTCACGCAAGACGGTTTCGAGTTGAGCTATGGCAGCCTCGCTGTCCGGGAGCTTCAGCCCGCGAGGATCGACTTTGAAGCCGCCGACGGGATCGAGGTTGCTTTTGCCGTTGACGTAGTGAGTTCGACGGATTTCAAGCGCCGCCCAAAGTCTGTGAGCATCCTGGTCAGTCAGCCGTTGGACCAATTCATCCCCGTTGGCTTCGACAAAAGACAGGAATTCGCCACTCCGATTCGGGCGCGATGCCACCGTCGCCAGATTCCTGACGATCATTTCGCGAACGGCGCTGGGCAAATCCTGGTTTCCGATCAAAAGAAACCCAAGCGCAAGCGATCTCGCCAAGGCGGCTCTGAGATGTTCGAACTCGCTTTTGCTTTCTCTTCGGTCCCCGACAATATGGACAATCACCGACTCTGACCCTCGGAGCTCCGCATGCGCTGCTTTGGGCGACAGGAAGAAGTTGGCGACTTTTGCATCGAGCCTTTGCCGATCGTCAGCCTCGAGATACCGCAGGCATTCGGGAGAACGATCCAGCACTCTGACGATGGCTAGCATGAACGCGTCGGGATGGGGTTGCCCTCGCCCCAGCTTCGCCATCATAAGCTTCTTCACGACGGCGATCTTGAGCAGCTCGTCGGGAATCTCCACGCACGCGCAAAGAAAGGCGGTGGCGTTTCTGGTCACGGCGAGGTCGTCGGTCTTGAGCAGCTTTAGAATTCGCTCCACAAGCCGCTGGTAGGCGCTCGGTGGCAGAAGGCTGATTTCCGACGCGACCAGGTCGAGCACGCTGCGTTGGTCCTCCCGCGGGAAGTAGTCCGGTTCCATCACCCTGGCAGCTATCTCCTCGACAGTGACCAATGGGTCGAGGTTGCGCTGGGACAGGAAGAGCTTGACGCCCTCGCGGAGCAGGTGGGCGGCTTCCGAGTCACGGACTTTCCTTCCGTTGGGATGCGCCGCGTGGTTTCTGAGGCGGCGCAACTCCTTCAGATAGTCCGACTTTGCCTCGTCGATGAGGTCGGTGCCCGCCAAACAGCTGGCCAGCCGTGCTTCATAGGCGTCTCCGTCACTTCTCTTGTCGTCGACATCCTTTAGCGTGACCAAGTACTTCGCGTCGACGGACGCGGCATGAGCCAGCTTTTGATAGGCGTGAGCGAAAACTGCGTTCGACATCATGAGAACGCAGGATCGGTACGATCCGGAGCGAAATGTGGAAAGCGCTTCGGCGAAGTAGCCTGGTCCGTCCTCCTCTTCGCGCACCTGGTTTTCGAGATCTTTGAGTTCGTCCGACGACAACATGAGGAACACCCGCGACTATCACCAATGTCCTCTTCTTGAAGGCAGGAGGTAAAGCGAGTCTTTTGATCCCAGAAGATTCACGGAAATGGCGCGCGCTTCCGCAGCGACTGGTTAACTCCCGCTGAATACAAAGGAACGCCGACGTGCGCGTTACTCGTTTCGCGACGTTAAAGGCGGGTTTCACTGGTGCAAGGGACTTGCTGAAGGAAGCCGACACACAAACACCCCCGCAAATGATCCACGCAATTCGAGCTGAATTCGAGGAATTGCTGAATGAATTGGACGTTACCCTTGTTGTGTTCGTCGACGACCTCGACCGGTGCCTGCCGCCGACAGTGATCGGCACACTGGAAGCAATGCGCCTTTTCCTGTTTATGAAGCGCACCGCCTTTATTATCGCTGCCGATGACAAGATGATCAAGGAAGCGGTTCGCGTTCATTTTCCTGGAACCAAGGTCGACGACGATATCGTCATAAGCTACTTCGACAAACTTATTCAGGTTCCCCTTCGTGTGCCTCCTCTCGGCACCAATGAAGTGAAAGCCTATCTGATGATGCTGTTTGTCGAGAACAGCGATGTACCCGAGCCGGAAAAGGAAAAGGTGCGCGTCGCCGTGAACGGCCGGCTAGCAGAGAGTTGGAAAGGTGAAGCGATAGATGCCGACTTTGTGCAAGGTCTCGTCGCCAACTGCCCGACATCTTTGAAAGCCGAGTTGGAACTCGCTGATCGCCTCGCGCGCCAAATGATCACATCTCCGAAGGTGAACGGAAATCCGCGGCTGATAAAGCGGTTTATGAATACCCTTTCGATCAGGAGAAGCCTGGCCACGGTTCAAGGGATCACGGTCAACGACGCGATGTTTGCCAAGCTTCTTCTCTTCGAGCGTTTTGCCTCGCAGACATCCTTCAATTCCTTGTCTGAGATGATCAGCAGCGCGCCCGGAGGGAAATCAAAGGAACTTCGCGAGCTTGAGGCCGACGTCCGCGAAGGAAAGACGATAGATGAGAAGCGCTGGCCAGCAGGATGGTTTGATGACGCCAGGCTCATTACAGACTGGCTTAAATTGTCGCCTGACCTGGGTGGCGTAGATCTCCGGGGCGCGTTGCATGTCGGGCGCGAAAGTGCGCCGATCATCGCCGCCGAAAACAAACTGTCCAAAAATGCGGCCACGCTGCTCTCGCAGTTGATATCCCTCAGAACCTCGGCGCCGCCTCTGACCAAGACACAACTGCCCGCGGTCACGTCGGACGAACGGGCGCAGATCATGACTCATCTTCTCGACAAGGCCAGCGAAGAAACGGCTTGGGCTACGCCGGACATTCTGTATGGACTCACTGCCGTAGCGGACGCCGACCCTGCCCAGGCGGCTCGTCTGGTGGTGTTCCTCGGTGAAGTACCCTCGCCAGCATTGAGGGCGAGCCTCATCCCGCGCCTGGAAACATCCACTTGGGGGAAGCAAATAATTGCGGCGCTCGCCAAACGATCTGACCTCCCTGCACCAGTGGCAAGCGCAGTAAATGCTGCTCTGGGTAAGGGCAAGAAATAATGGGCACCTCCAAGACGAGCAGCGGCCCGGGAAAGAATGTTCCACTGGTGCCAAGCTGGGTGGGAAGCGATACGCCACCGATCGAAACCTTACCCTCGCCGCCATTGACGGGTCCAGACGGTGACGGCGGCCCCCTCTCGTCTCCAGCAGTCCCGCCTGACAAAAAGCCGGAGGTTGCCCCAGAAGAGCAAAAACCTGGACCACAACAACCAATGGCACCGCCTCGTCGGTTTACGGCGGCGAAGCGAGCGATTGGTGACTTCACCAAGAGCGGCGACGAACGGCGTCTTCGCAAGGCCTTGGGTAATTATGTCCGCAATGGCTACGGAGGCTCGTCGACCGCCTCGCAGCGAATGAGCAAGGCGGCGTCTGCCGCATCCGGCGTGTACGACGTTCTGTCACGTGGTCAAACCACTGAGAGCGATGGTGCCGAGGCGCCGATCCTAGATCTGTCGTCGCTTGCAGGCCTTTCTCACAGTGAGGTGGCGGAGCGCATCGCCGAGGCGGTGAATCCTGGTGACGTCTCTCTCGACGATGCCGGCGCCCGAGAGGCAATTGCGGAAGCTATCAGCTCGGTCCTCAGTGAAAACGAGGATGCAGACGTGACCAACCTGCCGACCGAATTGGCAGAGGAATGCTACGTCCGAACGCTTTCGATTTCGATATTCAATGTCTTAGTGGCAGACATAGGCGCCTCCGTATGGCGTGCCGCCCATGGCAATGCTCCTTTAGCGAATGAGCGACTGAAGGAAATTAGCGATTATGTCCGAGAGGCTTACCGGGCTCAATACGTCAAACTGAAGGCCCGAGGGACAAACATTAATCGCGGTAACTCGGGTCGGATTGGACGGGAGATTACCGCGCTGGTAATGGACATTTTTGAAAGCTATCTCGAATGAGGATCGCAGCACTTCGGCCAGATCAGCTGTCCCCCCGCGGCATTGATCATCGCATCAGCATCTTCGAGGGGGATCTTGGAGCGTTGAGCAATTCATCTGGGCATGCGGGAGTCTCAGTGGCCAACGAGCTCTTTGAGTGGGCTGGGAAGTCTCCCGCGACGAAGGCCTGGGATTTCACAGCCCTGGCTCTGGGTGTTGTAGGTGCAGACCGGCTGGTGAACAGAGCGATGGTCAGCGCTGATGGCTGGACCCGGGAGATCGACCTGACAGTCGGGGTAAGTGACCCTTACAACTGGCAGGGCCTATCCGAAAGGGTTGCGGAGATGCTCTCGTTTTTAACGGGCGACTTTTGGAATCTAACCTTCGTCGAAGGCGGATACCATCCCGCTCCCCCAAAGAGACCAGCGATCGCGCGCCCGGAAACCTGTGTCGCGCTTCTTTCGGGTGGACTAGACAGTCTCATCGGGGCAATCGACATGGAGGCTGCAGGCAATGACGTCCCGGTCTACGTGTCGAACAGAGTTCGCGGCGACGTCGAGACCAGACAAAAGGCATTCCCAGTCGCGCTCGGCGCAACCGGCCGTGTCCTATCTTTGAATGCGGATCCCCGCACCCCGGGCATGTCAGCTGAGATTTCGCAGCGGCCTCGTCCCATCGTTTTCATCGCCTTCGGAATTCTCGCTGCGACCCTTCTGGACCGCTACAAAGACAACGAACCCGTCGATCTGCATACTCCGGAGAACGGTTTCATTAGCTTGAACGTCCCGCTTACGACCGCACGCCGCGGTAGCCTCAGTACTCGCACGACCCATCCCCGTTTTATCCAAATGCTTCAGCATTTGCTCGACGAGCTAGGTATCAGTGTCCGCCTGCGAAACCGATACCAATTTAAAACGAAGGGCGTCATGATGGCCGAGTGCCGGGACCAGCAGACGCTGATGCGATTGGCGGCTGCCTCGATGAGCTGCGGGCGAGCCGGGCGAAGCTACACCCACTGCGGACGCTGCCTGCCGTGCCTTGTACGGCGGTCTTCCTTCTTAAAATGGAGGGGTCGACTTGACGCTGACACAACTATCTACGTGCACCCGAACGTCGACCTCAGAGTTCAAGGTCGCATCAATAGCGAGTTCCATGGTAAGGCGTTCGCGGAGTATGACGACGTCATGCAGACCTTGACCGCTCTCGACTATGTGAAACGACACGGCGCCCGCCGATGGATTGGTCCTGCAATCGGGAGCATGTCGTTCGGTGGGCAGGCCGACGATTATCGTAGGACAGCTGAGGACGGTCTGCTGGAAATAGGCGAGTTCCTAGAGGTAACTGGGCTCCGATGATCGACATGCATTGCCATCTGGACCTCTATCCCAATCCTGGGAGGGTCATCGCAGAGGCTGACACCCGCAAAGCCTTCGTGCTTGCGGTCACTACGACGCCGCAGGCTTTTCTGGGCAATATCAGGCTGACAGAAGGGCGAAAGCGTATTCGGGTTGCAGTCGGCCTGCATCCCGAACTTGTGGCAAGCCGCTATAAGGAAATCGACGACGTCCGGAAGTTCATGGCGCAGACAAAGTACGTAGGAGAGATCGGCATCGATGGATCGCCGGATCATGTATCTAGCCTGGAGCTGCAAAGCGACGTTTTCTCGACTATCGTGAAAGACGCAGAAAGCTATGGCGGCCGGATCTTGTCGATCCACTCTCGTGGCGCGGCAACGGGCGTCTTGGATCTTATTGAAACTAATTTGAGCAAGAGCTTGCCAATTCTTCATTGGTTCAGCGGCACCAGGAAGGAGCTGGACCGGGCTATCCGGTTAGGATGCTGGTTTAGTGTTGGGCCCGCGATGTTAAGGAGTCGAAGAGGGAGAGAATTGCTTGCCGCGATTCCTCGCAATCGGCTTTTGACGGAGACGGACGGCCCATTCGCGACTGATGGAAAGCTGCCACTCTTACCCTGGGACGTCGAACGAATGCTACCCAGGCTTGCAGAACTACAAGAATGCTCGGAGACCGAGGTTGATGAGCAGCTGCATCATAATTTGCGTGCTCTGGTCGGTATGCTTGATCAAACAAACGAGGCCTGAGCCGGCGTCGCTGTTACCTTGCGCGCAAAAAGTAACTTTGGCTTTGCCTTGTCAAAGGCACCACTGCGGTCAGCCCGAGACGATCTCCGAATCTCACGTGGATGGTTCCAAAACGGCAATCTCTAGAGCCAATAGGGGTCGCGTGCAAAGTGTTGCGAGTGATTGATGCTGCCTTTCGTTCATCGCAGGTATTCATATACCTTCCATTTCTCTTAGAAAAATTATCTTACCCATATACTTTCAGGGTTGCAGAAAATTGCACTCGCTGCTTTACTCCCCGCCACACGAGCAGCAAGTTTTTCTGTTTCAGGTACGAATTTCATTCAGGCGGTAGGGCGGACCCTGCGGGGTCCAAGTCGCGCCCCTCACACACAGTTCGTTTAATTTTGCACTGCTGAATCCCCCGGTGTCCTCCGGCTCATAAATCATAGAATTGGAATTTAAGCCTTTCGTTAGTTGTGAAACCAGCACAGGTTAGCGCCATGGCATGGAGTAGAATTCCCGGTTTTGTTTTTCTCGTTGCTTGCCTGGCACTCGCAGGCTCCAGTACCGCAAGAGCAGCCTGTGGGCTTCCCAACACCATCACCAACGGGTCGGTTGCGGATGCCACACCTGTCATGGGGGACTTCAATGCGTTGCTCGACTGTATTCAAAATCCCGATCCCAGTCCGAACAAGCAGTTCTCGGGGCTCGGTGGCGGCATCATTACGATGCAGAATCCGAGCGCCGCTACCGATTATAATTTCAATCTCCCGGCAACGTCAGGAAACTCGGGCGACGTGTTGACCTCTGGTGGCGGCGGTTCCACTGCCGAGACATGGACATCGACCGGAACGCTGGGTCATACGCTGCCTTATCTTGACGGAAGCAACACATGGTCTGGAACGCAGACCTTTGGGCCGGTCGTCGGAACGATATCGACGCAAACCGGAACGTCGTATACGCTTGCGGCGGCCGACTGTGGCACGACCATCCGCTTTACTAGTAATTCGCCGGTCACGCTCACAACCCTGAACAGTCTGCCGCCGGGATGTTCTGTGGCGGTCGAGCAGGTTGGAAGTGGTCAGGTGACGATCGCCGCGGGCGCCGGCACGACCCAGCATTCTCCGCACAATTATACCAAGACGTACGGTCTCTATGCAATTCTCGGTCTGTTCGTCGATCTGAACACGGGTGGTGCCGCGGCTGAATTCATCGTTTCCGGTGATGGCGCCTAGGCACTAGGCGCCCATTTCGAAGATCTAAAAAAGATCAAGTTGGTTTCCGCATAACGACATGGAGAGATCCCATGAGATTACGGCGCCTGTTGGCAACTTTCCTGGCTTTCGTTCTTTTAATCTGGCCGATATCCGCTTCGGCGACGCTTCTCTATTCCGGAGGCGAGGGTGCAGACTTTGTCTGCAATGGTAACGGAAGTTGTTCTAGCTTTACCAACACTGGCACATTCCGACCCGGTTGGGCTAGAAGCGCCTACGAAGTCTGGGCAACGACATCCGACCCCCCGACGAACCGTTTTGCGACGGCCGCCTTTACCGCCAGCCCATCGCTTTGGGTACATGCACAATATTGCAACGCGTACAACGGGTGTACAACCAACGCCACAACAACAGACAACCAGACGCTGCGGTTGTTGGATAGCAGTGGTAACCCAGCCCTGATTGTTCGGGGGACCGGGGTAACGGGAAGTTTGAAGATATCGACGCGGACAGCGGCAGGGACATTTCATGATCTGGTCACTTGCCCTTCAGCGGTCAATGTGGTCCTCACGCAACTCGATGTTTTCGTAAACTACAGCACCTCCGGCGAGGTCGCGCTCTACAGCAACAGTGTCAAGGTTTGCGATTTTACCGGAGATGTGACCAACGGAGATGGCGCTACAGCCCTAAGCCAGGTCGAATTTGCGGGGGCCCTAACTAGTAGTGGGTATTACGGTGCTTGGTCAGAGGTAATTGTCGCGACGACGGATACGCGCGCGATGGCACGATTTACGGCAAACGTCGTCGCGAATGGCAATGCGGTAGGTTTTTCAGGCACAAACGTTTGTTCCGCGATCTGGGCGCCAGTCAACGTTGTCGATACCAGTTATGGATACGCAGGATCCACCAACGTCTTGCATGAATGCACGATCAACAGTGCGATCCCCCCTGGCATCTACAATGTGCTTGCGCTTACGATGAATGCACGGACCTTGGTGGGGTCGACCGGTCCTCAGCATTTTGATTTCGTGACTCGAACGAATGGAACGGACTATCCGTCCGCCGATTTCGCGCCGCTCAACAGCTTCTCCAACATCGGCAATTACATTCAGACGGTGAATCCAGCGACCAGCGCGCCGTGGACTCTATCTGATTTCCAGGCAGCGGGTTTCAACGTCGGTGAAGAGACGAAGCCATGAGAGGTCGTCGCCTGATTGCAGCCGTCTCTCTGCTGTCGATGACGACCGTCGCGTCTGCGGATTCAAATTTCGAGAGCCCAAAACTCTCGCCCGGTGTGGTGACACAAGGGACAGCTTTTCAATCCCCCGACATATCACCAGGCGTAGTGTTAGAGGGTTCAGGGTTTCAGTCCTCGAAGGTGTCTCCCGGTGTCGTTGTCGGCAATGCGGCGTTTCAGTCGTCAGATTTGAGTGTTGGGATTGTCGTCCAATCCCTGCCTGGGGGCGTAAGCGTGATGCGCGCGCCCTTGACCCATTGGTGAGGTGGAACGCGATGTCTTTGCGAGGTTGGTTTCGAAAAGCGCGGATTCCGGTTGCGGCAGCAACTCTGTTGAGCTGGGCGGTGCCGACGATCGCCAATGACAATGTAGCCTATGGATATGATTCAGACGGGAGACTTGTCACCGCGCTCTACGATACTGGCGTCTGCGTCGCCTACACCTATGATGCGAATGGCAATCGAACATCGCAGACCCCATTAACCGCGTCAGCCGACCCAACCTGGGGTTCGACCACCTGGGGATGCCTTCGATGGGCACCCCCCTGACGGTCGCGTTGTACCGCATGATCTTATAGCGGGGGTCTGATCGCAAACCTGTTTGTACCAAAGTTGCTATTACGCACTGGACATTTCAAAAAATCGATCGAGAGAAAGACGATGTCAGCACTCAAAATTGGGGTCTTGGGAGTTTTCATCCTAGGGATGATCTCGACGGCAGTGGGGGCGACATCGGTGCCGAACACTCCCATAGCCGACATGTCGAATGCCATCGGTTTTGCGGAGCCACTCGTGGCGACGAAGACGACGACCGTTATCGAGAACAATACTCTTTCGACGGCGCTTGACGCCTTCGAGCATCGAAAGAACCCTTCGGATCTAACGAGCCTGACAAACTACCTAGACAACTATCCCGACAGCGGCTGGTCCAGCGCTCTTTGGACGAACATAGGGCTCTCCTATCTGCACGACGGTTATTTTTCACGCGCCCTGGACGCGTGGCAGAACGCCTGGCTTGAAGGTCGCGGCGCCTCTTCTCCGGAGGGTCGCGCAGTTGTCGATCGCGCTATCGGCGAATTGGCTGGGCTAGATGCCAGCCTCGGAAAGACGAACGAACTGACCGCGGTTTTTGCCAGCCTTGGCGATCGCAAAGTCTCAGGCCCCGCGACGGAAAAAATCCAGACCGCCAGGGAGACATTGGCGCTCGCCAATAACGCCGAGGCACATCTATTTAATTGTGGTCCACTGGCGCTGCGTGCTTTGATGCTGTCACTCAACGCCAAGCCGAATAGCCTCGATTTTCTGCAGTACTACAGCCCAGGCCCTGACGGCACAACGCTTTCCGAGGTTGCCGGCCTCGCTGACAGGCTGAAGCTGAACTATCGCCTTATCAAGCGTTCACCCGGACAAGACGTCCCGGTTCCCTCGATTGTGCACTGGAAGGTCGGTCACTTTGCGGCGATCACCGGCAAGCAGAACGGGCGCTATCATGTTCAGGACGCGGTCTTTCCCAATGCCGACATCTGGGTCACGGATGACGCGCTCGACGCCGAAGCCAGCGGCTATTTTCTGGTGCCTGCAAATCAAATCGCTGATGCGCGCTGGCTGACTGTCTCAGCATCGGAAGGAGCCACCGTTCGAGGCAAGGGAACCACCAATAGCACTCGTCTTGGGGGCGCCGGCGATCCGTCTGTCGGAGGAGACGGAGGCCAGGATTGTCCGCTTTGCTCTGTGAGCATCAAGGACTCCAGTGTCAGCGTGGCGATATCGGATACACCTGTCGGCTACGTTCCGCCTATTGGTCCGTCGATGAAAATCGGCATCAGCTATAATCAGCGCGAAGACAGCCAACCAGCAAATTTCAGCTACTTCAACGTTAGTCAGAAGTGGTCGATGAATTGGTCGAGCTACATCATTGACGACCCGACCAATCCAGGCGCGAACGTTTCGCGAACTATGGGCACGGGCGGCGCATTTTACTATCTAGGCTACAATCCAGTTCAACGAACGTTTGCGGCACAAGACACCGACGGCTCCATCCTGTCTCTGGTCTCTCAGTCGCCGGTGAGCTATCGCCGTCAGACGCGCAATGGCAGTCTTGAGGTCTACGAACAATCCGACGGCAGCACTGCGTTTCCGCGCAGGATCTTCCTAACCAAAGTCATCGATCCGCAGGGCAATGCGGCCACATTGCATTACGATGGCCAAAGACGGCTGACGTCTATTACCGACGCAGTTGGCCGTGACACGACGTTCAGTTATGACGTGCCGGGCCGACCGCTGCTCATCAGCAAGATCACCGATCCATTCGGGCGCAGCGCATCGCTTGGTTATGATGCTCAAGGGCGGCTTGCTTCGATCACTGACGTCATCGGATTAACCTCAAGCTTCAGCTACGACGCGAACTCCCTCATCAATAGCTTGACGACGCCTTACGGCACCACCCACTTCAGTTACAGCGCGCCTGGCACTTCCGCTCCACCCAGGTTTGTTCAAATCACCGATCCGATGGGAAGCAAGGAGCGGGTGGAATGGCTTGAACCGGCGCCCATCCCCGACAGCGACCCAGCAGCAACGGTCCCTACCGGTATGCCGATCGGATTGACCAATGGCTGGCTGAGATATCGCAACAGTTTTTTCTGGGACAAGAGTGCCTGCGTAACCGCGGGCTGCACCGACACGGGCGGATGCGATTATACCAAAGCGCGGCTGCGGCACTTCGTCCACATGCCGAACTCCACGATCAAAGGCACTGCGGTCGAGAGCGAGAAGGACCCGCTCGAAAATCGCGTCTGGTATGTTTACCCTGGGCAGACCAGTGGCAGCGCTCAATACGGCGGGACATATGACCGACCGATCGGCATCGGACGGGTTCTGGACGACGGCACATCGCAGGTCAGAACATTTGCCTATGACACCAACGGCAATCTCACTCAAGCGACCGACCCGTCAGGCCGGATTACCTACTACTCCTATACGAACGGCATTGACGTAGCCGCCGTTAGCCAAGCGAGCCAATTTGGTTCCCGCACCACAGTCGATCAATTTATCTACAACGGACAGCATCGGCCGATTTTCCATAGTGATGCCGCAGGCCGGACGAGCACGATGGAATATAATGCTGCCGGTCAGAGGACTACGCTTACCGATGCCCTTGGCGAAAAAACCAACTATCAATATGATCCAAGCGCAAATCTGGCTTCAATAGTCAACGCCAACGACGCTACGGCAGCCAGCTACACCTATGACGGTTTTGCCCGCGTGCGAACCTATACCGACTCCGAGGGTCGAACTGTCAGCTATGACTACGATGCCGCGAACCGACCAACCAAAATCACATATCCGGACGGGACATCACAGCGTTACACCTACGATCGGCTTGACCTGATTTCCTACGAGGATCGAGAAGCTCGGCGTTGGCAATATCAATACGATGCTGATCGCCGGGTCGTTGGTATTGTCGATCCGGCCGGGCAGAAGACAACGCTTGGTTATGATCCGGCAGGCCATCTCGTCTCCCTGACAGACCCGAAAGGCAATGTGACCTCCTGGACCTACGACGTTCAGGGCCGCCGGACATCGAAAACCTACGCCGACGGCAAAGTCTATACATACACCTACGAGAACACGACTAGCCGCTTGAAGTCCACTTTGGACGCCCTGAACCAGACCAAGCAGTACTCGTATGCAGTCGACGATAGCGTCACTGGTCTGGCCTATCTCAACGCCGTCAATCCGACGCCAAGCGTTTCGTTCACCTACGATCCGTATTTTAGTCGTGTCACATCGATGACCGACGGAACGGGAACCACAAGCTACACCTACAATCCATCCTTCGTTGACGGCGCACTGCAGCGCAATTCGGAATGTTTTAGCCCGCCGGGCTCCGCCACCTGCGCGCACGAAATCGACTACGCTTATGACGCCCTGAGCCGTCTTGCCACCAGAACCATTCAGGGCTCCGGTCCTGAGACATTCCAATACGATGCAATCGGCCGGGTGATTGCTCACTCAAGCGATCTTGGTGGTTTCCAGACGAGCTATCTTGGTCAAACGCGGCAACCGACCGCGCGCCAACTCTTGCCGATATCGTCGAATCTGAAGACGACATGGAGCTATCTCGACAACACGAATGACCGGCGCCTCTCCGGAATTGGCATTGCCGGACTATCGAGCAGTCAATTCACGAATTTCACCATTGACACCTCGCCAAACAATTTCGTCACAGGGATCACGCAGGCTAGCGATCAGAATGTTCCAGAGCCCAGTCCCTCCGCACAGACGGTGTCGTTCAATAATCTGAACCAGATTTCGCAGCTTTCCGGTCAATCCTACAATTATGATGCCAACGGCAATTTGCTGTCCGATGGTAGCCGGAACTATTCCTGGGATGCGGAAGACAGGTTGATCGGGATCTCATATCCGGGACAACCGGGCAAGAAGACCGAGTTTTCCTATAACGGCTTGAACCAGCGCGTCATGATTTCTCACACGCCGGCAGGCGGTGGATCCTCGGTTCCGACCTCCTATGTCTGGTGCGGGTCAGAGCCATGTCAGTCGCGTGATGCATCCAACGCCGTCATCCGAGATTATTTTTCGGAAGGAGAATTGGTGCCGGGACTGGCGGCGCAGCCCTACTACTACGGGCGCGATCAGATCGGGTCGGTACGGCGTGTGTTCGCCAGTGCCGCTTCCGCTCCGGCCTATGATTACGACGCCTACGGTACTGCCTTACAAGCATCGCCCCCGGTCGCAAGCTTCGGCTACGCGGGAATGTTCTATGAACCCGACAGCGGTCTCTATCTTACCCAGTTCCGTGCCTACGATCCCGTCGCCGGACGCTGGCTGTCGCGTGACCCAGCTGGGGAAGTGGGCGACCCGTCCAACAATCTCTACGCCTACGTTGGCGGCAATCCGCTTGGCATCATCGACCCACTGGGTTTGTGTGGTGGGCCATTCGATGACCTGTTGAATGCGCTTGCCTCTAGTCCTCTCTTGCTGCCAGCGATCATAGGCACGGAAATTGTTGGAGGCGGTCCAGAAAACCCTATCGCCGACGCGGCAGTCATTGCAGAGATCGAGGCGGCGGAAGCGACAGCGGCCGCAGATGTTGTGGTTACAGAGGCGGCGGAAGGCGCAGAGAGCATTGGTGCCTTCTCGCCGATTAACCCAGGGCCGCTTGCGTCCGATGTAGCCGATACATTCAGAAGCGGCACCTACGAGGGACGAGTCTTGACCGAGGATACGACGCTCTATCGGGTGATCGGCGATGGCGGAAATCCTGCCGGGCGCTACTGGACTGAGACGGAGCCGGCTGGGCCGTTGCAGTCGGTCATCGACTCCGCGCTAGACCAAAGCTGGGGGAACACTGCGACTACGACGATCACGCGCACTTTCCCTGCGGGGACCCAGATATATAGTGGGGCGGCAGCGGCGCAAGGCGGTCTCGTCGGTGGGGGAAGCCAAATTTACATTCCGGGAGTAGTGCCATGAGCAATCAAAATTCTGAGGTTGTATGGGAGCAAATCCATGGGTTCGATAGCCCGGCAGAGTACCAACGATTCGTCTGCTACATCGAGGAACAAGCAGCTTCTGGATCGGTGCGAGAGCTGCCAGCCGATCCGTCGTATGGGAAAGGGTTGCTCTTTGGCGGCCGGTGGTTTCAGGACGTGGGTACCGGCGCTGTTTGGAGACTTGTTCCGCCTGATTTACCCTTCCGAGGATTGTGGGAGCCGGTCGTGCAACATACTGTTGAATGAACGCCGCAAGATGCGGTGGACCACTCGTCAGGGGAGTGGAGAAACGGTTGGGCCGATGACTGGTGAACGTGAATTGGATCTTATTGATGCAATGGTCGCTATCATAAGAAGTCCGTCCATCGATACTGAAACCGCTCGCGCAGCTGCAACAGTGATCTCTGTTGATGCGAACTTCAACGCTCGTGTGGCCAGCCGCAAAAAGCAGGAGGTTGAAAGAAGCACAATGCACGATTTGATTGACTTTGCTGAGGAGATCCTCGGCGAGGCGCGTGCGATAGCCTCCGCGGTGGAAGAGGGATTCGATAGCCACGAAGCGGGTACTCGGCTTCGAGCCCTTCGAAAGAAGATCGCCAACTATAGCATTTGACGCGGCATAGCGAGCATCTGGTGATAACAAAGTTTGCATCATTTCGCGAGAAGGAAGCCGCCGGTCTGCCATGCCGCCCCCATCCGATGAGCTTAGCATGAGCGAGAAGAGCGATATTTTGAACGACGACGAGCTTGAATCTATTCGTCAGCGGTGCGAACTGGCGACACCGGGCCCGTGGCAATCCTTTATCGAAGGGCGTGATCACACGAGCGGATCGAGCTTCGTTATGACAGGAGCGGGAACCGGCAGTGGTAATGACATCGAGCTATCAGGCGCCACCGTAGCAGACCAGGACTTTATCGCTCATGCCCGTCAAGATATTCCGCGATTGCTCGCCGAAATAGGCCGCTCGAGGGCGCTCAAAAGTCGTTCCGGGTGATGGTCCACCTGCTTCGATGCATTGAATGGCGATACGGTAATGACAGCAGAAAATGGCACCCGCATCGTGGGACACGGTACGTTCCAATCCAAGCAGCTAGGTGCCGCTGCCTTAAGGAGGCCGTGTAGATGACTTACTGGGTTAAGCGCATCATTCTCAAAAATGGCGAGCTCGTCACAGAACGCGAGCTTAAGGCGGACGAAAACTTGTTTGCGGGATTACCGCCTGTTGCAGGAGATCGATGGAAAGTGACTTGCCGTGGTCGGGAGTTTGAAGCGATTGTGGTCGTCGGAAGATTTCCAGACAGGCCCGATCCGGGCGAGAAAACAGTTTACCCAATAAGAGTGGAGGAGGCTTAGATTCGGCGCGGAAGATATGGTTCGAAGGGCATCTGCCGGGCATCGTCCGGATCCATGGCCCTCTTTGTGGATACGTCAATCCGAACGTCGGCCCGTCAGTTAGATCTGAACCGGGAACTACCCGCGAATTTGTGCCAGATCCACCATGAGCCTTCACCGCTTTTGGATACGCTTCAACGTTCCCAATGGCTTCGCAGCCCCTCGTCCGGGGTGCGGCGTCACCGCATACAACCTTGACGACGCCATGATCATCTTGGCTGAGACGGTCTTCAGCGGGAAATTGGTTCCAGAAGTCGCAGAGGTTGTTGAAGATGTCGATGTTTCGACACTCGACCAGAACCACGTAATCCCCAATATCGAGGCGCCGATCTGGAGGGGTGTATGGTACCCCAAGGGGTTCTCGCAAAATCGATGAATCCTTGAAGCAGAGGGAGAGAGGCTCTAGCGGCGCCGGGTCTCAGAGGCACAGGTTCAATCTCATCGAGCACGAACGCCGCTGGCGGGTCGAGTTTCGGATGATGATCGGACGCTCAGCACAGTGGTCTCTATTGATGTGAGCCACCATTCAGCCTTGCCGGGCCAATGTCACTGGAGCACACATCGCGCAAAAAGGCTCCGGACAAGCGCCCAAAGCTCGGCTACGTTCGCCTTCATCGATTGCCGAGTTGGATTCCTTGATGCGAGATCGGTTCTCAGGGTCGCGAGTTGATATCCATCCTTTGCGGTCGCGATTGGGCGGAGAGGCGGGAGATGCTTGACGGGGTAGACGCAGTGCAGATCCGGGTCACGCTAGACGAGATCAAGCCTCGGATCTGGCGACGGCTTGTCGTTCCCTCTCACTGGACCCTCGCCCAACTCCATCTTGTCATTCAGGGAGCCTTCGGATGGTGGAGCGGCCATCTCCACGAATACCAGATCGGCGGCTTGCGATTTGGCGACGTCGGGCTTCTAACCGAAGGCCTCTTCGAGGATGAACCCCAGGTATTCGATTTCCGCAGCGTACGTCTGCGAGATTTCCAGCCGAGTGCGTTCTTCCGATACATTTACGATTTCGGCGACAACTGGAGGCACTCGATCGCGATCGAGACTACCATTCCCTCAGCAGGGGTACGAAAGCAGGCAATTTGCGTCGGCGGCCAGAGGGCACGGCCGCCCGAGGATGTCGGCGGGGTCTCGGGCTACGAACGTTTTCTAACGATCATCGCTGAAAAATCCCACGAGGAACACGACGAAGTCATGAAGTGGTGCGGCGGGCATTTTGATCCGGAATGGTTTGATCTGGCCGTCATAAACAGAGACAAATCGAACTCGTTGCGGCCGGGCGCAAAGCACCGGAGATATCAACCGAAACCGAAATCCGGCTGACGCCTTACTGGGGCTCTAACGGCTACGCCGCAAAGATGTCAATCGAGCATCTCATACCGTCGTAGCTCCGACTCCGTCAAAAATAAACCGTCAGCGCTCCTCCCTCCTTGGAGAATTCCGGCCAAGCGTAATTCGCTGACGACCTCGTTGACGGTAGCCGGCGGCATTTCAATCCCTGCTGCCACTTGCTCCGGAGCAGCTCCCGGATTGCGACGCAGATATCTTCTGACCAACATCTGAGGACCGGTCAGACGTGGCACTACGTCGTGGTAGCCGCTTTCAGCGCGTTCCTGGTTGTGCCGACGTCGGCCCATGATTTCTCCGGCTGCCCAATTACCGAGCTGCTCCAACTTTTCGAGTATCTTTCGAGCCCGTTCATCGCTTGCAGTTGAGAGACCGCTTTCAGCAAGCCAGTATGCTGCAATACCGCTGGTCGTCACCGATCGATCTGCCGTGCCATCGTGAAGGTAGATCATGGGTGGGAGTTCGTGGTCACGACATTCCTGTAACCCGACGAGCGCACCACGTCGTCGAACGACACGCAGGCCGTTACCACGCCTAGAGCCGATCGGTCTTCTGCTGGCTCGTCCGCGTCCATTGTTTCCTCAGAGAGCCCGTACACTGCCGCTCCGCATTATGGCAGAGCATCGACGAAGCGGTCACGAATGCTTTCCGATGGCACAGGGGCAGCCAAAGTCACTGCGCGAGGACATGATTGGCCGTGCTCAGGCAAATGCCGCGCCCTACAGGTGTCTTGGAACCGTTGCTTCAGGTATCCGCACGAGTGTCGGATCCATGAATTCATAGTCATCCGGGATATCGAGGCAGATCAGCCGCTTGCCGATCAGAGACTTCCTGTATTTTCGCAACACCTTGTTCCGGTGTGACTTCTCCATGACGAAGATGATGTCGGCCCAAGCTATCTGCTCGTCGTCGAGAGGATTGCATGCATCGTGATTGGTGCCCGCAGATGAAACTTCGATGTTCTGCCAGGTCGAGAACACCTGCTCGGCGGTAGGGCTGCGCAGTCTATTCTGACTGCAGACGAACAACACTTGTTTCATGTTGGCCCTCTCCTGGGCGACCGCGCTCCAGACGTGAATGGACACCCAGCCTTGGACAGGTGGGATACCTCCCAGCGCGAAAGTATCGGACTAGGATGCTATACTATCCCATTGAAAAAATATGGGATCAGCGTTTTTTCCTGCTTTCGATCTTTCTGCCAAATTCAATAGTGATCGCCTCCTCTTCCTCTTGGGCAGTCAAGGCAATGGTCTGCTGCAACTCGTCGGGGCCGACCACGTCGAACTGATGAGGACTACGATCGTCATACCTGCGATAGGCCGTCATCGCTGCTTCCAAAGCGTCGTCAGCTTCGATCAGCATTGCGTGCGTAGTGACTTTGAAAAATGGCATTGGGATCCGATTCAGTCGGTGACAGTTCGGTATCGAACTACCATCAAACGAGCAAGCCCGGTAGCCCGGCCAATGCCCTTCGCGAGGATTGCCCAAACGGATCGATAGCTGCGTTTTTGTTCAGCGTGATGAGAGGACTTTGAGAACCCACAAGCTCTACCGTCGGTCGCAACACCCGGTGACGAATACTCCGTTAGCAGCTATGACGGGGCCTACGGCAATACCGCACGGAACCAGAGCACGATGTCCAAAGAGATCAGTAAATTCTTGAGCCTTATTCTCCGACATGAGCCTACGAAGTTCGGCGTCGAGCTCGACAGTGGTGGATGGACGCCGATCGACGTTCTCATTGCGCGGGTTAAAGTTGCCGGGTACCCGGACTTCGACCGCGCGATGCTCGAAGAAGTGGTTGCGACCAACAACAAGAAGAGGTTCACGGTCTCGGACGACGGGCTCCGGATCCGAGCGGCGCAGGGCCACTCGGTGGAGGTCGATCTCGGCTTGGAGCCCACGAAACCCCCGGCTGTCCTCTACCACGGAACGGCCGTCGCCAATATCGGGTCGATCAGGGACAAGGGCCTGCTTCCCGGAAAACGGCAGCACGTGCATCTGTCGCTAGATCAAGACACAGCGATCAACGTCGGCGCGCGATATGGAAAGCCCATCGTCCTTTCGGTCGATGCCGCCCGAATGTTCGAGGATGGCGTTCAGTTCTTCCGAGCAGAGAACGGAGTCTGGCTCACCAGCACGGTGCCCGTCGAATACTTGAATTTCGATCAGGAACGCGAGGCGTCGTAGCCTCGGTCTGTGGCTCCTCAAGGCTATTGTCCGGATCCGGCCCGTCTATCGGCGACTCCAGCAGTGCAGAACTCATTTTCGCGGTTCATTCATCATGTCGCGGCAGCGCACCCAGGTCCTGGGTCCATGCTAATTCTGAAGAGCACCAAAACTGCGCCCGTGGCGTTAGTTCTTGCCGCTGATTGACGGTGCCGAGCCTGATGCCGAACTCGGCCGCGTCCTCGAATTCGCCTGTCGTGTAGATTGGCGACCCGCAGTTCGAACAGAAGTACTGCATTCGCCGGCGACCGTTGTCGCCGATCTTCACGTATTCCTTAGGATCGCCCCGAATGATACGGAAATCATCACGTTGCGCCCTTACCGTCACGCGATACGCGGTTCCGGTCAGCCGCTGGCAGTCCGTGCAGTGGCAGATCGTCACGCCGTTGGGCTCGACTTCCGCTTCATACGCGACTTGGCCGCAATGACAACTGCCGTCGATATGCATTCCGTATCCTCCGCGAGCCTGATCCCGGGAGACTTAGCGGTCGATTAGCACAAGTCGACATCGTCGTTTCGAGGCCGGCAGAACACACCCGCCGCTGAAGGCAGCATCGGCGAAGAAGACTGCTGACGATCCAGTGGTAGTCAAAACCGTTATCGATCCCTGGTGTCGCCCGCGATAATTTCATTGATGAAACTGGCGTCCCATACGAGGCCGATCTGCGCCTCGTCCGACGTGTCGGTTTTGAGGCGTCCTGAGTAGATCCCAACAAATCTCGTCGACGGTTTGGCAGCTGGACTTTGTTCCTCCGCGGATTGTGGGAAGCTCCAATTACGCCTGATCACCGGCGCTCCGGACATTCCGGGCCTTGAGGCCGTGTCCACGAGCATGTAATCGGTCGTCAGTCGTGCGAGATCCGGCTCCGACGCTATGCTTCCGCGCTTCCACACTGGATAGCCTGGAGGATCGACGCCGAAGGGGAAACCGAGGACGAAAACCTCCATTCCGATTTGCAACGGAATGCTGGCGTCTGTCAGCCCATTGATTGGGTGAAATGCAGAAAAATGCCCTGAGCTTGTTGGGCCGTCCCGCGTTTGCGCTATTGAGATTTTTTCGGGTGTAGAAGTCACGCGCCGAGAGCACATGCCAATTGGTCACCAGATAGTGGGCGCCGGCCACCTCCCACATGAAGCCGGTCGCATACCCCAGCCTCGTGTCGTTGAAATACTGTTCGAGCGGGACGGCGGTCAGCGAGAATTCATCGACAAAGGTCATGACGGAGCATCTCCTGGATCATCGGGGCCATCGATCTCGACACTTCAGCGGTACGCGGCCGCGACGTTCCCTGAGCAGAATGCGATTTTCGGCATAAGATCCGAATCCGGTCTCAGCGAGAAGTCGAAACGGGCGTTCATCCCTCATTGGGCAAAGCGCCGCCAAGCTCTTGGAGTATGTCAGAGCGGCCGCGTCTCAGCTCGGCGATCGCCCGATCCCTGTGCCTGATCCGAGACGCCCTGTCTCCCTCCAACTTGCTTGCGGCGCCAGCAAGCTTTGCGACCACCTCTTCGTTCAGGGCCGACGTCCCACCTCGGCTGCGTGCAACGAGATCGAAGATCGCGCCGTAGCGCGTGAGATATTCTGCCACACCGCCAGGGGCATTGAGGTCCATTGCTGCGAGAGGACCGATCATCGCCCATCGAAGTCCGAATCCTTCCGTCAAAAGCGGATCAATATCCCAAGGCCCAATCACCCCGTCCCTGACCAGCGCAAAGCACTCGTTCAGCAGCGCCCCTAGAATTCGGTTCAGTGCGAAGCCAGGAATCTCCTTTTGAAGTACGACAGGATGCTGCCCAAGCTGCCTAAGGAACCCGCATACTCTGTCGATCGTCTCGACGCTCGTTTCGGGGCTGCCGCAAATCTCGGTGATCGGTATCAAATGCGGCGGCGTTAATGGGTGAACAACTAGAACGTTCTCCGGGTGCAAGCAATCGGAAGCAAGCTGACTGGGCATCAGCCCTGAGGTGCTGCTCCCGATGATCGCGTTCGCAGGAACGATGGCCTCGACCTGCTTCAGCATGGCTGTCTTCAACTGCAAGTTTTCGGATATGGACTCCTGGACATAGTCGACATTGAACAAGGCTTCGCAAAGGCCGTAGTGAACGCTGATCCTGCCAAGAGTATCCGTGTCTCCCTCCAGTCCCGTCCCGGCCAGCGAAGCGATCGAAGCAGCAACGCTCGCTTTAGCCGCGGCACCGCTCTCCTCTGTGCGGCACCAGATGCGGACATCTAGACCTGCACGGGCAAAGACCAACGCCCAAGAGGCGCCGATGATGCCGGACCCGACAATCCCAACCTTCCTGATCTCCTCCAAGGCAAACTCCTGTCATCGACTTCAATCACGCCCTCGCCTTCCCTCCCGATCAAGCGCCTGCGACATCCTCAGTTTCATGAAGAATGAGCGCGATACCGCTCTGCGCCACGATGCGGAGCGTCCGGATCATTTCTGTGGCCTCAAGCAGGGCTGCTTTGAGTTCCTCGACGGAGGCCGTTTCTACTCTTGATGCCACGTTGGCCAACCCGATGACTGCGTCCGCGGAAGTCCCGCTTCCGGGGATCCCCACTTCCTGACGGAGATCACGAATGGCAACGATGGATCTGTGAAGCAGCTGCCGCACCTCCGCGGGCGAAAGCCTTCCGATGCGGTTCAAAGCGCGCAGAAGTTCGGAAACGATGTTCGCATTAATCATACGCGATTACTGACAGGATTCGGAGACACTTGCGAGAGGTCGCGGCGGGCGGCTCCAATCCATAATTGTCCGTCAGCCATGGCAACTGTCGACTTGGCGCACCAAAGACCGATCAATACTTTGCATTTCGAAAGCTTTTTTTGAAGACGCCGAGATTCGTGCCATATCCGGAAACAATTACCGGCGTCCCAGGTGGATATTGCCCTCGAACATCGTCCGAGATGTTGCAGATCTCATCGAACATCGGCGGCATCGCTTCGAAAACCAGCGGCGAGTGGCAAGATCGCGATCCTAAATCTTTGTTGCTCGCGACAATCATTTGGAGGTTCGCCTGATGCCCGGCCGCAAGCGCGGCTGTCATCGGCAAGCCCACGACGATCGCGTTCTGGGCGACCAGATAGCAGCCGACTGCACCGAACGTCGCAAAGAACATTTTCTTCAGAGCATTGTCGATGTTCCACTCTCCCGAAAGTACGAACACCGCCATTATTGCGGCGCAGAGCGCTCCGGCAGCTACACGGGTATTGGAGGTCCACTCGGCCCAGTCGGTCGATGGAAGAAACTCAAAGCCAAGTTTCATTACCACTATGGGAAGGAAGCCAAGCAGAAACCAGATCAGACCCAAAGCCGTGCAGACTAACAAAATAAATACTGCAGTCCGGCGTTTCAGAAACTTTGTGACTTTCATTTTTAAACTTTCAACGGGAAGCAGATCTGACAGTCTTCCTCGTTCACCATTTGCGCGCCTGTCCCTCCTTGAGCTAGAAGTGCCAAGTCTACCTTGCTCGCCCAACTTACTGCCGATATCTGATGATTTCACACGACCGTCAGCATCGCGTTCTCCTCCACGAGCACTCCATCCTTCTTGAGCACATCGATCCGCGACAGGATGGCGTCTCTCAACTGCCAGCTGGTCGCTTTGAACCCAAGACCGCGCGATACCGCATTCACGGCCTGATCTGCAGTCGCTCCAAGGCTCGCGCCTATGATATCCCTCAAGCCCTGGTCGATTTCCGACGGAGGGATCATGTCCGCTCTTCGCAGGCTAAGGGATCCGACCCCGCTTCGATCGCGGAGGAACACGGGAGCGTCCTTCCAGGACAGGAACCCGCCATCCGATCGGACGACCTCGCCGGAACTCTGAGCGATCGCGATCGCAGTGCCGACGTGTGTGTCGATGCGGTTCCCGGCCCTCTGCAACCCCCACGCAGAGCGGATTCGCGTCACCACCTCGTCCCTATGGATTGGCCCTTCTGCTTCGACAGTCTGCTTCACGAGCGACACGACGGTGCCGATCGGGGCCTCGTGCAGTTCCCCGACGATGTTCGGACGAAGCTGAGCCTCCTTGTATGCCGCCGCTGATTTCGTATCGGACGCGTTCTGCAGCCCGATTTCGGTGACGTCCGCTCGCTCGATCGTGACGACCTCGACGGGGACGGCGCGCGTGCTGGAACGCTCGCCGGAAGGATCGGTCAACGCGTCTGCCTTCGCACGCTCGATGGCCGCGACGAGCCGTTCCAGCTCGGCCTTCGGTCTCTGGAACCAGTCAGAGCTCCACACTCGATGGATCGTCCAGCCGTGGTCTTCAAGGACGGCCTGCCGCAGGCGATCGCGGTCGCGGGCGGACCTGGAGGAATGGTATTCGGCGCCATCGCATTCGATACCGACAAGGTAGCGGCCGGGAACAGCCTCGTCCGCCACGGCAAGATCGATGAAGAAGCCCGCGATGCCTACCTGAGGATGGACTTGATAGCCCCTCTCCTGCAGCGCCGCCATGACCTGCTCCTCGAAGACGCTGTCCATCTGGCGATCCGCGCGCTGGCTCATGGACATTCGTCCGGTGCGCGCGTAGTGCAGGAAGAGCTTGAACGCGAAGACACCCTTTCCCTTGCCTTGTTCGAGATCGATGTCTTCGTCCGTGATCGACGAATAAACTTCGCATCGACGCTTCGCGCGGCTGATCAGGACGTTCAGCCGACGCTCTCCGCCCTCCGCGCCCAGAGGCCCGAAGCGCATTCCCATGAACCCCTGGGCGTTCTTTGCATACGCGACCGAAATGAAGATCACGTCACGCTCGTCGCCCTGAACGTTTTCGAGGTTCTTCACGAAGAATGGCTCGCTCGGGTGAGAGTGGAAGAATTCCTCGGTCTGAGGATTCAGACGGCGCAGCAGTTCCAGCTGGTCCTGGATTTCGCGCCGCTGCTTGATCGAGAAGGCGGCGACGCCCAGCGAGAGGTTCGGGTGTTCCAGCGCATGTCTGATAATCGCCTCCGCGACCACCTTCGCCTCCACCTTGTTCATGCCGTCGTCGAACACGCCGCCAGGAACGTGATTGAACCACAGGCCCATTCCGGCTTCCTGCGTATAGGAACTCGGGACGATGAAGAGCTTGCTCTCGTAGAACTGGGAATTCGATACGGCGATCAGCGACTGGTGGCGGCTGCGGTAGTGCCAGCGGAGCATCCTTTCCGGCAGCCCCCGGGCGGAGAACAGTCCGAGAATGCTCTCGATGTCCGACACCCTCGCACCGTCCTCGTCATCCTCCTCGTCTGAGGCGCCCGAGGTCATCTTCGCGAAGAAGCGGGTGGGAGGCAGCTGTTTCTCATCGCCGACCACGACGACCTGTTTGGCGCGGGCTACTGCGCCGAGCGCATCGACGGGCTGGATCTGACTGGCCTCGTCCATGACAAGCATATCGAATTCAAGCAGGCCCTGCGGCAGGAACTGGGCGACGGAAAGCGGGCTCATCATAAAGACCGGCTTCAATGCCTGGATCGCCGGCGACGCTCTCTGCATGAGCTGCCGGATCGGCATGTGGCCCTTGCGGCGGGCCATCTCGCCGCGCAGGACGCCGACCGGACCGATGCCCATCACGGGTGGAAACTTCCTGTGATGGGCGCGGACGACCTCTAGCCTCGAAAGCGCCATTCGGCTGCGGTCAAGAGTGGCAAACTCGCTCACCAGCCGCCCATGCACTTCGCCGTCGAAACGGACGAGTTCGGGATCGCGCTGGTGCTGGTTCTTCAGCACGGCCTCGTAGTAGGTCATGTCGAAATAGGGAATGACGTCGACGGGCGGCACGCGACCATCCGCGAGGCGTTCGACGATCAGTCCGACGCCTGCTTCCGTTGCGTCCTGAGAGCGCCCCTTGTAGGCGGCCCACTTCGAAAGCTGCTCGTCGTTCGCGATCCATCTGTCGATCTTGTTCTGCAGCCATCCGAGCG
Organism: Neorhizobium sp. P12A; assembly: GCF_008365395.1. Lineage (NCBI taxonomy): Bacteria > Pseudomonadati > Pseudomonadota > Alphaproteobacteria > Hyphomicrobiales > Rhizobiaceae > Neorhizobium > Neorhizobium sp. P12A. Next base: position 53,261 of record NZ_QOVX01000008.1, on the reverse strand, counting down.
GAGTATCGACGACATTCCCGGCCTCAAGAACCATGCGTTTGTCGGCCTTCAGGAATTCGAGAATCTCTTCGATCCGGATCGCGAGCGCGTCGCCCGCCTGTTCCGCCCTTGCGGCGGCGTCCGCCAGCTCTGCCCGACCGTCGACCCGTGAGGCCAGCAGCCTAATGTCACCATTCGAAGATATCCAGTCGACTATCTTGGCCAATGCCATCCAGTCGGACTCAGCGCCGCGCCATTGCGGTCCAAATGCCGCCCGGCCCTGCTGATCGAGCCCCTCAATCTCGGCCCTGAGCCCCTGCGCATGCGCAAGCCGTTGGAGCTGCGTAAGCCGGACTTCCGAGGCGGCGTCAGCCGTTCGAGCCAGTGCACTGAAGCCGCGGTCCGCCGCGGCGATCTCGCGGACCAGCACCGAAGCGTCGGTCAACATGACGTTGTCGGCGCCAGGCGCATCCGCAAACAGTTTCGGCCCAACCTCGCCAAGATCATCCCAAAGGGAGCCAAGCAGGTGACGCACTTCAAGAAGGAGAGCCCTGACCTGCTCCGATCTGGCGGCGACTGCGCTCCTGTCGGTCAGCCTGCTTGCTATCATCCGGGCCTCGGCTCCGAACCCACGAAGGCTGCGCATCCAGAGGACGAGGTTTTCGAGCGGCTTCGGATCGGAACGCTCGCCGCGCCAGTCCGCGCCGAACGCGGATCGACCCAGCGAGTCCCCATCCTTCACCACCAACCTCGCCTGCTTTCCCTTCTGGAGAAGATCAAGGATCTGGATCGTCTCGGCGGGCGAGGTTTCGGGCATCACGGTCTTCAGGAGTGCCTTCGCCTTGCGCCAGTCGCCGCTCAGGAACCTGAAAAGCCTGCCTCCGTGAACCGCCACGGCTGTGCGCGCCGCCGTGAGATCGACGTCCCACGCCTGATCGGAAACTTTTCCCGCAAGTTCGCCCTGAATACGCCTGAACGTGGCAACGGCTTCCGCAAGATCTCCCGCCTGGTCCAGCCCGCGCTCCCAAATCGCGGCCACGAAGGCGTCCGGGCTGGCATCGGGCGCCTCGGCCACATGCTGTCCGACGACCGTCAGCCGTTCGATTGCTGTTACTGTCGGAGCCACGTTCACGCCAAGCAGATCGCGCAACGCCTTCGCAGCATTGAGGAACCGCGGCAGGACGGCCTCAAGCTTGGCGGCATTCGCAAAGCTTGAATGCGAAAACTCCTTCGGAAGACGCCCGAACTGCGCGGCCATCGACGAGGTATCCGTCTTCCACGCTTCGGCCGTGAAATCCGCATCCACGTTGGCCTCAAGCTTGGCGAATTCGGCGCCTTGAAGCACCGCCCTTGAGATTGATCCCGGATCGGTTTCCCAGATCGTGTTGGCGAGAGCTTCGGATGTGATGCCTTCAGGGCACGTCGCGACGCGAGCGGCAAGCAGGGCCGCCTTCTTGAAGTCCGAGATAGAAGCGGCAGGCTGTCCTTCGAGCCGTGCTGTTACCACTTCCATTTCCGCAACCAGCCCGGACAGGTCTGCGGAGGCCGATACCAGCCGATCCTTCAGTCTGTCGAGATCCAGTGGGGTGATCCCTGTAAGCCCGATTCCGTACCAGGGATGCTCAGCCGGAATGCTGATGTCTTTGATCCGTTCCGCCAACTCGGAAAGCAGCGTGACAACTTTGTCCCGCATCTCCGGAGACCAGTCAGTCGCCGCAGCCAGTTCGATGTCGGACGGCGGAACCCCTAGTCTGCGGAGCCGAGACAGATGTCCTATGACCTGAAACGGCGTAAGCTGGTACGGCTGATAGACCGCGTGCATACGCACCGGATGCGCGTTGAGGCCGTCCCGAGCTTCGGTCAGGCGCCTGTCGAGCGCGTCTCCGGATTCCCCCTTCGGCGCTCCGAGATCCCAGACATGCTGGAGGTCGGCGAGCAGCGCGCGCTTGTTGGCCTTGTTGCTGTGGAGTTCGAGGCATGCGTCCCCTACGCCCGCCTGATCCAGCCGCCGCTTTACCACTTCAAGCGCCGCCATCTTCTCGGCTACGAACAGCACGGTCTTGCCGTCGGCGATCGCGGATGCGATGATGTTTGCGATGGTCTGCGACTTGCCCGTCCCCGGGGGCCCTGGATGACGAGATCGCGACCTTTTCTCGCTTCGTGGATCGCCACGGTCTGAGAACTGTCGGCGTCCACGATATGCGTCATCTCGGCTGGCGAGATGTGACGGTCTATATGTGCGTCCTCCGCGAGGAGTTCCTCCGTCCGGGAAAAACCGTTCGAAACCAACGACGTTATCAACGGTCTCTCGGTGAATTTCTTGTCCGCTGGCCAGAGGCTCGGATCCAGATCCCGGTACATCAGGAACTTCGCGAACGAGAAGAAGCCGAGGACGATGTCGTCCGGTTGGACGGACCATGTGGGCTTCACGGTGATCGCCGCAGCCACCGCGCTAGCGTAGGCTTCGAAAGAGAAGTCATCTGTCGCTTCGAACTCCGGCATCCGGATCTTGTGGATACGGTCCATGAAGGCTTCCAGCGAGAGGTTCGAAGCAAATTCCTCGTGACGGGCTCTGAGCTTGAACCGCTCCGCGGCGCTTCCGCGCTCCAGCGAGACGGGGACGAGGATCAGCGGCGCGTAGCGGACGTTTTCGGCGTTGTTGGGATCGATCCATTTGAGCGTTCCGAGCCCCAGATACAGGATGTTGACGCCTTGCTCTTCTTCGAGCGTCCGGGCGTCGAAATACAGATCGAGAAGGCGCTTCTGCAGGCCGTTCGGGGTCATCCTCGTCTGAAGCTTGGTGTCGGCGTGTCGAAGGAGCCGTCCGCCCTCGTCCCTCTCGTCATCGCCCGGAAGCGCGAGCTCAAGAAGGGACTCGTCTTCATCCGCCTGTTTCGCGTCCCCGTCCTTCGGTTCCCGCCCCTTCGCCCCCGCCAGGAAGGTCATCGCCTTCCCTTCGGTCACCAGGATGCGAAACACTTCGGCCGACTTCTCGTCGACGACGTCGATCGTCTTGGCGCTCTTCGAGAAGCGCGGAACATTCAGAAGGCGGTTCCGTGCGCCTAGATCCAGGAGGTCGGTGCGCGCTCGCTCGATCTTGGCTTCGACGGGAAGATTGCTTTCGAAAACGGACTTTTCGCTGTCGGTTTGCTCTGCGTAAATGTCATTCATGCCCGATCCCCTTCGACGCAGATCATGCACAACGACGACATGTGGTCCAGATGGGGTTGCAAATTTAGCGATTTTTTGTGTGCCTAACATTCAACGAGAGGACGAAATCCACATTCCGCGGTCGACGCTTCGGCACATTTCGAACAGGAGCAAACATCGGCCGTTGGCGCGGAAGGATTACGTGAACTATTTCGGGGCGGCGGGCTCCAAGTGGTCACCCTGCGGCCGCACAGCACGCCGGGGCTCGCAGTATCCGAGCGCGGAGATCTTACGGGCGTTGCGCTTTGGAAATGGTCCGCGCTCTGAAACGTGCGCGTCGACTTGACCGCGGATACGAGACGACGGCAGAGCAAAAGACGATAGCTGACACGCCTGGCATTTCGCGCATCATCAAAATAGCAGCATTCAACTCCGCCGTTGCCTCCCCTATGCCGATGTGTCGGCCCTCCGGCTGCGAGGCGCGATGCGATCGCTCCAACGGTTTGACGCCGATACCGGGAAATCCGGCATGAACGGCGAGGAACAGACTTAGAGCTTCTGTTGCTCGACAGCGCTGAAACGAAGCGCTCTCCCGTCGATCGCGACGATGTCGTCCATCTCGCCTTCGAGCGCATCGCGATCATCAACTCCTCGAAGGAGCCGACCTGCAAGCGGGTCAAAGCGTCCGGCAGCGATGTCGGAGATCAGAAGCGCAGCTTGCGACGGTTCAACATTGATCCCGTCGTCAAACAGCTGCTGGATACCGGGCAAAAATGTCTTGCCTTGTTCCGAGAAGAGCTGCTTCTCCGTCATCGCAGTGCGGACCAGACCAGGATCTACCGCGAACGCACGCACGCCGCGGGAGACAGTCGTATCGTTCAGGCATTCCGTGAATCGCATGATGGCGGCCTTGCTCGACGCGTAGCCGGACCCATGCGGAAAGCTGTTGCCCGTGCCACCGCCGACGAGGTTTACGATCCTCCCCCTGCCCCGCTTCAGCATCGCCGGAACCACTGAGCGGGAAGCATGAAAGGTTCCGCGCAGATTGATCTCGACGTCCTGCCACCAGACAGCGGGATCGCATTCCCATATTGGGCCGAAAGCGCTGAACGAGCCATGATTGTTGATCAAGATATCTACCGGTCCCCAATCAGTAGCAATCCGGGCGAAGGCGTTCTCCACTTCAGAAAGCTGTGTCAGGTCAGTCGCAAGAGCAATCGCTGTCCCACCAACTCCTCTGATAAGCGAGGCGGTTTCCTCGATTTCGGGCACTGTCCGCGCAAGCACCGCTACCCTTGCACCCTCCCGGGCTTGCTGCAGTGCTATCTCCCGGCCGATACCTCTGCCGCCGCCTGTTACGACCGCCACGGTGTCAGCAAGTCTGGTCATTCAAAATCTCCCAACGGCGATTGCAAAATCCCTGCGATAACGCTTCACACCTACTCGACTTTGATGATGCCCTTAGCTGCGCGCCACTCGCCCATGAGGCGGAGCACCTTCGTAAGAAAAAATGGCCGTCCACCTCCCAGGCGTGTGAGCATTCGCGGAGACAGGGACGGCCATAACCTACCAAATACCAAGGTCGAGTTTAAATAGTCGCTTACCCCTGAAATCCAGGGGCTCGTCTGCGCGATCCCGCGGGTTGTTGCATTCCTGCATCAGACCTTTGAGTAGCCGCGGCCGCCTAATTTCCTCCCCCTTGGTCTTGATCGCATCGTTAGCCCTTAGAAGCCAGTTCGGATCCACGACGATGCCGAAGCCGTCCACTGCGAAGGAATAAAGCTGATATATCCCGCTTTCCACCGCGATCCAAACCGTTCGGTTCGTACCAGCAATGGCGCTGACGCGCCGGGAGCGCAATGCCGCTGACAATGTGGCCACATACGACTGTCACGTATCGCGACATGGAATTCGTAGCGTTGCGCCGGCGAAAATCTCTGGTGACACTTAATCGATCCCACCACGAGACCGACGATGCAATTCTACGCAGAACTCTTTGTTTCAATCCCCGCGCTCGATGATGGAGCTGGCGCATGATGCTCGGCTTCAAGATAGAGAACCATCCTCAGCAAACTGCCAAACGGGGAGCAAAGGATACCGTCGACGAGCGAATAACGCCGCAATGGCTTTTCGACGCCATGGACGCAAGATTCCATTTCACCCTTGATGCGGCCGCCAACTCCGCGAATACGAAGTGCGAGCGGTTCTACGACATCGCGATGGATGGACTCGCTCAGCCGTGGGCGCCGAACTCTGTCTGGTGCAATCCACCATACAGTAATATTGCCGCTTGGGTTGAAAAGGCTTGGTGCGAACACCGTCTGGGAGCGACGGTGGTTATGCTCCTGCCCGCAAACCGGACGGAGCAAAGGTGGTGGCAGGATCACATCGAACCCTTCAGGGACGGGAAAGGGCCACTGCGCACCGAATTCTACGCCCGCCGGATCAACTTCGGCGTGCCAGGCAATGAAGCGGCCAAATTCAATAGCTCGCCGCCGTTTGGGATTGTCGCGGTCATATTCGCGCACGAATGAAACACCGTCCGCAAACGACGGTCGGAGACTGGATCTCGCAGGAGCACTTGCGGCTTGCGGCGACGAACCCGGGACTCGATGCCGGATTGATTTTGATAACCCCTGCCGGTCTTTTAGGCGAGGAGTGAAGACGCTGTAGCCCCTTTTTCCAGCGCCTTCGCTCCCGAAAGAAATGTCGCCGGAAGCAGGGTAAGGGCCGCACCACGTTCCGATGCTATGGTTGCTCCGCTGGCGGCGCCTCTGTGACGCTCTCAATGGCAGGAGGCTAGTCATTACAGAGTGTTCCACGATTCCCTCGAAAAACATGGCACGGGACGCACGAAGCAGCACGTCAATGATGTCCTGCACCCGAGGGACGAACGCAGATCATGAGGTCGCATTGCGGCGTATTGGATATACGCACTGGAGTCGACGTAGCCTGTTCAGGAGCTGGGCAGTGCCCGGTATCTCTGACGTACGCATTGTAGAGGACAAGCCCGCGGATTAGAGAAGAAGGATACCGGAGGACCACTCCTCCGTCTCGCGCAATGATGTCTTTCGCTTCGCCGCAGGTGGCCGATCGAGCGTCGAGGCGGTCGAAGGCTTGTGTATTAATCGCAGTTCCCAGAAAAACAGCGCCGCAAATCGCAAGATTTCGCATTTGAATTCTCCGTCGTTGAACGTCTGCTCAACCGTAGCCATACGGCATCGGGCCTTGAATTGTACGAACAGTTCGGTGACCAAGACCTTCGGCTCGCTGCGACAACGAAGCAGTGCCGGAAGGTTTCGCACAGCCTCAGGCAATGCGCAGACTGCGCAAGGAGTCTGCCGGGATTGCCCGTCTCAACATGACGGCGGTGGTATCGTGCGCGGCGCATAAAAGAGTTACGGATCCGCAGACACCGGCGTTCGACGATCAACAGCAAGTGGACCGAAGCTCCGCTTCGTAGAACGTTTGAAGAGCGGCCATCGAGCCAGTCAGTGCGCGAACCATCTTCCAAGATCGGGCTTGGAGCGACGTCTTTCATCCACTGACCGATCGCTGCCCGTGATCACCCGACTGGCCGAGTTTCCAGAGCCGATCAAGTCCGAACGGCCCGGCGCGCCATCGACACCAAGGTGCGGGCCATTCACACCATCGTGCAATTTCGCGCAGCGTCCCATCAGCCCGATAGTTTCGGCACTGGCAATGTCGGCTAGAGGAGATAACGCCATGCAGCGCCTTCAACACAACATGTTCGATCATGCGGATGTTCGCATTCACTACGTGACAGCGGGAATGTCACCGCGGGACGGCCAGGATGTCCGCACAATGGTGCTGCTACACGGCTGGCCGCAAACATGGTGGGAGTGGCGACACATCATAGAGCCGCTTCGTGCCAACGGTTGGTTCGTCGTGGCTCCAGACTACCGGGGAGCAGGCGGATCGTCCAAACCTCAAGCGGGCTACGATAAAATCACGATGGCAAAGGACATCAAAGCGTTGCTCGACCACCTCGGCGCCAGAAAGCGGATCACCGTCGTCAGCCACGACCTCGGTATGCAAGTCGGGTACGCACTTGCGGCACTCTTTCCCGAAGACATCGACCGTCTGGTCGTCATGGAAGCGCCTATCGCCGGTACGACAGGAATGGAGAGCGTCGCCACAACGAAGTTCAGTCAGGCCAAGCTGTGGCACTTCCACCTGCACGGTGCAGCGGGCAACGTGGCCGAGATGCTGATCTGCGGCAACGAATTTGCCTACTTACGCTCCTTCTATCTCAGGCTGTGCGCCAATCCCGACGCAATATCCATCGCCGACGCCGAACGCTATGTCGCCGACTACACCGCGCCGGGAGCCATGAGAGCAGGCCTCGAACTGTTTCGCGCCTTCGAGCAAGACTCCGTAGACAACCGCCGCATTCTCACTGAGAAGGGCAAGCTGAAGATGCCCGTACTTGGACTTGGCGGGACCGCTAGCTTCTTTCTTCCCATCGCGGAGCAGATGCTCCTGGAAGTCGCCGAAAAAGTGACTGTCAGACCCATTAAAGATTGCGGTCACTGGATCGCGGAAGAGCAGCCGGAGCGCCTCCTTCAACAGTTGCGCGAGTTCGTCAGCGAGACAGGTGGCCGATAAAATCAATGCAATTCCGACCGTCTCGTCAATGAACGCGGTACCGATCGCTGATCTCCCTGAAAGTTAAAGAAGACCACTGTGAGCACTCGTCCATCCCTTCAGCGGCCGCCGCAGTGCGGCGCCTGTTTGAACCTTAAAAGGAGTTGACCATGCAAGAGAACCAGATCGTCGATGTGAGCACCGCGGCGGGCATCAACGCTCCGATCGAGAAGATTGACATCCCGAAATGGTGTTTCGGCATCACCGAGGAGGAATACCTAAGTTGTTCGCCGGCGCATATCGCGGCGGGCTCGACGAAGACTCCGAACGGCAAGCGTGTCGCGATCAACGTCGAGACGATCGGAGGCAGCCTGATGGTCCAGCACTTCGTCGAAACGCTGGCAAAGAAGGATCATCTTATTCTCGATTCTGACTCGGACATATTCACTCCTAATGGCAGGACGACGGTTCACGTGCGATGGGAGCTTACCGCCAAGAAGATTGCCGAGGACCGGTGCGAACTGACGACGCACGTCCAATCCTTCGCAACCGACGAAATGCGCGCGCTCCTGGAGCGCCAGGGAATTCCCTTTGATCTGCTGCGCACTCAAAACCACCCCATCGCGCAAGCGCATAACGACGCAGAGACGCCGCTGTTTGCCGCCAGCATCGGGCGGGCCGCGCTCCGAAACTGGCGCCCCCCGTTCAATCTGGTCATATCTGAGGCGGAACATCCGCCTCAATAGTTGCCGACCTGAATCTCGAAAGCGCCGAAAGACGAACCTCCGGCCCATTCCGAAAGGACTGGCCAATGGGCGGATCCACGCTGCAGCACGAATTCGCCCTTTATCGGGCCAGGTACAAGCTGCCTAGGTAAATGCCCCGCCCGCAATGCACCTCCGAAAACATCGACCCCGCGAATAGCGGATACGTTTTAAGACGCATATGCGGAACGCTGCTTCGATCGCGATGTGAGCCATTCCGTTCGGGCCATCTACACGATGGCGTACGTTTCGACGCAGCAACAATACCTTAGTATCTGTAACTATAGCCCGTGGTCTAGGCGACACTATAGTATTGTCGCTGCTGAGGATAAATTACTCCAGTATTTCCGGACGCGCTTGCAAGTAGCGCAACATTAAACGTACGGAGACAACCAATGCTTTTCACCAAACCAATCGATGGATACCGTCTCGCCTACCGCAAGAATGGCTCAGGTCGGGCCGTCGTCATGATTCATGGCTCGCCCGGCGACGGACACGAATATGACAGGCTTGCCGAGTTAGTCGCGCCTCACGCCATGACGGTCGTTCCGGACCTTCGCGGCTTCGGACTATCCGACAAGCATCTTGATCGCGGAGACTCCGCCTTATCCAGAGACGGCCAGGCCTCTGCGGTGATTGGCCTTATCGAAGAACTGGGTCTCCGAGACGTAATTCTTGTCGGATACGACATTGGCGGCTTCACCGTTCAGATGGTGGCGCGACTCCGCCCGGACCTCGTCTCCGCGCTCGTTCTGGCACCGCCGCTTCCCGGCGTGGGAAAACGGATTCTCGACGTCAAGGCCGTGAACGAATTCTGGCACGCGACCTTCTTTAGAACCAAGCTTGTCGAGCAGGTCTTCGATGGAAAACCTGACGCCATTCGTGCGTTGCTGAAGGTCCATCTCGACGGCTGGTCTGGTCCCGGTTCTACCGTGACCGACGAGCTGCTCGACCACATGGTCGAAGTCTACTCTCCGCCGGGCGCCTTCACGGCGGGCGTGACCTGGTTCAGGACTATCGAGGGGAATCCAATTTCGGACTACGCTGAAGAAACCATGCCGCAAGCGGGCGAGCGTCTGAACAAGCCGGTTTCCGTGCTGTGGCCCGAACATGATCCACTGTTCCCCACCGCATGGGCTGACCAACTCGACAAATTTTTGAGCAATTTCTCCTTCCGGTTCATGCCCGGAGTCGGACACTTCTCGCCAACGGAGGCACCGCAGTTCTTCCTGCACGAGATCCTAGCGCATCTGTCCGGCGAGTGGCGGGCGGGATCGCAGCATCAAAAGACAACCGCTCTGGCAGTTTGAAGGCATGCGCTGAATGCGATGCGAAAGGATGCTGGATGATAAAGTCCGAGCCGCGACCCGGCTCGGGCGGCGATGAAGAAATCAACAGGAGTTCGGTCAATGGGACGCTATCACGAGCTGGTTGGAGAGCTAATCTCCGAGGCTGTCGCGTTAATCATAATCATCACGTTCGGCTGCTCCGCGGCCGCAATGTATTTCCTTTACGACCCAAGCCCATACAAAACGGCATATTGGGGCCTCTGCATCACTTGGGGTCTTTCCGTGTCGATAGCGATCTACGTTACGGGCGCGGTTTCCGGCACCCATGCGAATCCAGCCGTGACGTTGGCGCTGGCCGTGTTTCGGGGCTTCGCTTGGAAAAAGGTCGTGCCCTATTGGATCGCGCAAGTGGTGGGCGCCTTCATAGGCGCTGCGATCGTATACGGGCTATATTCCTCGGTCATAGACTCCTTCAATGCGACGCAGCACATGGCGCGTGCCGAAGGCGGCGCGTCGGGCGTCTTCTTCACCTCTCCCGGACTGGCGATTACTCCCGCGAGAGCCTTTGTGAACGAGATCACTATCACCGCCTTTCTGGTGTTCGGTATCTTCGCCCTTACGGACGAGTTCAACACGATCGCACCGCGTGCAAACTTCGGTGCGATCGTGATCGGCTTGATCGTCGCCGTCATCGGCGCATCGTCGGGCTACCTGGAGGGATGGGCCTTGAACCCAGCCCGCGATTTTGGTCCACGCGTATTCGCCTGGTTAGCCGGATGGGACAAAGCTGCCTTTCCCGGTGTCGTAGACTACTGGTGGGTGCCGATCGCGGGCCCCTTGATTGGCGGGTTGGTCGGTGGCGGCGCACAGCACCTGCTCATTCGACCTTTCTATCCTCACGAAAAGAAGCTGTCTCTCGAGTCCGCCAAGTGATCCGGGTGGATGGTACCTTGCCCTTGGTCATTTCCAATCGATACGCTGGATCCTAGGTATAACAATCGTCCAAGACACGAGTGCTGCCAGCGACATTCCAGCGGCGACGAAGAAGGCCGGTGTATATGCCCCCGTGGCGTCGACGATCAACCCGGTGAAAATTGGAGCGACGATTCCCGACATGTTGCCGATGCAGTTCTGAAGCCCGATCCACTTCGCAGTTCCAGTCGGTCCTGCGAGTGTCTGGCCGATAGCGTAAAGGTTGAAGCCGCCAAGACCCTGACCGATCGAAGACAGCAGAAGGCCTGCGACCGCAAGCTCCGTATTCCCCGATGCACACATAAGCATGCAGACAATGGCCACGACGCAGGAGGCGCCGATGAAGGTTTTCCGAACTCGATTTGCGCTCCCTCCGGCGGACATCCAGCGATCTGCGATCCAGCCGCCGCATAGCGAAAACAACGCGGACGCGGCATAGACCAGCCCACCGACCAGGGCCATCTGAGGGATAGTAAAGCCTTGAACTTTCACCAGATAGAGCGGAAGCCATGTTGTTATCGTGTAGAACGTATAGTTGCTGGCGAAGTGCCCCATCGCCGCACCCCACAGTTCCCTGCGAGTGAGTATTTCACGGAAGGTCGGTCCGGATGCGTTTCTGTTTTCGACCAATTCCTCAACGGGACGTTGTAGCCGCAGCCACGGAACCAGCCACAACAGCGAAGCAAGACCGAACAGTATGAACAGTGGCCGCCATCCGAAGTGGGCGATCAAAAGTCCCCCCAAAAAAGTTCCTGCGGCCGGGCCGAGGATAATGCCTGCGCTGACCAGCGCATTTGCGAAGCCTAGCCTTTCCGGCGGGAGATTTTGAGCCAGCAACTTTGACGTGGCGGGAAAGCTGGCGCTCTCGCCGATGCCCAGAAGGATACGAAGTGCCAGCAGGCTCACGAAACCGCCAGCGAAGCCAGTCAGTATCGTGGCAATCGACCAGACGATCAACCCGACCACCAGTGCGCGATAGGCGCTAAAAGTCACCACTAGCCAGGCGGCGGCCAATTGATTTGGCACATAAACCCAGAAGAAGGCCGACACAAGAAGTCCGAATTGGGTGTTGGTGAGGTTGAGCTCCTCCTTGATGAGCGGCGCGGCGGTTGCGAGGTTCCCGCGGTCGAGGAAGTTGATGAACATCGCCAGCGCGAGCAGGACACCCACACTTCCGGTGAAAGAGGCCGTCCCACGTGACCCGACACTCTGCATCGCGATCGGTCTTTCAATCTCGGACTGGCCGTCCTCAGATAGCATCACCTATCTCCCGCTCCGATGCCGCCAGAAGCGGTCCCGGCGGCAGGAATGCTGAAGCTGAAAGTGGATCCAGGACCATCGTTCTGTGTCACCCATAGCTGCCCGTCAAGCCCGGCGATTATCGAGCGGCATATCGAAAGTCCGACGCCCATGCCAGTTGCCTTCGTCGTGAAGAATGGCTCGAAAAGACGATCCATGGTCTTGTCCTCAATGCCGATGCCCGCATCATGGACGTCGAGTCTTGCCGAGCCATCCAGCTGCACGCTCGTTCTTATAGTAATTTCTCGCGGGCGATCGGTCACGTCGGTCAAAGCCTCGATCGCATTCAGAAGCAAATTGAGGATGACCTGTTGCAGTTGAACACGGTCTACGCGAATCAAGGGCAACAAGTCGCGATATTCTGTCCGGACGAGTACCTTGGCCTTCTGCAGTTCGCTCGTCGAAAGGACGATCACCTCCTGCGCGGCCTCGTTGAGATTAACAAGTTCCGTAACTGCCGCTTGCTTCTTGATCATGGCCCGCAAGCGATTGATGACGTCGGAGGCTCTGTTGGCGTCTCGTATCGTCCTCTGTATTGTCTCTGCCACACCAGCAAGGTCCGGAGGGTTCATCGACAACAGGCGCATCCCGGTGTGGCCATTCGTTATAATGCCGGATAGCGGCTGGTTGACCTCGTGTGCTATCGACGCCGTCATCGCGTTGAGAGTGGTGACCCGCGCCACATGGGCCAGATCGCTTTTCACCTCCCGCAGGGCCTCCTCGTTTGCGACCCGTTCAGTAACGTCGCGCACGGATCCTACGAAATCGAGATCGCCGTTGTGAAGCGCACGACCGATGGCATGAACATGCTTGATACGGCCGTCTGGCATCCAGAGACGGTGGTCGCTGTCAAAATCCGCTCCCTGGCGCATGGCGTTTTCGACCATCGCACCTACCGTGGTCCGATCGTCTGGATGGACGCGCTGCAGCGCCAGCTCGATCGAAGCCTTTGTGGTCGGCGGATATTCGAGAATGTCATAAAGCTCGCGCGACCAAAAGAATTCGCCCGAAGCGGCACTCCAGCCGAAACTCCCGGTGTTGCTGATCATCTGCCCTTGGGCAAGGAAGGTCTCGCTCCTCTGCAGACCTTTATAGAGTTTGGCGTTTTCAAGCGAGATCGCCGCCTGGGACGCCAGAAGGTCGATGACGCTCAGTCGCTCCTGCGTAAATGCGCCGGAAGTGAGGTTGTTTTCGAGATAGAGAACACCGATGACTCTGGTTTGTCTAACGATGAGCATGCATAGGATCGATTTGGACCGGTTCCGCGTGATGTAGTCGTCATTCGAATATACGTCGTCGGCGACCGCGTCCTCCAGGATCACGTGCTGCCGGGCCCTGATCGCATATCCCAGTACAGATTGCGGCAGATCGTCCGGCGTCGCGGGAGATTCTCTGACGACGACATCAATTGCTCCGGGCAAAGTTCGAGCTTCTGCGACGACCACCGGGACTTCGTCTTGCATGAGCATGAGCAATCCGCGTTCCGCCCCTGCGTTCTCAAGCACGATATGCATGATCTGGTCGATGAGTTCAGGCAGACGCATTTCTCCGGAAATAGCCTGGGAAGCTCTCACGACCGCCGCCGCGTCCAATTGCTCTCCTAGCGGCGACCGCTGTGAGGCAGGCTTGCGGGTTGGATAGATGTCATCGGGCTCTACCCCCATCCTTCGCAGAACTGCGCCTGCGCCCCATCGACCATAGGCCTCGCACGCTTTCGACAGGAAATATTCTTGAATTTCTCGAAGGCCACGCGCGCCGTAGGACGCCGCGGCCATTTCGCACGCCAACGCCTCCACTTGTACAAAGCCTTGTTCCCGCGCCAAGTGTATGGCCTTTTCAAACAGAGCTTCGGAATCCGCCTGGCGTCCTTCGAGACGTGCTATTTCCGCTCCGAGAAGAACCGCACGGCATGAAAGATTATCCGGGGAATGCACAGACCAGGCTTCGAGCCGCCGGTGATGTTCTCTGATCCGCTCCAAGGCGTCTGTCGGCGAAACCGCACCGTCGTGGTTCGCGAGGCGTCTGGAATAGGCGATCGCTTTGTAAAAATGATATTCGGCGCCCTCGATATTGGGCCACGGCGTAGTGAGAAGTGTCTTCACGAGCTGGGCGGCTTCGATCGCCGCACCGTAGTCTCCAAGGAATACCAGTGCTTGAAGCCGCCTGCTCCAATAGATGTCCGAGACAGTCTGCGGATGTCGAGCCCACAGCAGGTCGCGTTCGAAATCATCGGCATGAAACTCGGAACCTTCAAGCCCTCTGAAGTCCACAGGGAGCCCGGTCAAAGACCTTGTCAGACGCAACTGTCCAAGGACGAACCCCGCCGCGATCTGGAATTCGGAACCAAGCGCGAACTTGAGCGCATCGATCGCCATCCGATCGACCTCGTCTAAGCTTGTTCCCGACGAGATCGCGTTTCCGACCAGGTTGCTCAGACTATAACCGACGTAGAGGGTGTCGCCGTTACGCTTAGCCTCTTGAAGTCCGATCCGAAGGTACGAACGTCCAACACGCAGGTGCTGTGACCAGGAGCTAACGCCGGTCCCGAAGCTGAAATACGCACGAGCCTTGAAGGTGGTCAGTTCCTTCTTTTCTATCAAATCCAGAGCAAGCCTGCCGAACCGGTACCCGGTTTGGAATTCGGAGTGCTCGGTGATGAGGAAGCGGCCGAACGAAACATATCCGAGTACGGAAGCTGCGCTGTTGCCCTTGCGGATGCTGTATTCGACCATAAGCAAAATGATCAAGTAATGAAGTGTGGTGTTCCCATATAGAGCAGACAAGACCAGCCTGTTCAGCACGTTGATCGTCGCTTCTTCATTCGGGTCGGTCATTATCGGCAGGTCAAGCAGGTCTTCGACCATCCTTCCATTCATCAGATCCGACACACGTGATTTCGCCCTACGTACGTCGTCGTCCGACGGGTCGAGCCGTATGGCAAACCCCGCCGTCTGAAGAAAATCGGCGCCTATCTGCAGGGCACGCTGCGGCCTCATGAGGACGACATACAGATCGACGCGAAGACAGGCGACTGCGGCCTGGTCAATTAACGTCACTGCACGATCGGCTAACAGCTCGAGCCGTTTCTCGGCGCTCGCCGTATCGCCCATGACGAACTCGCACTCGGCCAAAGTCAGCTCGCAATCGAAGGCCATGGCATAGTGGGAGGACCAACGGTCCGGGGGCAGGAGTTCATCGACCTCCCTCAGGTAGGACAGCGCGGCGGCATGTTCCGCAGAATTCTTGGAGAGCTTTGCCGCCACCAAATTCAATTTCGCTACTTGAAGGATTTCGTCAGCGGTCTCGATGGTCTTCCTGCCGCGACTGAACTGTTCTACGACCTTGTATATTCCGGCGTCGGGCTCTTCCAGGCTCGAGTCGGCCAGCAGCAGTCGGCCGATCCTAAGATGCCGCCAGGACCTCATCTCTTCAGGGATCAGCGAATAGGACGCATCCTTGATCCGATCGTGCTCGAATGCGTAGCCGTCATCGGAGCATGCGACCAATTCTGCCCTGGCGGCCTCCCGAAGCAGTTCGTGGAGTTCCTGCACCGTCACCGCGCAAGCGGCGGCCAGAAGCTCGATGTTTGCCGTGGAAGAAAAGCATGAAAGCCAACAGAGAGCGTCTCTCGTTCCGGTGGATAGCTTCTTCAACGTGACGACCATCAGATCTACGATGTTGTCGCTATAGTTTCGGCTACGGATGCCGGGCTCGTCCCAGATCCATCGCCGGTTCGTGCGATCGACGGCCAGCAATCCGTCGTCCTCCAGCGAATGAAGGAATTGAATTGCGAAGAAAGGATTGCCGCCTGTCTTGCCTTGGACCAGGTGCGAAAGCGAACGAGAGTATGCAGGATCGGAGTGCAAGGCGTCGCAAATCATCCGACCGAGATCTTCCTCCTCCAGAGGCTGGAGCGAAACTTCCGTGATCGCCGCTCCTTTCGAACGCAGGGTGGCAAGTTTTTGGATCAGCCGATGGTCGTCGTGTACCTCGTTTTGTCGGTACGTCCCGATGATCAGAACGCTTGCGGGCTCGTCGGCATGGACGAGCAGCTGTTCGACGAGGTCGAGGCTTGCGCGGTCGACCCACTGCAGATCGTCCAGGAACAAAACCAGCGGATGATCCGGCCGTGCGAACAGCCCGACGAAATCTCGCAGAACCGCTTGAAAGCGTCGCGTTGTCTCGGGTGGCGGCAGGTCCGCCGCCGGAGGTGTCGATCCCAGCACGAAACCCAGTTCCGGAACGAGATCCATCACCGGCCGGGCGTTCGCAGCTAGCACCTCCTTAAACTGTCTCGTCCAGCCTTGAACTTCGGCACGGTCTCTGCTCAGGACATTCTTTACGAGAACCTGCAGCGCGGGCGCGACGCAGGCGAGCGGGCTGTTCCGGAGGTGAGCTTCGAATTTTGTGGCAGCAAACAAGATGCCCGCAGGCGCTTGCCGCGATATGAATTCGCGAACAAGAAAGGATTTTCCCGCGCCGGGCTGGCCGCCGACGAGAAACAGCTCCGAGCTTGCGCCCCCCATGATCCGTTCGCAAGCCGATTTCAGCGCGGCCATTTCGACGGATCGTCCGTAAAGCCTTTCCGGGATGACGAGCCTTGCCGGGCCGTCGGATATCCCGAGCGCGAAATCCTCTATGCAGTTTTGCGAAGACCAAGCGTCGAGGCATCTTTGAAGGTCACGCTCCAGTCCAGCTGTGGACTGGTATCGATCGTCGGCAGATTTCGCCAGAAGCTTCTCGACTATCGCGGACAACACGCTCGGCGTCTCGGGGACCCGTTCCTTCACCGAGGGCGGCTGCCGCGCAATATGGCAGTGGATGAGTTCCATCGGCTCCACGGCGTCGAAGGGCGGCGCGCCGGTTAAAAGTTCGAACAGCGTCGCGCCGAGTGAATATAGGTCGCTTCGCACGTCGATGCTTCGGTTAACACGCCCCGTCTGCTCCGGAGACATGTAGGCGAGTGTTCCGGCGATGTACGTGAGAGATCTAGGGGCCTGACGCTGCCGCGCCAATTCGGCCGCCACACCGAAGCCAAGGAGCCACACGTGTCCGGCGTCACCGACGAGAGCATTTTCCGGCTTGACGTCCTTGTGTATCAATCCTTGCTCATGGACTTGACCAAGAGACTGCGAAAGCCCTACCGCGATCCTTAGGAAGAGACCGAGCTCCAGCCTCCGTCCTGGCTGTCTGTCGAGTAGGGCGTCCAACGGAGTGCCACCGGGATCTTCCAAGATGAGAACGTCGGCGTCCCGATGCCTGATGATCTCGAGCGGTCTCGCCGCCCACTTCCGATCGATTTTCCCCGCAATAGAAAACTCGTGTTCGAGTCTGTCCCGTAAGAGGGGATCGAATGGTCGAGACGCAGGTGAAACGGCAAGTACAGGCTTTCGAGTGGTTTTCTCGAAGCCGCGATGCAGGATGAAGTCCGCTCCAACGCGAACTGGTCGCAATTCATAAACTGCCGAGCCTGCAACGGCCCCTTCAGTCGTCATTCGGCACCCGCTTCGACGAAAACCAAACGAGTGACACCTGGTCTGTCGCGACGTTTCGTCACTCGATGCGGAGCCACTCGTCTACTGACTTTGCAAGCCCTCCCGCATCCCGAAGGCGCAACAATTTAGAATCAAAATCCGTCGATCGGCAATATCCGCCGTCGACGGCGTCGTCGATAGAGTCCCGGCGCACATATATGTCCAGGACTTCGCACCGCTCGTTCCGCGTCGGATAGACATGGTCAATGCGCTCCGACCAAACCGTTACTCAGGCTAGCGAAGCCATGTCGATAACGAACCGGTACCGCACGTCGCTTTTCAGAACGCGATCGAACGCTTCGTTGACTTCCTGAATTTTGATCTTCTCGATTTCGGAAACGATCCTGTGCTTGCCGCAGAAGTCCAACATCTCCTGCGTCTCCTTGATCGACCCGATCAGTGATCCGGCAAGACTCCGGCGTGCCGGGATTAGAGAGAAAGCATGGACCGGGATCGCATGCTCAGGAACGCCGAGCAGTACCATAGTCCCATCGACCTTCAGGAGATTAAGGTAAGCGTTCCAGTCAATTTCCGCGGAGACGGTGCAGAGGACGAGGTCAAAGCTGCGAGCCAGCTTTTCAAACGTGGTGGCGTCGCTAGTCGCGTAGTACTCCTTGGCGCCCAGCTTCAGTCCGTCCTCCTTTTTCGAAAGGGATTGGGAAAGCACCGTTATGTCCGCGCCCATCGCCGAACCGAGCTTGACGCCCATGTGTCCGAGACCGCCCATGCCAATGATGGCGACCTTCTTGCCCGGACCAGCGTGCCAATGCCGAAGGGGCGAATAGAGAGTCACGCCTGCGCACAGAAGCGGAGCTGCGGCGTCGAGCGGAAGATTGTCCGGAATGGACAGGACATATCCCTCCTTGACGACAATATGATCGGAATACCCTCCCTGCGTCGCCGTCTTTCCGTCGGCCTCGACGGCATTGTACGTAAGGACCAGTCCAGGCATGTATTGTTCGTTGTCCAGGTCGCGGGAAGCGCATCCGACGCAACTGTCGACGAAGCAGCCAACGCCGACCCTGTCGCCGACCTTGAACTTCCTGACCTCGGAACCGACTGCGGTAACGACGCCGGCAATCTCGTGGCCCGGCACCATCGGGTAGACCGCATTCTTCCATTCGTTTCGGGCCGAGTGGATATCGGTGTGGCAGATGCCGACATACTTGATTTCGATGACCACGTCTTCAGGATTGGGATCTCGACGCTCGAATGTAAACGGCGAAAGCGGCTTCGAAGCATCGGTCGCCGCGTACCCTTTTGCGATGGTAGGCATGGAAGTCCTCTTTTCTGCTTGTTAATAGACTGCATTCGACTTTTCACGATGCTCGCAGGAAGTGATCTACAAGCCGCCACCGTCGTATGGCGAGGCCTACGCGGTAGAGGTCGATCTTGTGAGCAGGAGCGACGACACGCACTTGAACTTTGGTATCGGCAATACCTTGGTGTTGTCGTTTAACGAGTCGCTTCACCAACCCAGCGGCGGAAACCATGCTTCGACTTTTTGCAACGCTGCGCCGTGAGTGATCGGATCGCGATGGATATGGCCTGCTCCGATCTCAGGAGCGCGCGACCGGGAGCGTGAACCCAAAGACCGCGCCAAATCCTGTTTGCGGCCGCATGAAGATCCGACCCCCGTGCGATTCCACGATTGACTTGCTCAAAAATAGCCCGACGCCCATACCGTGAGGCTTGCTTGTGTAGTAGGGTTCGAACATGCGCGCCATGTCCTCGGGCCTCAAACCCGGACCATTGTCCTGTACGACAAACTCCGCCTCGCCGTCTCCGGTGAGCCCCGTCACGACCTGCACCGACTTCGGCCGATCGGACACATGTTCCAAGGTCTCGATTGCGTTTTTCAGCATGTTCATCACGACCTGCTGAAGCTGCACGCGATCTCCGCGAACCAGAGGCAGTTCAAGTGCTAGTTCGCTTCGCAAGGCGATCCTGTTGCGTCGAATACTGCTTCGGAGGAGAAGAAGAACCTCGCGCACCGCCCCGTTGAGATCCACCAGAGACATCACTGGAAGCTCCTTCCTAAACAAAGCGCGCAGTCTTTGTACGACCTCGGCGCCTCGGTTGGCATCCCTCAAACCTCTTCTCGCGGCCTCTAACGCTGCAGGAACGTCGGGTGTCTCAGTCGACAGCATCCGCAGGACCGTGCTGGCATTCGCCACCATCCCTGCAAGCGGCTGATTCACCTCGTGCGCAACCGAAGCAGC
Organism: Neorhizobium sp. P12A; assembly: GCF_008365395.1. Classification (NCBI taxonomy): domain Bacteria; kingdom Pseudomonadati; phylum Pseudomonadota; class Alphaproteobacteria; order Hyphomicrobiales; family Rhizobiaceae; genus Neorhizobium; species Neorhizobium sp. P12A. Next base: position 33,444 of record NZ_QOVX01000008.1, on the reverse strand, counting down.
CATTTCGGCGATGCTCATCGCTCCCGTGAGCCGCGACAACTCCGTCCGAAGCTGATCAAGCATCTCTTCCGCCTGTCTCTGTTGGGTGACATCGCGGACGGCGCCGAGGCATTCCTCCCGACCATCCTCCCGGGTTTCGACTTGGCCGATGAATTTTATATGCCGTATCGAGCCATCGGTTGCCCTGATGCGAACGTCATGCTCGGCGTTTGCCATTTCCGCCAAGGTCCCGGGCGTCTTGCCGATGAGGGTCGCGACGTCTTCGGGAACTATTCGAGAGAGACACTTTTCGACTGTGATGTTTTCGTTCTCATCGAATTCCAATATCCTCCGAAATTCTGGAGATGCCGTCAGGTCCTTGCCGTCGGTAATCCACGAGAAGGTTCCCGTCCTCCCGATGCGTTCTCCGGCGGCGAGGAGCAAGGCATTGCGGCGCTCCCTCGCCTCGGATTCCTTCCAGTCTGTGATGTTGGCCATTGCTCCGACATAGACCGGATTTTCGCTGTCCTGTTGATTGTGGAGCACGATTCGACAATGGGTCACACGGCCGTCGGGCATCATGAGACGATGCTCCATGTCGATGTCCAGCCCTTTTGCAGAATTTCCAAGGATTGTCGCGGCCACGCGCTCTGCGTCTTCGGGATGCAGCCTGTTCATCGCGAGATCGACCGTCGGAGCGACGTCGGGCGGATATCCCATCTGTCGGTAGGTCTCTTCGGACCATATTATCTCGCCAGTCTTGACGTTCCACCAGGTGCTTCCGGTCGCTGTCAATCGCTGCCCCTGCGCAAGAAATGCTTCATTACGACGAAGCTCCGCCTCGACCTTCTTGCGTTCTTCGATGTTGATGCATGTTCCGCAGCATCCGAGCAGCCTGCTGTTTGCGTCGAAAGATGGATTCAAACTGCATATGAACCAACGATAAATCCCATCGGCGCCCCTCATCCGCAGCTCACACTGGAGCGCAAGCTTTCTTTTGCCGACCTCGTCGAACAACTGAACGAAGGCGCGGTCGTCATCGGGATGGACAGCGGCACGGATGCCTTCCTTCAATGCCTCCTCAAGCGACAGCCCGACATAGTCGAGATAGAACCGGTTGAAGAACTGCACGATGCCATCGGGCTTCGTAACCCATACTGCGGCGGGAATCGCCTCGACCATAGCGCCGGGATCGAATGGGATTTGCGGTTGGGGTTCTTTCAATCCCGAAAGAGAAGTGTTCGGATCATGCTCCCCTCCGGAGCCCTCGTCGGAGTTATCTGGAAGAGACATCGACCCCCCTTGCAATGCATGCCAACTCCGACCTCCCACGGAAATGGGCGGGAAGACATTATACTAAGGTATCGGTCGGCCACTGAAGCGCAAACCTTAGCTTCCTGTCGTCCGGTTCGTCTCGCCTAGCACCATGCGCTGGTACTCCCTGAGCATCGCAGGATCATCGATGGAGCCGTGATGATGAAGTAGCCGCCAGCTTCCTGCAGCAACGACGAACCATCTGGTCGTGCGAATTGCGAGGTCGATACTGCCTGCCGGAGTTTCGCACTTTCCTCGCTCGCGGCCAACAAAGAGGTGCCAATCCGATCCGCCTTGGCTTGTGAAATCATGGAATGCGACATGTACCTTCGCCACGCCGCTGAAGAGCGTCGAATACCCATCTTCAATAGACTTCCACCCTCGTCGTATGCCTCCGACTGGATTGTCCATGCTCGGCGCCTCGCCCTCTGCCCAAATCGCCTTGAGGCCGACCAGGTCGGCGCGGTTGAACGCGTTGTAGAAGTCGATGAGCGCGTCGAGAGCGGAGTTTCGGTCGGACTTGACTTCGCTCCCGTCGATCTGACTGAGCTGCACATACATTTTTTCAAATCCTTCCATCATCGTTGAACGATAAGAGCTCAGATCATGGCCAAGTGGCGAGTTTCTGACTATTGTGCCTACGTGTCGGGAAGCCCCTGAAGCGAGAGCGCGACGAGCCAACGCGTGACGACACCTTTGTACAATGGAAAAATTCGGGCGCTGTTCTCACAGTGGAAAAGTGTGCGCCGTGATCGAGCCGGGGCGACAACGACTTGAGCGAGCTGAGCGAATTGACCTGGGAAATGCGATCCTCGATGGCGGAGCACGCTACAAATCGATATGCTCGGTCCAGAGACCCGTTTTTTGCCGAGGGTTGTGAGTATGATCGACCGCCGAAGTACCGAGGCTGCAAGAAGAGGCCCCGAAGCGCAGCCGTTCCGTCATCTCGCACTTCGCGCGCCGGCGCTTCCGACGCGCGTAGGAGCACCTCTGGAGGCGATAGCAGAATGACGGAGCGATTTGTCTGTCTTGTCGACGACGACGACTCCGTACGGGAATCCCTTCCAGTTCTGCTGCGTGTACTCGGGTTCGGTGTCAGATCGTTTGCATCGGCAACCGAGTTTCTTCACTCGCCCGTGGTCGAAGCGACCGAATGCCTCATTCTGGACGTGGCCATGCCGGGCATGACGGGTCCCGAACTGCATCGAGAACTCGCCCGGAACGGCATGGATATTCCTGTGCTATTCATAACCGCTCAGAGCGACGCAGGCATTCGCGGACCGCTTATTGAACAGGGCGCCGTCGAATGCCTCTACAAACCATTCAGTGACATCGAGCTCAGCGATGCGCTGGATCTGGTTTTTAAAAAGCCAACAAGGGCGGAATAGAGGGAGCAACACCATGTACAGCATCACCTCAGTCAGCCTCGATCGCACAAGGACGCAATCGACAGGGGCAGCAGACAGACCGCTTGTCGTCGTGATCGATGACGATCTGTCAATCAGAGAGTCGCTCGAGCTGCTGATCTCCTCGGCGGGATGGTCGCCAGCTTTGTTCGCGTCCGCCAAAGAGTTCCTCGATCATTCGCCGACTCGCGACCCAAGCTGCATCGTCCTCGACGTCAACATGCCCGGTCTTACTGGTCTCGATCTTCAACGGATGCTGACGTCCGGTGGAAGAAGGATTCCAATAATCTTCGTCACCGGATTTGGCGACGTTCCGATGACCGTCCGGGCGATGAAGGCCGGCGCCTTCGAGTTTCTAACAAAGCCCATCGATACCGCTGCGCTTCTGGATGCGATAGGGGGTGCCGTAAGAAACAGCGAGACGCTCCATCGCGAAGACGAGGAACTTGCAAACCTTCGCACCAGCTACGGCACGTTGAGCCAACGAGAGCGGGAGGTGATGTCCTGCGTTGTCAAAGGGCTACTCAACAAACAAACCGCTTACAACCTCGGCATCAGCGAAATCACTGTCAAGGCACATCGCGGCCAGATGATGCGAAAAATGGAGGCGCGCTCAGTACCCGAGCTGGTGCACATGGCGTTACGCCTCCAACTTATCGAAGATATCGGAATCAATGGATCATCGACGAGGCGAGACGATGTTGCCTCGCCCTCCCCTGCGACCGCATCCGGGCAATTTCCCGATAGCGGCGCGAGTCACGGCTTGGGATCGAGCAGCGAGATGCCCAACCGCGCAGGTTGAATGGACATCGCCAGTGGACATAGAACAGGGCCCCGAAACAATTCCCATCATGCCGTCTTTGGCCACGGGCGACGGTTTTAGGAAATTCCCGTCCGGTAACTTTCAAGATGGTCAGGCCGTCCGCCTGACCATTCGCGCGAGCGCGATGAGGATACAGGCACCGATGAAGCCAGCGATCAGGTAACCGAGCCAGCCGCCGAGTACGATGCCGAACAGAGATAGAAGGAAGTTAGCGACAACGGCGCCGACTATACCTAGGAGGATGTTCATGATGACGCCCATGTTGCTCTTCATGAACATCTCGGCGAGCCAACCCGCGATGCCGCCGATGATGATTGCTGCGATCCAGCCGATACCTGCGTCTTCCATGAAATTTCCCCCCTACAGGATTGATAGGACATCCGGTCCTCCGGACACAGGCAGTAAAACATCAGCAGCGACAAATAGTTCCGCCGACGTTCGCCCAATTGGATCCGTCGACAGAACAAACTCCAGCTGGCCCAAGTGGACGCCTTTGGTGGAAAGGTCGCCGCCTCAGTAAAGCAGTTCGGGGCGGGAACGAGCTTCGCGAGGTTGAGGCGGCAGTTTGCGATGAGGTGCGAACGCGTGTGTCGTCCGGACACCGACCCGTGCGGGACACGGTTCCCTTGTCCTGACGGACAGAATTTTGCCCGGAACATTCGACTGCTCCACCCGTTCGCTCCCACACCAACCTAGGAGGAGCATTCCATGAGCAATCTGTACAACGAAGGCACACCCAGCGCTGCAGGACGCCGTGCCCGGAGTACCCTGACCGCCTTCTTCGATAGCAGAAGCGACGCCGAGACCGCCATCGACAAACTCAAATCGGCAGGTGTCGCTGACGTCCGGCTAATGCCTGGCTACGAGGCCGACGGCGAAGGAGCGGCCACCGCAGGCGAAGGCTCCAAGTTCTGGTCGCGTCTTGGAGATTGGTTCTTCCCTGACGAAGACCGCGACGTTTACGCCGAGGGCCTCCGCCGCGGCGGCTTTCTTGTCTCTGCCTCCGTCGACAAGAACAACTACGAGACGGCGCACGGCATCCTCGACAGCGAGGGCTCTATCGATCTCGACGAGCGGGCAGACCTCTGGCGGGAGGAAGGCTGGACCATGGGAAGCAGCCCGCGAGCCCCCGCATCCCAAGAGGACGTTTTCGAGGCGGATGCGGCTGCGGGCAGCGCTACGGGGGTCGGTCGATACACTCGAAGTGCCCCGGCGATGTCGCCGCGCGTACGCGGATACGAGCTTGCCGAAGATTTGCCGAGCGACGTCGTCGACGACATCATCCCGACGGGCCACCAGCGGGACGTGTCTGAAGGCGACCGGCCTGCTGACGATCGGATGTCGCAGACCCAGTCGATCGACGACGTAAGGCAGAGACAAGTGCTGCCGGGCAACCGCTGAGCCCTGCGACAGCATTCGAACATCCGGCCATGGTCGAACATCGGCGTCGACGAGTTGCGACTCTTGTTGACCGGAGCGGTGTCGGCCGATTTGCCATGGTGTGCGCATGCGTGCCGGCAATTGCGGACTGTCCGGAAGATGCGACATTCTTCCAGACAGTGTCGACAGCGACTGTATCCGGTCCATCGACTTAGGAGACAGCAATCCGTCGCCGCGATGTTCTCGTCCACCTGCGCGGGGACGCCGCCCGGAACTCTGCGGCTCCACGCAATGTCCGACCCGATTGAGGGTGAATTTCGCAGTTGAAGGTAGATAGATCGAAGCCGCGGTGATCGATCGCCTTTGGTCGGCAACTTTGCGCCGCTTTCGCCCCGCCAAAGCTAGCGCCCCATAAGGCCCGCACATCAAGCAAAACCACCGATCCGAAGGTATCGGCCGCACCTTCCTTTGTACAATAGCTCGCCCGTCAGATTCGCACGACAGTCCATAATTGCGGAAGCATACCGCGATGATCACCTGAAAGATGAAGACGGCCATGACAACAGCTCCAACATATTCGAACCTTCGCTGCAGACGATCTGGCGAAGGCGGCGCTTGTAGGACAGGGAGGTGAGAGGTGCTTCCCATACTTGCTCTGGCGCTGGGCCCGACCTTCTTCGTCATGCTGCTCGGATACGCGGCCGGGAAAACTGGCCACATCAACAACATGCACGTAGGCGAACTCAATATCATCGTCATGAGCTATTGCCTTCCGGCCTCTCTCTTCGTGGCGACGGCGTCATCGAAATGGGCGGACTTGACAGCACAGTGGCCAATTCTCGTGTCCCTCGCGATCGTCATGATGGGGATTTTCGGCTTTTGGTATCTCTTCCAACGCAAGGCTATGAAGCGGGACTCCAGCGAGGCGGCGCTGCAGGCCCTCGCGGTAGGGCAGCCGAACTTCGCAGCAGCGGCCTTTCCGGTAATCACTGCCTTGTTTGGAGCCGACCACCTGTCGACCATCGCCGTCGGGATCGCAGTTGGAACACTTCTCCCCTCGCCGCTGACACTGGCCCTCCTTGAACTCGACCGCGTCTCCAACACTCGATGCGGTGCCAAGCGCAGCCGTCTCGATCACATCATAGGCGCTTCCGGCCATGCGCTCTCGAAACCGATCGTCCTCGCGCCGGTGTTCGGCACATTGGTATGCATCGCGGGCTGGCACCTGCCAGAGGTCGTCGCGGCTTCCCTCCGACAGATCGGTATGGCCGCTGGTGGCTTGGGACTGCTTGTGACGGGCCTTGTGCTCTCCCAGAGCAGGTTTCGATTGACATTCAACACTGCATTGGGAGTGGCGCTATCCAATATCTTTCAGCCCATTCTGGCCTTCCTCGTCTGCCGGGCCATAGAGGCCCCAGCGGAGATTACGAAGCTCTCGGTCATCATGGCCGCCTTGCCGTCGGGCTTCTTCGGAATCCTGTTCGGCAACACCTATGACCGCATTTCTGAGGAGGCCAACTCCATGATCATCGTGAGCACGATCTTTTCAGCGCTCACGTTGGCAGCAGCGATCGGATGGACATACAGCTACACCGGCTGATGCCCCTCCTTTCCTTTCACACTCAACAAAAGGAGCAAGACAATGGCTAGAAGTATTCTCATCACGGGCGCTGGATCAGGCCTTGGCGCGGGTGCAGCAATCGAGTTGGCGAAGAAGGGCCATACCGTGATCGCGACCGCCGAATCCTGGCCTCAGGTTACCCAGCTTCGCAACAGGGTGGCTGAATTCGATTTGAAAAATCTGACGGTCACGAAACTCAATCTTCTCGACGAATTCGATCTTGCGCATGCGGCGAAGCTCGAGTTCGACGTGCTGGTCAACAACGCTGGCATTGGCGAGGGCGGGCCGATAGCCGAGATCCCGCTGGCGCTGGTCAAGCAGAACTTCGAGGTCAATGTCTTCTCCCTGCTTGATCTCACACAGCGCGTCGTTCGCCGCTGGGTCAAGAGGAAGATCAAGGGCAAAGTCGTATTCATCTCGTCGATCCTCGGGGTTGTCAGCCCGGGGATGCTCGGCTCCTACTCCGCCACCAAACATGCGGTCCAGGCCATCAGCGAGGCCATGCAGGACGAACTGAAGGAATTCGGCATCCAGGTCCAGACAATCAATCCGGGGCCCTATTTCACAGGCTTCAACGAACGAATGGTAGAGTCCGCATATCGCTGGCTCGACGATACCGTCAATTTCACAAGCCGCGCGTCGTATAAGGCCCAGACCGACGCCCTGATCGACAAGCCGGAGATGCGCCTCGATCCCAACGACATGATCGCGAAGATGGTCGAGCTCATTCCCGAGCAGGCCGGTCCGTTCCGGACGATCTTTCCGAAGGACACGGCGGATTGGCACGCCGCTTCGAATATCGCGATGTTGAGCAGAACAATCTGAAAGCTATGACTGCCGTCGCTGCCCGTTTGGGGCGGCAGCTCTCCAACATAAGGAGGCGCGAAATGAGCCCACAGCCTGACCTAACAGCAACCGCGAGCCCGTCACGCCGCTCGTTCCTCTTCGGTTCGATGACGATCATCGCGATCGCCGCAGCAAGACCTTCCATTCTTTGGGCCGCGCCGCGGTCAGCGCTCTCTGGAGTGAAGGGTCTGACATTCGACATGCAGGGAACGGTCTTCGACTTCTACGATCCGATGCAGAAGATGGCCGAGAGCGTTGGACGAAAGAATGATCTTCACTCCGGATGGGCGGCCAGCCTTCCCGGAGACTGGAGCGGCGCGGCGCACGACATCATTGTCGACATCTCGGCCGGCCGACGCCAATGGATGTCCAATTCGGACGTCTACCGCGAGTCGCTCGAACCACTTCTCAAGGCCCGGGGGGTCGACGGCGACCTTTCATCCGAGGACCGCGCCCGGCTGATGTCGGTCTGGGGAGAGATGGCACCTTGGCCCGACGTCCTGCCCGGCCTCACCAGGCTCCGCCGAAGATACACGTTGTCCACGCTGACGAACGCGTCAATGGCACAGATGACTGCGTTGGTGAAGGCGGCCAGGCTTCCGTTCGACGAAATCGTTACCGGAGAGTTGAATCACGCATTCAAGCCCGATCCAAAAGTCTACCAGCTCGCGGTGGACTATGTCGGGTTTCGTCCAGACCAGCTTCTCATGGTGTCCGCGCACAAGTGGGATCTTGCTGCTTCGAAAAAGGCTGGCTTTCGAACGGCCTACGTCCCGCGGCCGCTAGAACTCGGACCCGGTCACATCGCAGATAGCAAGCCAGAGGATTTCATCGATGTCATGGCGAAAGACTTCGTCGAACTTGCGGAAAAAATCAGTTGACGGCCGGAGGTGGTCGCGTCGCCGGCGGAGTGACACCACTCGACGATGGACGATCTGCTTCGAGCCGCCCATCCTCTCCGGAATTGTTTCATAACTCGTTGAAGGAGGTCTTTGCATGTCGGGTCAACAAAACAGTATCACCACCGACGAATTGGAAATGAAACTCGAGGTGGTCGTGGTTCCAGTGTCGGACGTCGACAAGGCCAAGGCATTCTATACGGGTCTTGGCTGGAGGCTTGATGCTGATGTTTCCGGGCTCGATGGTTTTAGGGTCGTCCAGGTCACACCGCCCGGTTCGCCCTGCTCGGTGATCTTTGGCTCAAAAGTGACATCCGCCGCCGCCGGCTCCGCTCAAGGGCTGCATCTGATCGTCTCCGACATCGAACGCGCGCGCGCGACCGTGGCCGCGCGGGGAGTTCAAATCAGCGACGTATTCCACGATGTTGGTGGCGTGTTTCATCACCAGGGAGGTGAAGGCCGCATCTCTGGACCACATCCGTCGCGCGACAGTTACGGGTCGTTCGCTTCCTTCAGCGATCCCGATGGAAACGGATGGGTGTTTCAGGAAATCACGGCCAGATTGCCTGGACGGGTGGAAGCGGATCTTACAAGGTTTTCGTCGAAAACCGATCTTGCGGAAGCGCTCAAGCGGGCCGCCGCGGCCCATGGGAAATATGAAGAAGAAAACGGCGGCAAGCACGACGAAGACTGGCCCCACTGGTACGCAGCTTACATGGTAGCCGAGCAGCACGGAGCAACGTTGCCGGGATAAAGCGGCCATCGCTAATCTCAGCCTGAATATGCACCGATACCTTGGTATAATGTATTCTAGGTTGAAAGGACCGTAGCTTTTAGACCGAAGCGACCCCAAAAAGGCTACCCGCCGAGAAAAAAAATCCTGGTCGCAGCGGAGTTGCACATGGGAGGTCCAAAGCGATTGATTTCGGTCGTCGACGACGATGTGTCGGTAAGGGAAGCGCTGCCACCGTTGTTGAAATCGTTCGGCTATCAAAGCGAAGCCTTCGAGTCTGCGGAGGATTTCCTCTCGTCCTCCAGAATGACACAGACGGAATGTCTTCTTCTCGACATAACGATGCCGGGCATGTCCGGCCCCGATCTTCAACGTGAACTTGTTCGAAAAGGATACGACATACCTGTCGTCTTCATTACGGCAATCCATGACGATGAGGTGCGCGCACAACTGCTGAAGAAAGGCGCAGTGGATTGCCTTTTCAAGCCTTTCAACGACGATGTGCTTGAAGAGGCGGTGGCAAGAGCCCTGGCCAGGCGTTAGAGGCTCCCCAGCTTCTTGCATATTGGAGGTCCCGTAGACCACAACATCCACCGCCTTCAGGTTCTACCTCTCGCTTAACACGAACGTCAGCCAAAGGCTTCCGAAGAACATCGGAGTATCGTCGCCAGTCCGGCACTCGCGACGCATCGTCGAATCGGATCGACGACCGTATATAGATCCGGCGTGCATGCCATTGCCCATAGGCGTCGATCAAAGAACAAATCGGGCGGGAGGTGTGCGTGAAGCGCCCTATGCTTTCTCACCCCAGACTGCCTGGCTCAACTGGGATGTAAAACTCTTGTCTCCGGGCTGGCCGGGAAGACGTGCGGTCACTTCCTGCAGGGTCCAAGCGTTCCCATCCGGATCCTCGAAGGTCGCATAGGAGGCGTAGCTTTTGCGCTGAGGATTTGGCCCAGGCTCGATACCCACTCCGTTTGCGTGATGGAATATCCCACCGACGTCATGGAAAACTTTCCCGACCTCGACCCCGCGTCGACGCAAATCCTCCACGGCGTTTTCAATGTCGAACACGACGAGATGGAGACCATGGGCGGCACCAGGCTTGGCCGACGAGATGTTCGTGCCGAACATGATGGAGCAGGCGGAACCCGACGGAGTAAATTGTACAATTCGATAATCGGAACTCGGCGCGTGATCGATGTCAAGGCGCCATCCAAGAGCTCCATAGAAGCGCTTGGACCGCTCGACGTCCGAGACGGGAATGACCATAAGTTCGAGGCTCATCGGCGTGGGCACGCCGATCCCTTTGCTTATCATCGTGCCTTCCTGAAACATTGCGCTGCTCATACCTTTCTCCTTCAACAATTTACTTATACCGTCCATCGCGATGATTGACGGTCGAAAGGTAGAAGGCTGGATTCGCGATTGCCATTGCACAAAGGTGTCATCGACATCATTGAATCAACTGGCGAATACAGGGATCCGAGGACGGCATCGCAAGGGTCGGAGCGATAATCCGCCCCCGAGAAGACCGCGTCGACGAGCGATTTCTCGGGGGACAAACGGCAACCGACACGTTTCCCGGTCGCTGGTCAGATCTTCGTGACGCCCTGCGTCGGATCGCGCTCATTCTGATTTCCCGGTTCTGCACGCGTTCTCGTTATCGCGGGGATCGCAAAGGAGAACGTGGCCCCCGGCCCCGCGTTCGCGGCCGCCCAGATCCGCCCGCGATGACTTTCGATGATGGATTTGCTGATCGAAAGGCCAACGCCCATTCCGTGTGTCTTAGTTGTGTAGAAGGCGTTGAACAGTTTCGCCAAAGCATCAGGTTCGACCCCGACCCCTTCGTCGCGCACCGACAAATAGACGCTGTCATCGGCTGATCCTGTGCTTACCAGCAACGACCGCGGCCGCCCTTCAACCTCCGCCATCGCGTCGGCAGCATTCAGCAACAAGTTGAGTACGACCTGCTGCAACTGCACCCGGTCGCCTTTCACGAGAGGAAGCTCCGTAGCCAGATTGGTCTGAAGGATTATACGGTTACGGAGAAGCTCACGTGATGTCAGCGCGATAACCTCGCGGGCCACCTCGTTCAAGTCGGTCGGCTCCGTCGCCTTCTGCGTCCGCGAAAAGAGTGCGCGAAGCCGTTTGATCACCTGGGACGCGCGGTCAGTATCCCTGATCGTACGCCTGATCGTGTCCGAAGCGCCTTCGACGTCCGGGGGAGCCATGGTAAGCATTCGCAACCCCGCGTTCGCGTTCATCATGATGCCCGAGAGCGGCTGGCCGATCTCGTGAGTAATGGACGCCGTAAGGGCTCCGAGCGTCGTCACTCTGGCAAAGTGGGCAAGCTCGGATCGAGCCTCGCTCAGCGCCGCCTCCCCCTTCCTCAACTCCGTCACATCCTGGACGGCGCCGACGTAGAGCAAACCCGCCGCACCGTTCTCATGCACGTGCCCGACAACGTGAACGATCTTGAGTAGTGATGGCGAATACAGAAGTCGAAACTCGCAATCGAAGTCGTGGCCGGTCGTCGCATCTGCCATTATCGCTTCGAAGATGGATCGGTCCTCCGGATGAACCTGCTCGACCTTCACTCCGAAGCATTCGCCAGCGAACGGACCTTCGCCAAAGATGCGGGACATCTCCGGCGACCATTGCGTTTGTCTGTCCTCCACCTGCCAGGAAAAACTTCCCGTCTTGCTCAATGTCTGCGCGGTCGACAAATAGCTATTAGCGCGCAACAACTCGGCCTCGCTTGCCTTCAGAGCGGCTTCCGCCGACTTGCTTTCTGTGACGTCCTGCAGCGCCCCCAGGAAAACCGGCCGGTCCGGGATGCTTTCTATTCTGTGGCCAACCACATGGGCGTACCGGACGTCGTCAGCCTCCGTCCGGATCCTGAATACGAGATCGAAGTCCCGGCCTTCGTAGGCGCCGCCGATGACGCTGGCCACCTCCTCCATGTCGTCCGGATGAACCGCCGCCCGGATCATATCCATCGTTACGGTAGCGTCGAGATCGAAGCCGAATATGCGTCGAATCTCTTCCGACCAATTGTGCAGGTCGGCATGAACGTCCCAAGTAAAGCTTCCAGTCCTGCTCAGACGCTGGGCTTGTTCCAGGTACCCGTAGGCCTCCGTCAGCTCGGTTTCTCGGGCGCGAAGTGCGAGTTCGGCCTGCTTGATCGCCGTAACATCCTGAACAACGCCCATGAAAATGGGACGGCCGTCTACGTGATCGATAATCTCCGCGAGACCGCGAAGATGCTTTACTGCACCCGAGGGAGTCACGATGCGAAAGGTGAAGTCGGCCGCCACTCCTTTTGCGCTTCGCTCTATCTGTTCGTCGAAAAAAGCGACGTCGTCAGGATGTACGCGTTCGCGCACCGCCTGGACGGTCGGCCGGGCATCGGGGCTCACCTCCAGTACCCTGTAGAGTTCTTCTGACCAAGTCTGTTCGTCGAGAAGAAGATCTGTCGTGAAGCTTCCGGCTGAACTGATCCGCTCGCCCTGTGCCAATTGTGCGTTCGCGCGACGGAGACGGGCTTCGCTTTCACGAAGTTCCTCGTCCACCTGCGCCCGGTCAATCGCAATACCTATCAGGGTCGTCACTCGATCGACGATCTGTTGCTCCTCCGGCTTCAGCGGACCCAGGGTCCTCCGGAATATGTTCCAAATACCGGATGGTCCTCCGGCTTTCGAAGGAACCGGTATTGCCCAACTTGATTGGAATCCGAATCCCCGGACGACCTCCGACCACTTGGACGCCGACCATCTCGGGTCTTCCGCCACAACAATTTGTTCCTTCGCCCTGCCTTCGTTGGCGGCGGCCGAGGAGGGATCGGCCGACGGATCTATGGTCATCCCTTCGAAGAAGTTCCAAAGTCCATCTCGAATTCCCTTGCTCGCGCCGCCGCCTTCGAACAGCGTCCCGCCGGAGCGGAGTATGAGGACGCCGCATGCCCCGACGCCCAGATCGTCCACGAGATCGCAGACCGCAGCGAGTACCTGTTGCAGTGGCGCACCTAGAGCGACCATCTTCAGGATGCTTACTTCTCCAGCAAGGAGCGCCCTCGCCTGGACGAGTTCATGTACGTCAACCTGAACGGACACGTATCTGACTATGTTTCCCTGAGCATCCTTGGATGGCACCATTTCCGACCCAACCCATCGATAGGTCCCGTCCGCGTGCAGCATGCGGCTCTGGTTCGCCCAGTCCTGCCCCTCGTCGACCAGCAACCGAAGCTTCTCGATGATCATCGGCAGGTCGTCCGGATGATTAACCGTCTGCGGCTCGGTATACTTTCGCAATTGCTCGAGGGACCGGCCATAGAATTCGATAACGCGTTCGTTCACGAATTCCACTTCGAGCGACGGTGTCATGAAGACGATCTGTGTGGGGAGCGTGTCCATGAAACGCCGAAGACGACCATCGGGCAAGTCTTCGGACGTCGTGCGGGCTTCGTCCGAGTAGGTGACCAGCCAGCACCAGTGGGCGCGGCCCGTCGTCCCGCCAATCGGAGAAACCGAGAAGAGGTGCCAACGAAATTCTCCATCGGCTCGTCGAATCCTCGCTTCGATCTTGCCGGGTGATCTGCTCTTGGAAGTCTGTTCCCATTCCCGAAAAAAACGCGCGGAATCGTCGTCATGGATTGCTGCCTGCCATCCAGTGTGAAGTGAATCCGCGTTCGATAAGCCCGTGTAGTCGCACCAGGGACGGTTGACGAACTCGCTTACGCCGTCCGGGTCGGTCACCAATACCATTCCGGGAAGAGCGTGAACGATGCTCTCGAACTTCAAGTCCGCCGCACTTATGTCTGGAGCCATTTTCGAAGCAGTCTCCGTCACTTCGTAGCAAACGGTATTGCGATTGAAAGTTACTCGGCGGTTACTACTTTCATCGTCCTTTTCGAAGCAAGTCAATACTTCGATGTTAAGCCGATCCTACGCGCAGTTGGAACAAATCGCGCTTGTGTTGTCGAGTGCGACACGACACTCCGAAGGAATTGCCCGAATACACTTGCGTATAATAGCCGACGTCTCATCAACTCCTATGCTGATTGCGGTGGGTCGAGAAGCAGATTTGCAAATCGACGGTTCCCGGAAGAGCGCCAGCGTGTTGCCTCGACCGGGATCTCCAAAACAAGGGCACGCTGCGATCGACGAAGGAGCGCGACATGGCGAAGTGGAGATCCGTTGAAACGCCTGAGGAATGCTATTCAAGCTTTCCGGCGTGGGTCGTTTTCCTGGGAATGGCGGCGACCGTGACGACGCTGATATGCCGGGTAGATCTTCAGGCAGCCAGACCAAGCGTGCGCGTTTTCTATCTTTCTGAATCTCCGCAATGGTCGCAAAAGACACCGCTGGCGGCGGATGCGGTGATATCGAAACATACTTTTTCGGTTGCGAGACCGCAGACTGCGTGGGAAACGCGGGCGGCTGGTGACAGCGACATCGGTCAAAGCGGAACGGCGGTCACCTCTCCCCGATCTGCACGCACCTCCCGGGTAAAAAGGCCGCTCGCGCCCTTGCATCCATTGGCGAGCCAATCAGCGGACTAATTTTCGGAGCGTTTCGTTTGAGAAAAGCTGCCGGATCAGGAGAGAAAATATGATTTGTGAAATCATTTGGCAGCCGTCGCTCGACAAGGGCGGCCGGCGCAGAGATTGGAGCGTTGCATGACGACGAAAAGGAAACCTCGGGTGGCGAGGGCGTCGGCACTATGCGGGCGCTCCAGCTTACGTCTCCTCGTCATCGCCCGCTACACAGAATGCATAAGTAGGCTATCGCGAGCGGCATACAGTATCGACCGTGATGACCTCGGTGCCAATCTGGCGGAAATAGCATACTGTATGGAAGAGCTTTCTGACGAGATCGCTAAACAAGAGCACGGCATCCTCATTTTGCGGCGGGCTGGATGCCTTATCGGAACCGTGGAGGCCCTTATTGAACGGGTGAAGAAAGCTGCGGTGGTCCATTAACGCTTGCTCGTGCACGAGCAGCGCTGCCACCGCGTCATTGGTCGCGCATCGGCCGCCTGAGCGACGCCCAGTCAAGAGAGACGTCGACGAGCCCATTGCGGCTCTTTCAAAAATGCCTTTTCAAATCCGGCGCTTGTTTTTTGCAAGGCGTTTCCAGGTCAGCGAAGGTGCAAGCGGAACACCGCCTCATCGACCTTCTTCTCCCAATCAGAGAAGGCGGCCGGATCAAACGGTGTCGGAGATATGCAGACGAAACGTCCGAAAACCTAGATTTCGCCTTTCAAAGCCCGTTCATACCGTGCCTTCTCGGAGGCGCTCAGGTTGAAGCGGTTTTCGACGCGGCCCGCTACTATGATATCGGCGTCGCACAGCCTGCCCACGATCGCGGCGGCGTCCGATCCCGTCAGACCCGTGCCGTCGGCGATCTCTCCAAGGGACGGACCGGGTTGCTTCTTAAGAATCCCGACCAACATCTGCGACGGCGTCAGTTGCGGCTTCAGATCGAAGTGCCCCCATTCGGAGCCGCTCCTCGTCGCGGCGATGGCGTGCGAAAATCTCACCGGCTGCCCAGTCACCGAGTTCGCCCATCAACTGCAGGACTTTTCTCGCACTCTCGGCGGGGGCGCCAGAAAGATCGCATTCAGCGACATGGTAGGTCCACGTGCGGTTACTGCGAGCCCTACGCTACCAACCACGTGTCCTACGAAAGAGACCAGGCGTTCCAGGAGGAGGTCCGAAAAGCTGCCCTAACATTGTTCGAGGCAGTTGCCGCATACCGGGAGGGGCGACAGGTAGCAGCAGGTTCAGACCCAAAGCAGCCTAGGCAGAAGTAGCAGGGCACGCCTGCGTCATCACGCTCTTGGCGCAGGGTTCTCCCGCGCTGCGGAGGAGACACAATTCGCATCGCTAAGGCGCAGTACCGAGGTTAATCGGCGCCAGGAGGTCTGGGCACGGTGTTCTTCTGGGGTCGCGGCAGTCCGTCGTTTATGTGCAGGAACGGAAGCTGCTCGCCAACGTATCCGTGAACCGTGGGTGGATACAGTTCAGGACGGTCCATCGCGCCGAGCACGAAGAAAATCTGCTCCTCCAGGCGAGCGTCGACATAGGCGATGGGTGCGCCGCAAGCCGAGCAGAAGCTTCTTTGAACGGGATGATTTCCGTAGGATGCTCCCCTGCTCCCGTGAAAACGGACATTGTCGGTCAGGAATCCAACGAATGCCGAGAGCGGCGCACCGCTGGCCCGTCGGCAGTCACTGCAATGACAGTATGTTGCGCAAATCGGCTCCCCACCTGCTTCGAACCTGACTGCACCACATCGACATCCTCCCGTGTGTGTTGGGCTCATGTTTACGCTCCTGGCATTTTCCATTTCCCTCAGTTGAAAGGCTGGGTTGCCACGGGTCATTCACGCCCGAGAAAGCTTGAGCATCCCACGAGGGACAGCCGGATTGCGCCCCTCCCTTCGTGACACGGCATACTCTATGGCGCTATTTACCGCATGAGGATCGTACGGCTTTGGCAGGATCCCGATCGCAGATTTCGAGTCGATGACTGCTTCGGGGTTTCCTGTGGTGAATATGACCGTCACGCCCCTTTCATGAAGATGGTCTGCTATCGCAGGCCCGGTGACCCCATCCCGCAGCCGTACGTCAACAAGCGCGACGTCCGCATCGGAACCGACAGCCTTGGCATCGTCGAGCGTTCCGACCGGACCGAGGATATAGTGACCCAAAGAGCGCACAGCGTCCTCGACATCCATTGCGATCAGAAATTCGTCTTCGACTATAAGAATTCTCATCATTGAATCCGGTTGGCCCATACGGGTGAAGATAGCTTGCTGCGAATTTAAACAAGCAGATGACCTTAATTAGACATCCTTAAGGTAACGAAGCGAAGTTCTGCCCGCCCGAAACTATGGTCGGACGATCAATGCCGATAGCGATTAGGCCAGTGGCATCCTGAACGAGAAGCACGTCTCCATCTCGTCCGACCTCACGTCGATTGTACCGCCATGCGCTTTGGCAATCTCCGAGGCGATGTACAGCCCGAGACCGAGTCCCTGTGTGTCAGACGCCGCGTCGCCGCGGCGGAATGGCTGGAAGAGCTTTCCGACCGTTTCGGGAGCGATCGGCGCGCCGCCGTTTATCACGCAGATCTCAAGATGCCCGCCCTCGATCTCCGCTTTGATGCGCACGGGCTGGTCCTCGGCACCATGAGTCACCGCATTCGAAGCCAGATTGGAAGACATCTGCGCGATCCGGAGAAGGTCGACGGCCACCGGAGATGGGAGATCGATATCGAGGACAATCTTCTGATCAGGATTGGCGATCCGCAGCTGGTCGACGACTTCGCGAAGCGTCTTGCCAAGATCGTGTTCCTGCAAATCCAGCGAGATTCCGGCGCCGAGCCGAGCGCGGGCGAGATCAAGAACGTTGTCGACGAGCGCGCTCATTCGGCCGATACTCGATTTCATGAGACCGAGCATCAGGGGGCTGCGCTCAGTCCATCCCTGTCTCATCAAGCTGGACCTCCCGGCGTCGATGGCGGCGAGAGGATTGCGTAGGTCATGACCCAGCACTGCAATGAACTGCTCGCGATGCTCGGACAGCTCCTTCTCGCGTTCAAGCGCGCGTTGCGTCGCCGTGAGCCTGTCGTCGGCGTCGAGATGATGAGCGATGAGTTCCGCGAATAGCTTGAAGGCACCAAGCACCTCGGGATTGTTCAGCTTTGCGGGATTGGCGTCGATGGCGCAGTGCGTTCCGAAGAAGCGCCCATCGGCAAGGATGATGGGCATCGAGATATAGCTTCGAAGTCCGTAGATTCGAGGCGTGTGATGGTTCCGGTAAACCGGGTCTTCTTGTGCATCGTCGATGACAATCACCTGCCGATGATCGCGGATCTCGTTGCAGAGCGTGCTTTCGATCGGCAGCTCGTCGCCCGGCTGAAGCCCGAAACCGACGGGATCGAGCACCTGACAGGCGATCCATCTGGATGTCGTCACCCGAGCCACCGCGGCGAATCCCATCCCGGTCATGCTAAGCACGACGTTCAGAATCGTCGGCACGGCCGCTATTCCTTGAACTCTTTCAATGTCACGATCGAGATTATCGGCACTGCCGGGCAGCTTGTCGGGGGGCCTGGGCGCGGCTTCGGCAAGGGTGCGGAGCGCCGCGCGTCTTTTCGATAGCGGTTGCCGCAGCCCCTGCGAGGGCCTCAAGAACGTCTACTTCCCACTGGGCAGGCGTGAGGGACGTGACCAGTAGGCACCGATCGCGCCGATCGGATCTTCGATCCGGACAGGGGCCATCGCGACGGCCCGCACGAAGGTGTCCGGCATAGAGTTCGCCTGGAATACGCGAGTCCTTCGATATGTCAGGGACAACCACCGTTTGGCGATTCATCGACCAGCCGCTTATGCACGCCGAGGCAGGAAACTTGTGGCCCTTCCAGAGGGGGCCGCTCGCGTCTTCCTCGATATAATGGCAGTAGTCGCCGTCCCGGCGGATGATGGCAATTCCTTCACAGCCGATGAGGGAGCGGGCTGCCATGCGAATTGTCTCGACGACCTGCTCCGGTGTCTCGGCTCGTCCCATTGCCGCGATCGCCTTTGTCAGACTGGCCAACGGCGTGGGATAATTTCCATCGGGCTGACCTTGAAGGTCGCTGCCATTTAAAGCGGACTTGCCTAACTCCGGCTGGGGCAAGAGCAGACTATCTCTCAGCCGTTCGCGTCCTTTGAGTCTGCGAACGATACCATGAAGATAGCGCATGCCCGCGGCAAGTCCACCTGTCCTTACTTCGCATGCATTATGCTCGTCGAATATTGCACACCTACCCGACAGTTGCCGTACGTCACTTGATGAAAAGCGTCACGCCCATGCCGATGGCGCATGCAGTCATTGCGGAGGTCGACAGCCAGCCGAAGACCTTGAGCCAGATGCCGATCGTATATTCGCCCATCACCTGCTCGCTGGCGGCCATGATCATCATGACGACCATGATCGGCACAGCGACCACGCCGTTGATGACGGCACTCCAAAAGAGCGCATCGATCGGATTGATGCCACTGAAATTCAAAGCTGCGCCCACGAGTGTCGCGACGGCGATGGTCATATAGAATGCCTTGGCGTCCTGCGGCTTGCGAGCCAGGCCCGTCGGCCAGCGGAACGCCTCGCCCAGCCCATAGGCCGCGGAGCCTGCGAGCACGGGAACCGCAAGCAAGCCCGTGCCGACGATGCCGATGACGAAGAGTATCTCGGCGAATTTTCCGGCAACCGGTGCCAGCGCCTTGGCCGCATCCGCCGAGCTGTTGATGTCGGTTATGTTGTGGGCATGAAGCGTCGCTGCCGCGGTCACCATGATCGACAGGGCGATAAAGTTGGAGACGCCCATGCCAGCGATCGTGTCGAGATTGATCCGTTGATTGGCATCTGCCGCCTGTTCGGGGGCGTCCCTCAAGGGATCGCGCTCGGGCTTCTCCTTGAGGTCCTCGACCTCCTGCGACGCCTGCCAGAAGAACAGATAAGGACTGATCGTCGTGCCGAAGATCGCGACGATCGCGGTCAGGAACTTTCCGGAGAATTCGATCCTTGGGACAAAGAAGCCGATGCCAAGTGCTGTCCAGTCGATTTTGACGACGAACAGCGTTGCGACGTAGGCCAGCAGCGCAAGGCTCAGCCATTTGAGGATCCGGACATACTGCTTGTATTCCATGAAGATCTGCAGGGCGGCGCAGGCGAAGCCGAAGGCCGCGACGTAGATCAGGGAGGGGCCGCCGATGATGAGCTTGGCGGCGTCGCCCATGGCTCCGATATCTGCGCCGATGTTGATGATGTTGGCGATCAGAAGCACGCCGACACAGGGAAGAACCAGCCAGTTGGAATAGAATTTCCGAAGGTTGCCGGCCACGCCTCGCCCGGTCGTGCGTCCAAGGCGTCCGCTGATGATTTGGATGGCGACCATGAGCGGATAGGAGAACAGCAACGTCCAGGTCGCACCATAAGCGAACTGCGCGCCGACCTGGGAATAGGTGGCGATGCCACTCGGATCGTCGTCCGAAGCTCCGGTGACCAAGCCGGGACCAAGGATGCCGAGGAGTCTGGGTTTCGAGGGCTCGACTATCGGACTACGGGCAATGCGATTGTCGTTTGAATCCAGTGTTGCCATCGACGACCTCC
The DNA here is from genome assembly GCF_008365395.1 of Neorhizobium sp. P12A. NCBI lineage: Bacteria > Pseudomonadati > Pseudomonadota > Alphaproteobacteria > Hyphomicrobiales > Rhizobiaceae > Neorhizobium > Neorhizobium sp. P12A. Next base: position 13,283 of record NZ_QOVX01000008.1, on the reverse strand, counting down.
ACGACCATCCTGGCTAATGCCGGATCAGGTGTCACACAACGTCCATGATGGTTTCGGGGTTCCATCTTTCGCAATCAAACCCCCGGCGGGTCGCCCCGCGCTTTAGAGGAACTTTTCTGCCCATCGGAAATTTGGTTATTGCCTACGCCCCATGTGAGCGGAGCAAGGCGCGCACCTTCCGTCCCTGGCGCCTCGCTTCCCTCAGGGGTCACCATATCTCTTGCGACTACAGCAACGATGGAAGAAAGACAAAAAGCGGCCGCTACCGCGAGACTATTATAAACACTGTCAGCGGCCAGCGCGTTGCTGATTCCAGTACCGATAGCGCTCTTTGGTGTGTAGTTGTCGGACACCCAGGTCTGAATGTCGTCAGCCGTTTTAATCGTCTGATCCTGCAGATCCTGCTCAAATGCGTTGTAAGCTTTAATCCCACCCTGATTGAATAGCTTTAAGCCAACCACAGCGGCCATTGTCTGCGCAGCTTCGTCTCCACCATTAGCGGCAACTATGTTGGCCGAATCCAGTCCTTTTGCCGACGTTACCAAGATGTTCGTTTGGTCCAGGTCTGCTGCGGCGTCGATCCCCAGCGGGGTCTTTAGAAACGCGTCAAGCTCGTCGAATTCGACCTGATTGAGCATATTAGCTGCACTCGTCTTCAGAGTATCGCCATTCATGGGAAGGCTGGTCAGGATTTGGTTCTGCTGATCAGCGGTGAGCGCGTTCCACTCCGGCGAAAGACTGAACGTAATAATAAAAGCTTGATAGCCCGCGGCCCAATCACCATTATGGCGCTGCCCGAAGTCCCACTGAAGATTCCCCGCCGTATAACCCGAATTCTCCTTGATCTGATCTGGGTGAATGGGAACACCGTTTGAGTTGAATTGTCCATCGCCACTGGCCGTCTCCCAGCCCGCCAGACCAAGACCCGGCTTTGAAGCTTCAGAACCCAACCCGACAGCGTAAAGGAAGATCGCGGATACCTGATAAAGGACGAGACCGGATACTTGTGCAGTGTTAATGGAGTTGGTCGTCATTTCGCATGCCCCTCCGTGAGTGTATTAAGTGCGTGATCGAACAGAATTTGAGCGCAATCGATGTCTGTCTTGACGCAGGCCGCCGGCAGATTCTCGCCGCGCTCGAAACCTGTGATTGCATTACTTACTGCAGCATATAGATCATCTAATTTTACAACTATATTATTGGGATTGGCGTTTGGATTAAAATATCCCAGAGGAATAACATAGATTGAATGCAGACTTGCTATGTATAAATTCCTGCTTGATACAAGAATATCTCCGGTAGTTGCTAACTCGGCATACTGGGAATTCACAGTTTTGCCATGGCTTGCCGCACACCCCCGCTCATCACCACCTTGTACCTCGTCGTTTTCGGCGTAGATGGCCTTCATCGCGAGGACGGCCTCATAAGAACTGTTGTCCCAAGTGATGCGGAGCGGGTCGGGATAGCTAAAGCAAGCAAGATTGGATGTGACAGCCTTCATCAACCTTATGCTTGCGGCGTTACGGCTATGGGAGATCGTTAGCCGATGCGCGGCGCCGTCGTCATCGTCGAAAATGATGTTGAGGTCGTCACTTTTGGTTGAGAGGGAAAAGGCGTGCATAAGCTGGTTGTCCCGCTCAATGCCCGAGGTGGCCGGCGCAGGAACAGCGCCATCCTTGCTCAAGAGATAGAATCCCTTGTCAATAAAGCCCGAGAATGCGGCCAGCGCGGGACTAGAGTGCAACTGCGTAACGACATAACTTAAGCTCGGTTCAACAAGGTATTGCAATCGCGGCGCAATCGTCTTCAAGGTGATAGTCTGTGGGCCTCGAATTTCGTCGCCAATGGCGTTATGGCGAACATCAAACGGAGCCTCTATCGGTTGTGCTTGCGCCTGACTGAAAAAACTTGCGAAGAACCAAATTGATACCAATGCCCAAACGGCTCGTCGACGTGGTGGTTGACAGTCATCCTCGACGATTCGCACACGTTGGCAAAACCGCTCGTATTCCCACGATGCCGTTCGCTTGACGGCAGAGAGCTGATCGGAGTTGAAAGACTTCAAAGACAACGCTATCCCCCCGTGCAAGCCGGCTCTCAAGATACCGTCTGGCTCGTTCTCATGTTTGGCAATTTAAAAATCTGCGTTTTACCGAGCCAAATGTGAACTCGGCACTCCTCAATCAAAGCTCACATCTCAGGGCTGAGTTCTAAAAAACCTTCCAAAAAAGCAAGTAACAGCAATCAGTGCTTCTCATCCCTCGGTTTCAATTTACGGAGATGAAGACAAAGTGAATCGCTTTGCGCAAGTGGGCATTGTCACCCAGCCACACACGTCAAGCGATAATGTCGTTTCGTAGTGTGCTACTCTGATTGGACGCAGGAGGGCTTCGATTACTCAACAGCGGCTGCGCAATTGCGTCGTACGGTCGATTTAATCGTGATGAATTAGCCGTTTTGGCTGACGATCGACCCGCGATCGAAGCTCGGGTCCGGTTCATGGTAGATGCAACCCATAGGAGATTTACACGCGCATCAAAAAAACGTGATGACAAAAGAAATTTGACCCGGCAGTCCGTGTAGACGCCAACAAATCAGCCAAAATGATCTCAAAATGATGCCTAAATGAAGTGAAACTGAAATCTGCACCAAATGCACGTCCTGCGCGATAAATCGTTCGTGATTCTGACAATCCGGTCTTGTGCGGCCTTAGGGGCGACGCTAGTGATAATTGCATTTCAACCTCATCACTTTGCTTATTGAGCTTGGTATTGCTTGTGCTCGAATGGGCAACCTACCTTCGATAGACCCTTCGATGAACGACGATAACCAAGCATCAGTACGACCGGCCGGGAAGGACGCGGCACGCCGAACTGCCTTGACCAGTGTGCTGCTGTTTGCGGTCGTTGCGGCGCTTTCGGGTTCGGCTTTCTGGTTCTGGCTGAATTCGGCCTTTGCTGCGGCAAGGCTTTGGTGCGCGGGTCGTTGAAAGAACGGCATTCCGTCTTTGATGCTGTTGCTACGGCGTTGCAGTCTTGCAGCGGACGGATTTCGGGCGTGCGCATGCCATCATTCTATTGAGGACCGAGCAGCCGATGGCGACTTCCGTCCGCTGCGCTCCGAATGAGCGCGCCCGCAGCCGGTGTCCGATGATCGATTTGTAACGACCGATCGCGGTCTCGACCAGGGATCGTTTTCCGTAGCCGGTCGCGACCTGCCACTTCATTCGGCCAGCGGTGTTGATCGCCGCAATGTGTCGGTCTCGCTGGCTCGAAGGATCGGCGTCCGGCCGTTCCACCGCATTGGCGCGTGGCGGAATGACCACCGCAGCGCCGGCGCTATGCTTGGTGACGGCGCCATAGGTGGGGTTGCCGTCATAAGCGCTATCGCCCGTGAACTGGTCGATGGGGTCATCGATCTGGTCGAGCAGCGCCTCGACCTGCGAGGCGTCGCCGGCATCCTGGTCGGTCATGACGTGCGCGATGATCTCGCCGCTGTCAGCATCCAGCGCCAGGTGCAGTTTGCGCCAGTTTCGACGTAATTTAGTGCCATGCTTTTCCTCCAGCCACTGGCCCGCACCGTAGATCTGCAACCCTGTGCTATCGACAAGGACGTGGACGGCTCCTTTCTCCGGGATGCGATCGCGATCATCTTGCCGCTTGTTCGGCAATCGTCGCTTGCTTGCCCGGCGGCTTAGCGTCGTGTGATCGGGAACAGCGAGATCCAGGCTCATCAGCTCCAGCACCGATACCAGAAGACCCTCCGTTTGCCGAAGCCCCAAGCCGAATACGAGGCCCAGCGTCAGCGCAGTCTCAATCGCAAGATCGGAGTAGCGCGGCTGGCCGCCACCCGTCGTCCGCTTCGGCGCCTGCCAGGACGACAGTGCCTCCGGCGTCATCCAAAGCGTCAAACTTCCGCGCCGACGAAGGCCTGCCTCGTATTCCGCCAAGTTCGTGACCTTGAACTTCATCTTGCCAATGCGATGGCGGCGGGAGGCATTGTGCTTGAAAGGCATTGTCACGAAGACCGGTTATTGCGATTGCCGATCACCTACGACAATGCCATTAACGATCCGCGCACCAACGCCGTCCATAGAACGATACCTTCACCACGGGGCTCGAGAACGACTGCGCGCTCCCTGCGGCCCACCACCAGCTTGGAAACGCCGACAACATGGTCGGCAGCCATGGCGTCCCTGATGACGGCGAAGGCTTCATAACCCACGGGATCATCAGGCATCAGGTAGTGAGGCTTTTCGAGATAGATCCAGTCGATGCTTTCAGCCGGCACGAATTTATCGATGTCGATCGTCTTGACGGTATCCAGCGCGACGGCGTCCAGTTCGTCGTCCGTAAGGATGACGTAGTCGTTCTCGCCGCGGGCGTACCCCTTGGCTTCATTCTCTTCCTTGACGGGCTTGCCGGTTACGGAGTCCACATATTGCGACACCACCCGGTTGCCGGTCGTCTTGTTGAGTGTATGGAAACGGACCTTCTCACTCTCGCTGGTGGCCGGCATCATAGCCACTGGGCATGTCACAAGGCTGAGCTTTAGATAGCCTTTCCAATATGGGCGCGGAGCCATGATCCACCTCCTCAGCTGGCCTTGCGCTGCGACGCGGCACCCGCCGCAGACTTCGGCGAGACCCGGCGAGCCTTTTCGGGGTTAGAACCGGGATTCGCGTTAGCGGCGGTGCGTTTCGGCTTGTCAGGTCCGCCACTTAGCATTCCGGCGCTTTCGCGCAGAGCCTTGAGCAAATCGTTCGGTTCGGAGACCTTGACTGGCTTCTTCTTTGGAAGCGCCTTGCCCTCAATCTTCGCCTTTACAGCTCGGCGACGGCCGCCTCATAGCGATCATCAAATTCGGAAGGCTTGAATTCGCCTTTTTTCGTGCCGATGATGTGCCTGGCAAGATCGAGCATCTCGCCCCGTATTTTGATTTTCGGCATCTCCTCGAAAGCCTTTTTCGAAGAGCGTACTTCGTAATCGAAATTCAGCGTCGTCGCCACGAGTCCCTTGCCGTGCGGTCTGATGAGGACGGTGCGCATGCGGCGGAAGAGAACGGTGCGCGCGATGGCGGCGACATTCGCCTTCTTCATGCCGTCGCGGAACGCGGTGAAGGCATCCGCGCCGACCCTGTCGGGTGTGAGGTAGTATGGCTTGTCGAAGAAGACGTCATCAACATCCGAGCAAGGAATGAAGGCCTCGACCTCCAATGTCTTGTTGCTCTCGGGGATTGCCGCCGCGACCTCCTCCGGATCAATCATGATGTATTGGCCATTGTCGATTTCGAAGCCCTTGGTCTGATCCTCCTTCGGAACAGGTTCCTCGGTTTCGCTGTCGATGAAGATGCGGTTGACGCGGTTGCCGGTCGCCTTGCTGATGGTGTTGAACGTGATCCGCTCCGAGGTCGATGCCGCAGTGTAGAGCGCCACGCCGCAGGTGACTTCTCCGACCTTCAGGAATCCCTTCCATTGTGCGCGATGCCCTGATGCCATGCCCGTACCTCCGACTCACAACTAACGCGAGTCAACGGCGCCTCAGATGATTCGTTGCGCTCAAATTCGAATCAAATGTCAATAGGTTAGCGCACCCTCTCCACTGCTGATTTAGGGCAATCCACGCTAGCGAAAATATCGATTTCGTCTGGGAAAGTTGCATTGAGCCGTAGCTGCCGGGTGTCTGGGCGACGACGAACACCGCCCTTGAGAGGCGCATCGCTGTGGACGAGCGGCTGCGCCGGCTTAGGCGGCATACTGGAACCCCTGCATGGACGCAACTCAACGAATCACTTTGAGGGTCGTTCCGCAACATTTGTCAGGAGAGTAGCCGGTGGAGTTCTTCCTGTCTGATAGACAATTTTGCGAGCTAGTCTCAAAGAAGGCTGGCGCGCGAATTTTTTAGGATAAAATTGTGGAATTTTCAAAAGTGCGTTCTATTTTTTACAATCGCGGGTGGGGAACATGACCGAGATATCGGAGGATTCTTCTATCGACTTGAGCCACGACGATCAGCTGCCGGGAACCGAAATCTCGGCGACCGCGGTGCAACTGCGACACGACGCTGCAGCCTTTCTTGCTGCGATTGTCGAATCTTCGGATGACCCGATCATCAGCAAAAGCCTGGACGGGGTCATCACAACTTGGAACAAGGCGGCGGAACGAGTCTTCGGCTATACCTCGGTTGAGGCCATTGGATGCCCCATTACGATACTGATCCCCGAGGAGCGCCTCGATGAAGAGCCGGCGATCCTCGCCCGGATTCATGCTGGCCAGCGGGTCGATCATTTCGAGACGGTCCGGCGCCGGAAAGACGGCAGCCTGATCGACGTCTCGCTGACGATCTCTCCGATCCGCAATGCCAGCGGCGAAATCATTGGCGCGTCGAAGATTGCTCGTGACATTTCAGAGCGCAAACGCGCTGCCGAACGGCAGGACTTGCTGCTCCGGGAGATGCATCACCGCGTCAAGAACCTGTTTGCGATCACCAGCAGCATTATCTCACTCGCCGCCCGTTCTGCTGAAACGGCCGACGGTCTCGCCAGAAGCATGAGAGACAGACTGGTGGCGCTGTCGAAAGCGCATGAGATGACGCTGCCTAGCTTCACGGGCGATGATGCGTTCCAGGAGCGATCGACAACGCTGTTCCAACTGCTCTCACTGATCCTCGCTCCTTATGACGGCGGAACAGCTTGTTGGGATCTTGAAGGCGACGATGTTGGCGTCGCCGCGAACAAGGTGACCAGTTTATCCCTGCTGCTGCACGAGTTCTCGACCAATGCCGCAAAATATGGAGCGCTGTCGGTCGAAGGCGGGAAGCTCAAGGTGGCTGTTGCTGCCGATAGCGAGATGGTCAGGATAACTTGGGCAGAGCGATTGCCGGGATTATTGCCTCAAACTGCTGCCACAGTTGGATTTGGAAGCAGGCTCGAAAAGATGATCTCGCAGACTTTAAGGGCGGAGGTCAGCAAGGAATGGAAAGCCGATGGGCTCACGATCGTTACGGATCTACCAAAAGCGTCCTTGCAATAAATTCTCAAAGCAAGCTCAGGCGCGGGCCAGGCCTCTCGTCGGCGTTCATCCATTCGAGAGACGCCTGGCTCGTTTTCAGTGCCTCCAATTCTACTAAGCTCCCAAACATGACCAAGACAATCCTCGACATTGTTCTGATGATCGCGATCGCGGTGGTCTGGGTCCTCGGTCTCGCGTGGCTAATCATCGAGGTTTCCAGAGCGCTGGGGTGGTTCGGCTGAGGCTGGTCGACCATCTCGATCAGACCTAGGTCCGATAGCAAGACGGCGTGATTTCCGGCACTATATCTTCTCTAGCTATCGCAGGGGGTGGCAAGAGTAGGGCCGCTGCCTCGGGTATTGAGTTGGGGCAGCGACCCCTTTCCCGGTGACTGTCTTTCCCGCCTGATCGTGTTGTCATGTCACGGGCGTATCTTGCTCTTGCGGTCGTGCAACAGCCGGAACAGCCGCTTCAACTCTGGCTCCCCCACCTTGACGGCGGCCTCGAAGCACGAGCACCACAAAATCTCTCGCTGTCCCTTCTCCCGATAGTGATCCAACGCTTTTTCAAACTTCAGCAAATGGACCTGGACGAGACAGGGCACCCTCTCGCCGTCGCTTAGTGACTTGAGATAGGTGAAATAACCAAATGGCTTCTTCGACACCTTCCCCGATACGCCGGCCTCTTCACGCGCCTCTTGCTCGGCCACCTGATATCCGGTTCTTCCTTCCATTGGCCAGCCTTTCGGGATTGCCCAGCGATGCGATTCCCGCGTCGTGATCAGGAGCACCTCGAGCGCTCTCGTCTCATTGTTCAGCCGATAACAAATAGCCCCGAACTGCTCGCGCGCGCCATTCACCGACAGGCCCGGCCCTATGCCTGCAAGTTGAGCCAATAGGGGCGGCTTTTTGGGCAAACCATTCTCCTTCGAATCGGGAATTCAGATAGTCAACATAGAAGCCCAACTGGAAATAGAAACACCTGCACCCTGGCGCAGATCATCGGTGCGACACTCGCCCTCCCTTCCATCGCCTATTGCATATTCTCCCGGTCGCGCGCTTAGCTACAAAGCGGCCGAGAAAGAAGGCAATGGTCAGAGACCATATCAGCCCCAGCGATTTGCAGTTGTTTTCGGATGACCTGACTCTCTGTCAGAGAGTCTTCGATCAGATACGCGACGAGACGGAGATCAAAGGGACCCAGAGAAATGACCTCCTCGCCGCGAACATCGTTCGTTTCTACAAGCAACGCATAAAGAACGAAGGTCAGCTTCTGATTTTGGCCATGACCGCTGCGATCACCTGAGGGGGTCGCACAAGCTATACCTTGGCTGATATCTAAATTATGTATACGGGCGACAGGTAGAACGTTCATCGAACGGATGGCGTACAGCCGGTGCGTTAGCCGATTTGACTCGCTATCCCCGATGTATGTGAGCGAGCGCTGGAAGCCCGTGGTTTGTTCTTGCGAGGAGCGTAGAACAGCCCTCATCTAGCTCGTCGGAGCCCGCTTTGTACCCCTCTGCCGGCTCCTTCTGCCGCAAGGCCGCCACTGACTATTAGAACAGCGGAACGATCGCCGCGAGGACCGAGCGCGCATTGGTCGCCGCAACTTTTCGAGGCCTCAGAAGTTGGAGGTTCACGCAAGGTGAGTGGAGACCAAAATGGCCGGGTTTTATTTCCTCAGTCATGATCTCGACGGGGACTTCGTCAATGAAGAGCCGTACCAATTTAATGATTTGATCGGCGCAATTGAAGCCGCAAAAATCTGCTCTCGCAGAAATGGCCGCGGACGGCATCCCGCTCCAGAACGGGGGTGTCATGTCGATCGAAGTCCAGAACGAAGGTCGCGCCACTGTCGCGCATCTTTGGCTTCGATTCTCGATCCACTTCATTCAAGGAGTGTCAACTTGAGCGCCGACGCTTGGGAACTGACCTCGTGCCACTGACGACCTAACTTTCGCTCTTGGCGGAGTGTAAGTCTTGAACCTTGAATGCAGACGCACAAGTGCTAGGTAAAGCTGTAACTTTGTCACCTCACGCCATTCCCGCTGCCGGGCATCTTTCGAACTGTGCGCACATTTGAAGAGCAAATGAACCCTCCCGCTCCCCGCGACACCGCCCCTACCCCTGTCGCCGTTACCCAGCATGTCGAGTTGCTGCGGCAGGAGATCGAGGAATTATTGGATTCAAAATTCCGCGCCTATGGAAGCGCAAATCTAAACGCCGCTGAAGTCGCTCGGCTCGATAGCGAAATTGAACGCCTCAATGCGATTATTGCACGTTATCGCACCCTCGGGCTGCTGGGCTGATCGGACATGGCACAATCTCGCCCCATGCAGGTTTCCAATTCGCTCACTCCCATGGTGAGCGGAGCCGGGCGCCAAACGCACCCACACCCGAAAGCGTCTGGCTCACCCCCTCTTCCTTGACGGCTTTCACCGCGTTCCCTTCGAGACACCTTCCTTCTGCGCTTCTAGCGGACTTCGTGGTTTTGGGCAGCGGCAGCGCGCGCCATCCTCAGCGCGTCCTTCGTGGGGTGCTCATGTCAAGAGTCCCTAGTTTGTTTAGGTGGCTGAAGGAGGGCGGATCCATGAAGTTCAGGGCTACTACGCGAAAATCCGGGTTGCGATCGCCGCCTCCACGAACCGTTCCCGGGCGACCTCGGCGCTACCATGCCGGACGAGCGCATCCAGGCAGCGGCGCTTGGCCTCCAGGTACTGTCGGCTGCTCGTTTCAGGCCAGCGACGCAACAGTATGCCAAGCGCGACGTCCGGTCCGTCGACACGCTCGCGGGGACCCTTCCCCATCCGGACAAAGACGGGGCTGCGCCAAAGAACGTGAAATTCCAAATTGATGATCTGAGTGTTCCGCATGGCTCCTCCTAAAGCGGGAGAACTTCGTACAATGGCCAGGGTTCCTGAAGACGAAGAAGGATACACCGCCGGACGATGTCCAGACTGGCGCATCAAGCGATCTCGCCCGCCATGCTCGCGCAGCGAAGGACGAGGATATGATCGACCAATCGAAAATCAAGGAACATGCGGACGTCATCGCCTTCACCGACGTGAGCCTCGTGGCCGAGTGGAGAATGGCCCATTTCGCCTGTCGGTGTGCAAAAGTCGCCGTGACGATCGAGGCGGAGGAAGGCGGCGGCACCGTCTGAGCCGCATCCGAAGCAGCGCCGCCTATCAATGGCGGCGTCTCAGTACCTTCGTGCCGCGGTGTCGGGGTCGAATATCAGCGCGTCGGATCGCAGACATTCCTCGCAGATCCCGAAGCCTTCCTCGTCGAAATCGTTGGCGCTTTTCGGTCTACGGCAGCACTCGCAGATCATCACCGCGCGACATAATTTTTCCGGTACGAGAAACTCGACAAGCAGTCTCGTGCCGGCGCTTCCAGCAGGCTCTCCCATGACGGCCTCCTCGCCTGACTTGATTTTATCGAGATGGAGATTGCGGGCCAAGAAATCCAGCCCCGAATTTGATGGCGGTATCTGGATTGCTGCGCCGGGGGGCTTACCTGCGGTCGGCACCCAGAGCCTTCTCAAAAGGGGTACTCCGGCGGGACGAATTGCCATCTATCATAATATCAAACAATCTTCCTGGGGTCGCTTGGACGGGGTCGCCGCCTGTCGTCTCAGCGATTTCGGTGAAACACCGACCCAACCTTAACCCCGCATAGGCCCAGCCATGCGGGCTTTTTTTACCCGCTAACATTCCGCCCTGTATAGGCGTTGGTGTCGCTTGGTTAGAGGCGACGAAAGTCAAGCTTACTTGCTAAGCTTACCGGCAACCTTCCATTGATATTTCTGCAGTGCGTGCAATTTGTGCTTCGGTTCACGCGAGTGGCGCTTAATCGATCCGATCGGCATTTGAAAAAGCCGGAAGCACACGTCGAAGAGCAATCGACGCGGAAGCGTATCCGCATCGGGCGCGTCGACTGAATTCCGAGGCGCGCCCTTGGTTGGGAATTACCGTTGACGCATCGACTCATCTCCCAACCAGGAGTAGGATTAAATCGTCGGTATCCAATCCGTAGGCGCTCGCGGCTAAGAGCATAATGCTACCGCCTGCGAAGAATGGGAGAAGGGACATGCGCGACGATCGGTCTTATGTGAGTAGGATGCTTTTCAGGATGGCCACGCACTACACTAAAGACCCAACCGCTGCCAGCTGTCTTGCACAAGAAACCCTCGACTATATGCTCGACGATCAGAGCCTCACCACTGGCGTACCGACCGTAGGCTGTGGATGATTATGCATCATCTCGCCAGGGCCAAGTTTCTGCGCGAGCGGGCGAATAAGGCAGCTTTAGAAAAAACGAATGCCGCGTCCACGAGGAGCGCACTCCAATCCTTTAAACAACCCATGTATGGTCATGAGCGCTGGCGTCCTTGGCTAAGCTCCCATACCCTCGGGAGGTGTAGGCAGGAACACAAGTAAATGCCTGCAATGATTATGCGGAGTAAAGTAGCGCCGGGCCCTTTACGGCGGTTGGCGCCACGGTCGAGCCTGTACAAAACTGCAGTTGCGGCAATGTCCGAAGAAGAATTCTGCAAGCGATTTGAAGATCGTGTTCGCCTTCACTGTCGCTCGGGGAAAAGGCCATTTGCGATGGTCCCGGAAGAATACTGCGCACGGGTCGCGAAACTTTGGTGGCAGGAATTGCATGGCGAGCTCTGGACACCAGAAACGTGCGCCGATGAGGACTCCTACTACTGGTGAGGAACATACCCACACCGATACTTCTGGTGGCGGCTCCCGCGCCCGGCCCTTAAGAACCGGTCCATTGGAACCTTAGCCGCAGAGGTTCGTCTATTGCATGGTTCTACCCATCAAATGTCTGCATCATCTGCCCGCCTCTGCGGACTCTTTTTTGGGATCAATTTCCAGTCGCCAATCGATTCGTCTCGCCTTAGTAGGCAAAAGCTGGCCTTCCGATCTTAATCCTGCGTTAAGAGGCGTGGGTCAAAGGTAAACCCAACTTGGGGCCGCCTCATGAGGTTGGCGGCAAGGAGCTTCCCGGCTCCCGAAACATGACGTTGATCGACTCGAGCTCTCGTTGAAACAGCATCCACTCTCAAAGGCAGCTTCTGGCTGCCTTTTTTTCGTTGGGTGCAAGGCAGAAAACCTAATTCGCCACTGGTCAGGGTGGTGATGAGTTTTCTGGCCGGGTGCTGGCGACATTCCCGCTGTCAATGCCAGGCGCCGAGTTCCCGACGAGCCTCACCCCGATCACGATTATTCCAGCCCAAATGGCAATTGAAAACGTAAAGGCAAGCATGAGATAGCGGAGGCGCGTTGACATGCCCCAACCTACCTCCGTTAGGTGAGCGCGGCTTCCCCGAAAACTTACCAATAGCATTGAAGGGGTGCGTCTCGGGTCTTCATTGATCGGCCGTCGAACATATTGGGGTGCGGGGTGACGGCCCACGGTATCGTAGATGCCGAACGGATGATCTTCGAAATAGTCTTCCTGCTGTTCGGCAAACGAGAAATTGCGGCGGTTGTAGAAGATATCGATCTCCAAACCTAAGGTTCTGTTGACAAAGTGTTTCTGCCAATGCGACCGGGCGGACATCATGACGGCACTTCGGGTCTATGATCTCAAAGATCGCGTTCTTGCGCTTGATCTCAGAGACTTGCTGCGACTTTTGGCCCCTCGCTCTTTAGAAGCACGCTGGGTAGTCTCGACAGTCAAGTCGTCAAAGCCCGGGCACGAGTGGTTTGGGGCTACCGGTGAAGGGGGGCGAATGGCTTGAGGGGTTGGCGCAAGACGATGGCGAGCTTTCGGGCTCTGATTTAGTCACCATAGCCGAGAACACACGGCAGGTTATCTGGGGAGAGTTTGTCGGCTCGGCGCCCACGCAGTCAAACAAGCCGTGGGTGGTAATTCGGGCGGTCGATAGCACGTTCTATGAGATCGATTCGGATGACGAGGCGGTGCTGAATAAGATTCGCTCGACCTATAAAGATGTCCGAACCGGGGAGGCTCCGACTACGTCATGGCTCTCGGACCTTGATTAGGGTTGGGGTGCTAAAAACATCAAATTCTTGAAAGCCGGTACCACGGTCAGCCCTTATACTGCCCAGGCTTCCCCAAATTTAGAACATGAGGAAGCCCCTGATTGATACCAGGTGCAAGCAGGCTATAGCGCGGCGATCAGGATGAGACGGTTGCGACAATCTGGATGAGATTCTTAGGTCGCGGTCGGGATCAAATTATCACGCTGATTGCCGCTGACAAGTTCTTCGTCGTTTTCTGATTGCCGC
>NZ_QOVX01000078.1:0-1017 GCF_008365395.1 Neorhizobium sp. P12A | reverse complement strand
GGTCGCAGCGGACGAAGGCTTCAGCGACGAGGTGATCGCGGCAACCTTGAACGTCAGTGGATCGACGATTTACCGGACCAAGCGCCGGTTTGTGGAAGCCAATCTCGACGGGGCGCTCAGCGAAGAACCGCGCCCGGGTGTTGAGCGCAAGCTGTCGAGCAAGGAGGAGGCGCTGTTGGTAGCGACCGCCTGCTCAAAGCCGCCGCCCGGGCGGACCCGCTGGACCCTGGAGCTTCTGGCCGATGAGATGGTCCGGCTCACCGATCACGACGAGTTGTCCTCGGAGACCGTGCGTCGCCGGCTGGCTGAGAACCATCTCAAGCCTTGGCGCAAAGACATGTGGTGCATCCCAAAGATCGATGGGGAATACGTCGCGCGCATGGAGGATGTTCTCGACCTCTACGCAGAAACGCCTGATCCACAAAGGCCCGTGGTCTGCTTCGACGAGAGCCCGACCCAACTCATCGGCGAAGTGCGCGAGCCCATTGCGGCCAAGCGTGGCCAGCTTGAACGCTACGACTGCGAGTATCGCCGAAACGGCACGGTCAATCTGTTTGTCTTCATGGACGCCCACCGGCCCTGGCGCAGGGTGAAGGTAACCGATCGGCGAACCAACCAAGACTTCGCCGAGTGCATGCGCGAACTGGTCGACGTCGATTATCCCGACGCTCCGATCATCCGCGTGGTGATGGACAACCTCTCCACCCATTCCGCCGGGGCGCTTTACGATGCATTTCCTGCCCCGGAGGCTCGAAGGGTGCTGAAGCGGGTGGAGTTCCACCACACGCCCAAGCACGCAAGTTGGCTCAACATGGTCGAGATCGAGATCGGTGTCCTGCGGAGCCAATGCCTCGACCGTCGTATCGACAGCAAAGACACCATAATAGACGAAGTCGCAGCCTGGGAGCAGCAACGCAACGCCCATGGCGCAAAGATCCAATGGATGTTCACAACCGAAAACGCCCGCCAAAAACTCCGCAAAGCTTACCCTGTCAAAGAGTCATAATCTCTGTGGCC
>NZ_QOVX01000077.1:0-1163 GCF_008365395.1 Neorhizobium sp. P12A | reverse complement strand
GCGCCTTGCGACAGCTATCAGCTTATCAAAATCAATAAACTCTGACCGGGCGTCGTCATCCCATTGCGCATCGGTTCTCGAAACCTTGTCAGGTGATAACATATGCCCTCGCAATTTATTTGCGGTCAGATCTTACGATCACTCGATATCAGGTGCCCGTAGGGCTGACACTCGGCGACGTCACGAATGTTGAAAAGTTCTGGGTGGTTGAGGATCGGTTGGTCGATCCACCACCGCCGCCGTTGAATCCGGCCGGCGCATTCGTCCCCGTTGCAGCGTCTCCAGCTGTCGCGCCGGAACCGCCGTTCGTCGCGCCGCCGCCGCCAATACCACCTGCTCCACCGCCGGCTCCGCCGCCCGCACCAGCCCCACCGAGGGCAGCGGTCTGAACGTCGTTCGAGGCGGCCAGGAATGCGGTCACCACGTCGGCCAGGTTGGAAGCTGCAACCTTCTGCTGGATTTCGGCGGCATATTGCGGGTTGGATGCAACGCAGGCGCGGGCCGCGCGGGCAAGTCCAGCGCCAATCGCGGCCTTCTGATCCTTGGTCGCAGCATTGGCAAGCGCAATCAAGGCATCAATCGAGTTGCTGCTCGAACCAGCCAGGGCGCGGGCGCGAGTGGCAAGCGGCAAGCCGCCTGTCGGATAGGTTGCCAGCAGCGCCGGAGGATTGTCGAGGAACGAGGCCACCTCGTCGGGGCTCAACGCGGCCGGGGCCTGAAAGCAGGCGCCACCGGCGGCCGGTGTAGCGGCTGCCGTCGTCGGCGCGGCCGGTGCAGGGGCAGCCGCGGGTGCTGCAGGAGCAGGAGAAGCGGCCTGGGCAAGTGCACCCGTTGCGCCAAAACATACAATAGCGGCGGCCAAAGCGGCTCCAAGGCCGGCATTGCGCGCCTTCTTAAATTTTGCCATCGGTGGTCTCCATCAAAGAATTAGTTAACGTTAAGTAAAGAACTACACGACGAAACTATTTAGTTCAATCGGCCTGTCCTATTCCTCTTCGGTTATGATTAACCTCCGAGGATATTCAAATCATCAGTTTAGATCTCTGATTGAATCTCGTGTCGAGACTGTATCGGATGTTGTACCGGCAGCGGTTGATGTAATGGCGTTGGCGATATCGAGGAACTTCAGGAGTTCGACGGAGCCGGAATTGCCGGTGTAGAGG
>NZ_QOVX01000076.1:0-1209 GCF_008365395.1 Neorhizobium sp. P12A | reverse complement strand
GAGTGGGCGGTATATGAACAAAAACATTTTGAAGCCGATCGGCTGCATTGCCTTTGCTGCGATGTTGTTGTCGGGATGTACTTACCTGCCGCGCTCCGGCCCCGATGAAAAAGCCATCGACAACCATGCCGCCGTCAAGGTCACCACCAAGGACCGCAAGGCCGGCATCGACTATGTCCTGGTCGACCTCAGCCAGAACATGCTGAAATATTTCGACGAGAAGGCCGCGACCTCGCTGAAGCAGAGTTTTGGCGGCGGCAAGGGCGGCCCGCCGGACATTCCGCTCGGTTATGGCGACGTTGTCCAGGTCTCGATCTTCGAAGCCCAGTCGGGCGGCCTGTTCATTCCGTCTGATGCCGGCAGCCGTCCGGGCAACTTCATCACGCTCCCCAACCAGACGATCGACCGGTCAGGCACGATCAGCGTGCCCTATGCGGGACGGATCCAGGCAGCCGGCCGCCTGAAGGAAGAGGTCGAGCGCGACATCGAGGACAAGCTGTCCAACCGCGCCATCGAGCCGCAGGTCGTCATCACCACGGTGACAAGCAATTCCAGCCAGGTGGCGGTTTTGGGCGACGTGACGACGCCGACCCGCGTCGAGCTCAATTCGTCGGGCGAGCGCGTGCTCGACGTGTTGTCGCAGGCCGGCGGCCTGAAGACGGCAGGCATCGAGACCAACATCACGCTGCAGCGCCGCGGCAAGACGGCGACCGTTCCTTACGAGACGCTGCTGAAGAACCCGTCGGAAAACATCTATGTCGCGCCCGACGACACGGTCTTTGCCGACCATCAGCGCCGCACCTTCGTCGCCTTCGGCGCCAACGGCCAGAACGGCCGCTTCGACTTCGAGGACACCGACCTGTCGCTGGCCGAAGGCATCGCCAAGGCGGGCGGCCTGAGGGACGACCAGGCGAACCCGGCCCAGGTGCTGCTCTATCGCAATGTCGACCGCAAGATCCTGCAGGCGATGAACGTCAACACCTCGGCCTTCCCATCCGACAAGATCCCGGTCGTCTTCCGCGCCAACCTGCGTGACCCGTCCGGCTTCTTCGCCGCCCAGAAGTTCGCGCTGGCCGACAAGGACATCCTCTACACCGGCAATTCCGGCTCCGTCGAACTCCTGAAGTTCCTCGATATCGCCAACGCCATTACATCAACCGCTGCCGGTACAACATCCGATACAGTCTCGACACGAGATTCAATCAGAGA
>NZ_QOVX01000075.1:0-1213 GCF_008365395.1 Neorhizobium sp. P12A | reverse complement strand
TGCGTAGCGGCAATCTAAGTGAGATTCAGCGTCAATCAGGATGAGACTCGCGCCGGGGTGTGACGGAGTGAGGGCGTAGCCCGATCGTAGTCATACCCCGGCGCGGCGCAGATTTTCGGCGTCTCATGATCGCGGTCGGTTCGGTACATTTGCGGTTTTCTGGATTGGAGAACCAGTTTGTGCCGGGTCGCCATGTAACCGATCATCAGATGAGACTCTTCATGAAGTACCGACAAACGCATTCCGTAGAGGTCGCCGCGTCAAAAGCGTCGATCAGCCGAGCCACGGCATACCGCCTCGACAAGGAGGTACAACTGCCATCTCAGAGCAAAGCGCCGCGCGGACGCCGCCGCCCTGATCCCTTAGAGCCGATATTCGAGACCGAAGTCGTCCCGCTCCTGAAGGCCGCACCCGGTATCCGTGCCGTCGCTGTCTACAACGAGATGCTGCGCCGACATCCAGAACTCTCTGAAGGTATCCGCCGCACGCTTGAACGACGCATCCGGTCGTGGCGTGCTGTCCATGGCGAAGCGCAGGAGGTCATCTTCCGCCAGATGCACGAGCCAGGCCGGCTGGGCCTTTCGGATTTTACCGACGCCAGCTGTCTTGGTGTGACCATCGCCGGCCAGCCGCTTGATCACCTGTTCTATCACTTCCGGCTTGTCTGGTCGGGCTTCGAACACGCTCATGTCATTCTCGGCGGCGAAAGCTTTGTCGCGCTGGCTGAAGGGCTTCAAAATGCCCTGTGGTCCGTGGGCGGTACGCCGCTCTATCATCGGAGCGACAGCCTGTCGGCGGCATTCCGCAACCTCGACGCCGATGCCAAGGTCGATCTCACCCACCGATACGATCAGCTTTGCTCCCATTATCGAATGACGCCGACGCGCAACAACAAAGGCGTCGCGCATGAGAACGGCTCGATCGAAAGCTCCCATGGCCATCTCAAGAACGCTGTTCATGATGCCCTTCTGATGCGGGGGACCAAGGAATTCGACGACCTCAGTTCTTACCGCGCCTTTGTCGACGAGATCGTCAGCCGTCGCAACGCTGCCCATGGCAAGCGCATTGATGCAGAACGATCTCATCTGCAGGCGCTGCCCGAGCGCCGGACCACGGACTTCGAAGAGATTGTCGTCACGGTGTCCCGGACGGGCGGCTTCACCTTGCGCAAGGTCTTCTACACCGTGCCATCCCGCCTGATCGGCCACAGGTT
>NZ_QOVX01000074.1:0-1344 GCF_008365395.1 Neorhizobium sp. P12A | reverse complement strand
CTGTTCTGCCTGGCGTTCCGCCATGGCATGGCGTTCGCGCACCTTCTCCTGCAGTGACGCCGTGGCCTTGGCCATCTTGCCGATCTCGTTGCCCATCGACGTATGCGGGATGGCGATCTTGACATCCTCGTCGGCAACGGCCTTCAGCGCCTCATGCACGTCGGCAAGCGGTTTGGAAATACCGCGGATGAAGTAGAGAGCAGCACCGATACCGACGACAAAGACGATGCCGCAGATAAGGAAGGCCTTCCACATTGCAGCATTCACCTGGGTCTCAAGGTCATCCATGTAGACGCCGGAGCCAAGAACGATCTGCCAGGGCTGGAAGGCGGCCGAATAGCTGCCCTTCAGGAAGACCTGACTGTCAGGCATTCCCGGCTTGTTCCAGTAGTAGACCGTGCGGCCGCCACCGTTGATGCCCTTTTCGACCAATTCCTTGCTGAAATAGGTGCCGCGCTTGTCGACCTGGCTGGACATGTCCTTGCCGAGGTTGACCGGGCTTGGGTTGATCAGCTGGATGACATGGAAGTCGAAGCCGAAGATATAGCCGTTCGGGTTGTAGCGCATGTTGGTCAGGACCTTGAACGCCTGGGCCTGTGCGGCCTCATGGGTCAGTTCGCCGGACTTTTCACGCTGATAGAATCCATCGAGGATGGAGATACCGGATTCGACCTGGGTGCGAAGCATGTCGAAACGATCATTGTAGATCGAGTCCTCTTGCGACTTGATCTCGAAATAGACGGCAACCGCAAAGGCGGCCATGAGTACGCCGACAAGGGCAAAAAGCTGATGAGCAATCTTGAGGTTTTTCATATGTCCTCGCAACAGGAATGGGGGCCGAATACCGGTGCGGTTTCCTACCGCCTGTGCGAGCGCCTTCGAGTAATCTCGGTGCTTCTACCGCTGCTTAATCACATGCTGCTTCCGGTTGGTTAAAATTGGCTTGTTTCAGCTAATAAAGATTTAATCGTGCTCTTAATGACGTGATTAAATCAGTTTTAATCATCGCATTTGCTGCGCTGCGATAGAAAAACATAAGCTCTTCTTGCGGAAGACTTATAGAAGACTCCAAGAATTGGGCAGTCCGTCGAGCGTAATTTTACCTGTAAATAATAGAGCCGCCAGAATTTCTTCCGACGGCTCTATTGTTTCAATGCTGTACCGATAGATTTTACAATCTATGATCTTATACTATGCCGCCCTGCGTCTCTGCTGGTGCGGTGCCTGAGCAGCACCGCTGCCATTGTTGACGCGGAAGCCGCGGATAAGGTCGAGGAGATCCTCGGTATCGGCGGCGAGCGTCTCTGCCGATGCGGTGGTCTCTTCGGCCATGGCGGCGTTCTG
>NZ_QOVX01000073.1:0-1433 GCF_008365395.1 Neorhizobium sp. P12A | reverse complement strand
GATCGTGCCCCAGGAGATGGTGTAACTGGCGGGAGATAGCAAAGCCGAGTGCCTGCGCGCTTCTCGTTGCGCTGTAGCGGGTGATCGGCTTTGCGGGCGGCCATCAGTGTTTTCCGCTAGGGTCGGGTTGTTCAAGACCAACCTGACGGAAAGACCACCGATGACCAATGACATGATGAACGTGCGCTCCCTCGTTGAGAAGAGCGCGGATGCAGATTTGTTGCGTGAGATGATTGGTTTTGCGGCCGAGCGGCTGATGGAGCTGGAGGTCGGCTCGGCCACGGGTGCTGACTTCGGTGAGAAGAACCCGATGCGGCTTGCCCAACGCAATGGCTACCGTGACCGCGATTGGGAGACGCGGGCTGGAACCGTCGAGCTTCGTATTCCGAAGCTACGCAAGGGCAGCTATTTCCCCAGCTTTCTCGAACCGCGTCGGATGGCGGAAAAGGCCCTGACGGCGGTTATCCAGGAGGCGTATATCCAAGGGATATCAACACGTTCTGTCGACGACTTGGTCAAGGCCATGGGCATGTCTGGCATCTCCAAAAGCCAGGTGAGTCGTCTATGCGAAGAAATCGACGTCAAGGTGAAGGCGTTCCTCGACCGGCCGATTGAAGGTGAGTGGCCGTATGTATGGGTGGATGCGACCTACCTCAAGGTCCGGCGCGGCGGCCGCATCGTTTCCGTTGCCGTTATCATCGCCGTCGGCGTCAACAGCGATGGTCGACGCGAGGTGCTGGGGATGGAAGTCGGCACGTCGGAAGCCGAGCCGATCTGGACGGAATTCCTGCGAAGGCTGACACGTCGAGGATTGCGTGGCGTGAAGCTTGTCGTCTCCGATGCGCACGAAGGTCTCAAGGGCGCCGTCACGAAGGTTCTCAACGCCACCTGGCAACGGTGCCGGGTTCACTTCATGAGGAACGTACTGGCGCATGCCGGCAAGAGCGGCAGGCGGGTCGTATCCGCCTTCATCGCAACGGCCTTTGCCCAAGAGACGCCGGAGGCAGCCAGCGCTCAATGGCGCAGTGTTGCCGATCAGATCAGACCGAAAGTGCCGAAGCTTGCCACCATCATGGACAACGCCGAAGAGGACGTGCTCGCCTATATGACCTTCCCGAAAGAGCACCGGGCAAAGCTCCACTCAACGAACCCAATTGAGCGTCTCAACGGTGAAATCAAACGCCGCACCGAGGTCATCGGCATCTTTCCGAACGACGAAGCCATCGTCCGCCTCGTCGGTGCGCTGTTGCTCGAACAGAATGACGAATGGGCCGTCCAACGCGCCAGGTACATGACCCTTGAGACCATGGCCCAAATGAGCGATGATCCGCAAATCAGTCTGCCCGCTGTGGCACGCTGACATCCCCTCCGACCCGACGTCGGAAAGCACGGCAATCAGCCGTCAGCTACACCACTCCAATGGACACGATCCG
>NZ_QOVX01000072.1:0-1439 GCF_008365395.1 Neorhizobium sp. P12A | reverse complement strand
CAAGGATTGGGAAAAATCCATCATCTCAGCCGAAGCCTGGATAACCATCGCCCATATCCGCATCCTTACGCGGCGGCTCGCAAGATATTGCTATCGTTGAACCCTTTTCGAGTCAGACTCTTAAGTTTTGGGGAAGCCTTTTCAACAGGGTTGAAGTTGGATGCTTCTAGAGGTCTGGGCTCAGGGGCGCCGTATGCTCCGCATTCCATCACCTCGTTTGTGATCCGGCCATAGAAATCACCGACATCCGACCAGAGATTTCACGCCACTCTGACCTCCCCTGAGCAGCATCAGTCGATTGGCACTTTAGAACAAAACGAAGCGAGGAATACCTGCAATGGCTTCTATCAGCTATGTCTCGGACAGCATTTACCAAAGCCGTCTCGGGTCTTCTCAGACCGCCAATCTCCTGCGGGTTCTTTTCCACTCGCCGGATTGGGCGCAAGTCTTCGTTCGCCTCGCCGGCGCACAAATGAGCGTGCTCTCGCTGGCTGCGAGGGACCGTGAACTCGTGATCCTCCAAGCGGGCTATATGCTCGACGCCGCCTATGTCGTGGCACAGCATGAGGGGATATCCGAGATCCTCGGCGTTTCCCAGGCGCAGCGCGACGCCCTTCGCGAAAATCGGTTTAACGACGAGGTCTTCACCGATCGTGAAAAAGCGCTTGTGCGCCTTGTTGCCAGCCTGATTGACCGTTCCTACCCAAATGACGCTACGCTTGCTGAAGCAAGCCGGCATTTCTCTGAAGCCGAGCTCGTGGAGATCGTGGGAGTTCAGGGCTTTGCAGCGACTGTGGCAGCAATCACGCGGACTTTCGATGTGGACATCGATCCCGTAAGCGGCGAGGACCTCCTTCGCTTTTCCAAGCGGGTGACCGATCTCAGACAAGGATCGCTATAGCTTCACCAGTCGCAAGAAAGGCCTTCTGATCGACGAGCCTGGCGGCGCATGCGGCGGCAACAGCAAGACGATCACTCGTCAGCAGTTGGAGAGCCGAGTGCTCCATTGCATGCCCGTCGCCGTCTTTGCGACAGGCATCTTCGACATGCTCTCCGACCAGACCATCGCTGTCGAAACGGCCAAGCTCAAACGTTCGCCGGCGGAGCTATTCATAAGCTATGGTCTGCGAGTTGAAACTCTCTCCGAATGAGGCTCTAATTTCAACTGTAGCCAAAATGGCCCTTACGGAAATCGTCAAGTTGCAGCGTTCGACTACCAACGAAGTTTCGGCGGTGGCTTGATGACCATCGAACGCGACGACACACGCATCTAAGGAAAAATCATGAACATTAAAACGACGTTGGGGACCGCTGGTCTAAGAGTCTGACTCGAAAAGGGTTCAACGATAGCAATATCTTGCGAGCCGCCGCGTAAGGATGCGGATATGGGCGATGGTTATCCAGGCTTCGGCTGAGATGATGGATTTTTCCCAATCCTT
>NZ_QOVX01000071.1:0-1479 GCF_008365395.1 Neorhizobium sp. P12A | reverse complement strand
GCGCCTTGCGACAGCTATCAGCTTATCAAAATCAATAAACTCTGACCGGGCGTCGTCATCCCATTGCGCATCGGTTCTCGAAACCTTGTCAGGTGATAACATATGCCCTCGCAATTTATTTGCAGATTAAATTCCAAGACTAAATCAGTGTCATACGACACCCGCGCGACCGCTTCGCGATGAATGTCGAAAACTTGGCTGGTCCTCACGTGGAGTTTATCGGCTAAAGCTTCGCCGCCGTTCTTGCAAAAAATTTTCTGTTTGACTTTCTACCATTCCTTGACGTCCGGCAATAACGATTCCCACTCCACAACAAAGGACTATACTATAGCCTCGCTCAATTCAATCTGTGTATTCGGCAGTTGTGATTACTTCGGGGCCATTGTCGGTACTCGATAAAAAGCTTTATATTCTTTTGTTCGGGACGACATCGGCGTGCTGGTAGGAGTTAGCGCCGGCAGCTCAACCTTTTAAGCGGCTCGGCGACATAGCGCTCGAAATATTTCTGGACGTTACCTTGCAACTCCAGCGCGCAGCAATACTATTCAATTGTTCAAATCGATCACGTTAGGAGCCGTCGAGCAAATATTGTGTACCGTGAATATCGGGACCAGCTTTTTCTTAATGCGCCTTGCCGGGGTCGAAGGATTATTGAGGTCGACCTCAAACATGAATGAGCAATCGTTCCACGCGTTATCAACGGTAACGATCTGCGTTTCACCGGGCGATAGCGGCATATTCAGTAAATTTGTGGACCGCGGCAGGAGATCATCCGGCCAAGCATATAGTTTATATATAGCTGCGGGGCCTTCGTTTCTAACGCTGACCTCGTCCGCGTGAGCGGATACAGCAGCAAACGTCAAAACTACAGAAAAGACTAGCAATACACGCATGATCAGGAGAGCCAAACAAAGAACGTAAGAATATCTTAGACTTAATCACATCGGAGATAGCATCGATATCCCAATTCTTTGAATTCTGTCAATCATCTCGCGACGTTTGGCACTTATATATTAAACGTGAGAATGCGACCGTACCTTACTTGACCGGCGGTTTATTTGAGGTTCCGCAGACCGCGAATCTCAAATCAAGTGCAACTGAGAGATTGTCCGCGACTGACGCGCGCAGTCCACTATCTCTTCTTTAGCTTTTCCAGTTGAGGGCAAACGCCCGTCGCGCGGAATTACCGTATCATATGGGATTTCCGCACCGTTCAACCACGCGGCGGCGGCGCCGCTTCATAGTCAAGAGTTCGGTCACGTCATGCAAATCATCCTCGGACAAGATGGGTGTTGATTTGCGTTGAGAGCTGACCTGGGTGGGGTGCGGATAAAAACTTGGACTGGTTTTTATGCTTTAGAGTCTGACTCGAAAAGGGTTCAACGATAGCAATATCTTGCGAGCCGCCGCGTAAGGATGCGGATATGGGCGATGGTTATCCAGGCTTCGGCTGAGATGATGGATTTTTCCCAATCCTTG
>NZ_QOVX01000070.1:0-1565 GCF_008365395.1 Neorhizobium sp. P12A | reverse complement strand
GGTCCTCAATAGAATGATGGCATGCGCACGCCCGAAATCCGTCCGCTGCAAGACTGCAACGCCGTAGCAACAGCATCAAAGACGGAATGCCGTTCCTTCAACGACCCGCGCACCAAAGCCGCGCGGTTGACTTCGATGCGGGCGGTGACGTCGCGCTGCACCGCCAGATATTGGCGGATCTTGCCAGCCTCATCCCGAAGGGGAACGATGGACCACTCCATCATGAATGTACTGCCATCCTTGCGATAGTTTACGGCAGTGCCCTCCCATGTCCGCCCGGCCGCGAGCTGTGATCGGAGGTTTTCGAATACCGACCCGTCCGTCTCAGGACCCTGCAGGAGGCGCGGCGTCTTTCCGATGACCTCGGTCCGGTGCCAGCCGGTCATTCGTTCAAATGCGGGATTGACGTACACGATTGTAGGACCCGGCCAGTCGAGCTCGGCCGTCGTCACCAGCATACTCTCTGCCGCCGCGTCGATCACCTGAGCGGCATCAATTTCCGTCATCGGATCGAACGCGGCCATGGTCAGCGCCTTGAAGATTGACGAACAATTATCTCGCCTTTCCATCGGGTAGGCAAGCAGCGCGAGGCGGCTTGCAGGCGGAGGCCTCGGCGTTCGTCGGTGCGCCTTTGAAGCACAGGGACATGCTGTAGGGACGCTGGGGCATCGCAATGTCTGGATGGCGCCCGCTTGGCAAGGTGATTTAGGCGATGTTTGAGCTTGGCGGGTCGGGTGCAGTCATGTCTCCGGCCTGTAAGCGCGGTTTGATATGACCGCTGGCCCTGATGTTTTGCGCTCAAACCGATCCCTATCAACTTACCGCGCTTTGCCGCGCTATACGATGCCACGGGTACTTCGGTTCGTACAGTCCATTCCGCTTGTGCCTTCACATCACTCCTTCGTCACGCCGCCAACTTTTGTGCCCAACGGCAATTCGAACAACGTCTTGCTTATTGCGTTGCCAGGTTTGCTTCATAGCTCCCGGCTCTGGTCATGATCGCCCATGCGATGCGCGCCATTTTATTCGCCAGAGCGACAGCCACAAGCTTGAAGGATTTCTTCGCCAGCAAGGCTCTTGCCCAGTCCACCAGTGGCGATTTGGTTTTGCCATTCTTGATGCTGTAGAGAGCCGCATGCGCTCCGACCACCAAGAGCTTTCGCAAATGCCGGTTGCCCATTTTGGAGATCCGGCCAAGCATCGGCTTGCCGCCGCTCGAATATTGTCGAGGCACCAACCCCAGGAATGCCGCGAACTCTCGTCCACCCTCGAAAAGGCCCGGATCCGGAATACTTGCCGATAGAAACGACGCCGTAATCGGCCCGATGCCCCGGATCGAGGCAAGACGAAGACTGACGTCATCCTTGCGATGTATGGCGAGGATCTCCTTGTCGAGTTTGGCAATCTCAGCTTCAATGGCTTTGGTGCGCGGGTCGTTGAAAGAACGGCATTCCGTCTTTGATGCTGTTGCTACGGCGTTGCAGTCTTGCAGCGGACGGATTTCGGGCGTGCGCATGCCATCATTCTATTGAGGACCGAGCAGCCGATGGCGACTTCCGTCCGCT